>SVLY01000027.1 GCA_015067715.1 Oscillospiraceae bacterium | reverse complement strand
CGAACCGGATCGCATCGCCACGTCAACCACAAGGGTGTTTATGCCGAATTTGGGGAATTCGCTGATGAGCTTGTCCCAGATCTCGTCGTCACAGAGGACTTTGTCCCTGTAGCCCGCGCCGTCGGGCCAGTTGCGGAAGCCCCACATGCGGCTGTTGGGAGTGTCGCTCCACATATTTTCGGCAAGATGGATAAGGTATGACCAATATTTCTTCTGCATTGCTCTTTAACCTCCTGACAAAAAAACTTTTCGATTTTTAAAAACAGTATCCAAACGACAAAAAACGACAATCTACGGGGGTATCATGTCAGTGCAACCGGGACGGCAGAGGTTTTGCGGAGTGGGTGTTATTTAACGGTTTGGGTCTGTTCACCAACTATTATACAATACCTTAAATGCAAAATCAAGCCAAAGAAGGAGAGAGATGCAATGGATTGCAAAAGGGAAGCTGAAAGCGAACTCAGGCTCTACAACGTGAGAAAGCTGAGCATAGTAAGCCTTGAAGGAAAGATCTCAGAGCTGGATGCGAGGATAGACCTGGCCACAGATAATATGCAGGAGTCCTATCGTTACAGAAAGCGAAAGATGGAAGCCCAACTTTCATGGCTGAAACGCTGGCTTAAGGGGATGGACGTCTGTCTTGGCGCCCTGCCCGAAGAGGACAGAGCTGTGCTTGCCGCGTTTTACATAAACCGCGGCAAGGACAGTATTCCCCGGCTTATGAAAAAACTTGGAGTGTGCATGTCTTCTGTTTACAGATACAGGGAGACGGCAATTACAAGATTTGCAACGGTCATGTACGGCGGGGTTCAGATATAGCTGACCTGCGGCTTGCAACAAAGGCATTGCCTCCGAAAAAATCTGCCGTCCCGGCGTGCGCATTTTGTGCGAGAGAAAAGGAGGTTTGCTTTGAGCGAGCTGAAGAAAAAAGAGGCTCTCTTTGTTGCCGAGCTGGAGAAGCTCAGCTCAGAACAGCCGGCTCTGGCTGTTGTAAGGGCGGGGCTTGCTCCGGAGGGCGAAAAGGCAGAGCGCATGGCGGAAAGGCTGCTTTCAAGTGAGGCTGTGACGGAGTACATCCGTACCCGCGCAGAGACAAGGCTGAAGGCCTGCGGTTATACCCAGGAGAGGATCTGTCTTGAGCTCATACGCATTTATGAGCGCTGTATGCAGATCGAGCCTGCGACGAAGCGGGGCGAGGACGGCGCTTGCGGGGAGTTTAAGTTTGACTCCCGGGGAGCCATGAAGGCCCTTGAGCTTCTGGGGCAGTGCCTTGGGTTTTTCAAACGGGATGCGAAGCTTTCCGTGGATGAGCTGAGCCGTGTGGAGATCGAGGTGATAGATCAGTAGAATGGATCTTCACCTCACCATAACTCCAAGACAGCGGCAGTTCATCGACGCAGATGCGGACGAGGTGCTCTACGGAGGCGCGGCAGGAGGCGGAAAAAGCTATGGCCAGGTGGTGGACAGCCTTATTTTTGGGCTGAAATATCCCGGGTCAAAGCAGCTCATCCTCAGACGCACTCTGGGTGAGCTTGAAAAAAGTATACTCCGCATTGCATCGGACATCATCCCGCCCTCTGTGGGAAAATACAGCAGAACCGAGCACGTGCTCAGGCTTTGCAACGGGTCGCTGGTGGACTTTGGCTACTGCGCCAGAGAGGACGACGTGCGGCAGTATCAGTCTGCGGAATACGACGTTATACGTTTCGACGAGCTGACCCACTTCACCGCATTTCAGTACACCTATATGCTGAGCCGCATCAGGGGTGCTAACGGGTTTCCAAAGAGAATGAAATGCTCCACAAACCCCGGGGGTGTGGGTCACGATTTTGTCAAAGAGCGGTTCATTGATTCCGGAGTGCTTCCGGGAGAGGTGTTTTCCGTGAAGGGCAGAACGAGGCTCTACATTCCCGCAACGGTGAGGGACAATTTCTTTCTCATGAAGTCCGACCCGGGCTATCTTGAGAGGCTCAACGAGCTTCCGGACAGAGAGCGAAGAGCTCTTCTGGACGGAGACTGGGACATCTTCGAGGGACAGTTCTTTCCGGAGTTTTCAAGGGACATACACGTCTGCGAGCCCTTTGATATCCCGCCGGAATGGCGTCGGACGGTGTCCCTGGACTACGGGCTGGATATGCTGGCCGTGCTCTGGATCGCCTCGGACTCAACGGGAAGGGCTTACGTTTACCGGGAGTTTTGCTCCGGACGGGACAATGCCGCCGACGGGGGCAGACCCCTTATCGCAGGGGAAGCCGCCGACGAGATACTGAGGCTGTCCGGAGATGAGGAGATATCCGCCTTTCTTGCGCCCCCGGACATCTGGAACAGACAGAAGGATTCGGGGCTTGGCATTGCGGATATCTTTGCGGAACACGGAGTGCCCGTTGTAAAGGCCGGAGCCCAGCGCGTTGCGGGATGGCAGGCTGTTAAAGAGTGGCTTCGCCCCATTGAGGACGAAATGGGAAACAGGACCTCACGGCTGAAGATCTTTTCACAGTGCCGGTATCTGATTCGAAGCCTGCCGCTTTTACAGCACTCTGAGGCAAACTACAACGACGTTTCGGTGACGCCGCACCCCATAACCCATGCCCCGGATGCACTGAGGTATTTCCTTGCGGACCGGGGCAGCTCAAGCCCGGACGTGGCGGCAGAGCCGGACAGGTCGGAGCAGTTTATTTACGCAGACTACTAAAAAAAGAAAGACGAGAGGTATCGCTTATGACAGCAACCGACATGGTTTTTGCCCTGCTTATGTTCTGTCTTGGAGCGGCCTCGGGGTTGGGAGCGGGACTGTTTTGGGGAGTTATGGCACAGAGAAAAAAGCCTTCCCCAAAACAGCCGGAGCTCCGTCCGACCCCGGAGCCGCCGGACAGAGAGAGCATAAGGCTGGCAAGACAGTACGAAAACATTATGAACTACGACGGAACCGAAAGGGGGCAGTTGTCCCTTGAAAAGTAAATTCAAAGCCAATGCGGACGAGATATGGCGGGAGTATTCCGACGGTGTTGACTACAACGAGAGCATAGGCCTTTACGAGACCGTAAGAAAGAACGAAAACTTTTTTATCGGCAATCAGTGGGAGGGTGTTAATGCGCCCGACCTTGAAAAGCCTGTGCTTAACGTTTTGAAGCGCTGTGTCAGCTATTTTCTTGCGATGATCGCCTCCGACGACATCGCCGTGAACATTGAGCCCTTTGAAGAGGGCGAGCTTGAAAGGTTTTCCGCAGGTGTGCTCTCCGGCGAGATCGGCAGAGTTGTTGAACGTGCGGGGCTGAAGGAAAAGTTCAGAGATATGCTCCGCAACTGCTGTGTGGACGGGGACGGATGTATCTATTTTTACATGGACAACGACGTGGACACCGGCAGAGAGACCAGGGGAGAGATAAGGGCGGAGGTTCTGGACAACACGAAGGTAATCTTCGGCAACCCCTATATCTCCCAGGTTCAGAGCCAGCCCTATATAATCGCCGTTCAGAGAATGCTGAAGGCAGATGCATTTGCCCTTGCGGAAAGCTGCGGCTGTGATCCGGAAAGCCTTATTCCGGATATGGAACACGGCAGATATGCAAACGAGGAGCTGGACAGAAGAAACAATCTGGTCACGGTGCTCACAAGATTCTGGAAGGAGGACGGTGAGGTTTGGTATTGCAAGGTGGCAAAGGGTGTTATCATAAAAAAGCCCTGCAGGCTTGGATATTCCCTTTACCCCATTGCCTACATGAGCTGGGAAAAGATACGCAGCTCCTACCACGGCCAGGCGGTGATCACGGGGCTTATCCCCAACCAGATATACATAAACCGTCTTTGGGCGATGGCAATGCAGTACGTCAAGCTCTGCGCCTTCCCCACCATGCTCTACGACCAGACCAGAGTTTCAAAATGGACCAACCGCATTGGCCAGGCTGTTGGCGTAAGAGGTAACCCCAACGACGCCATTGCTTCGGCCTTCCGTCCGGGGGACATGAGCTTCCAGGTGTTTGAGCTGGTGGACAGAACCGTGCAGTATACCAAGGAGTGCATCGGCGCATCCGATGCGGCTTTGGGCACGGTGAGACCGGACAATACCTCGGCAATTATCGCCGTGCAAAAGGCAAACGCCGTGCCCCTGCAGCTTCAGCGGCTGGCATATTTCGACTTCGTTGAAAGCTGTGTGCGGATCATTATCGACATGATGCGCGCAGACTACGGCATACGCACGGTAAAGGCAAGACCCGCGGACGGAGGAGAAAAACAGTACCTGTATTTCGACTTCTCCGCTGTGGTGCCCGAGGCTATCGAGCTGAAGATCGACGTGGGCTCTTCGTCCTACTGGAGCGAGCTGACCCAGATCCAGACCCTGGACAATCTCTACCGGCTTGGAATTATTTCCGACGCCGCGACCTATATCGAGAGCCTTCCCGAGGGCTTTGTGCCAAACCGGGAGACCATACTTAAAAAACTGAAAGAACAAAACACAGGCATAGACGGTTCAGACCCGAACCGTTTGGCATAAACGAAAGGAGAACCCCATGGAAAGCAATACCGGCTTTGACATGACAATGGAAAATTCTGCCGCCGAGCCCCTTGAAAACACCCGGGCAACCGAACCCGGCGCGGGGGAACAGCCGATCTCCGCACCCGGAGAAAATGCTGTTGAGGGGGAAAAGGCAGAGGAAAAGCACAGGATCAAGTACAACGGCGAAATAAAGGAGCTCACCCTCGACGAGCTCAAGATCGCCGCCCAGAAGGGCATGAACTACGACAAGGTGGTATCGGAGCGGGACAGGCTGAGAGCTTCCAGAGAATTCAGCGTTTTAGACAGCCGCGCCGCTGCCGAGGGTCTCACCAGAGCGCAGTTCCTTGACCGGCTTGAAAGCGAGCGTGACGGCGCAGAGGAGGCCGCTCTTGTTGAAAAGGGCATGCCCTCGGAGCTGGCCCGTGAGCACGTCCGCCTTAAAAAAGAGGCGGACAGGGCAAGGGACGCCAGAATGGCATCTCTTGCCGCAGAAAAAAGGGAAGAGGAGATAAAACGGAAGGTTTCGGAATTTCAGAAGCTTTATCCGGATGTCACCCATCTTCCCGAAGACGTTGTTGCGGACATAAGAAACGGCACGGATCTCATCGTTGCATACCAGAAGCATGAGATCAGCAGGCTGAAAAACTCCGTTGCCGCAGGTGAACAGAACGGCAAAAACAGAGAAAAGGCCGTTGGAAGTCTCGGCGACACGGGAGCCTCCGGCGGAAGCTACTATTCCGAGGCGGAGCTGGATTCCCTGTTGAAAAACGGCGGAGACAGACTTATGGACGACGACGTCTGGGAAAAAGCGGTGAGAAGCATGGCCTTCCACCAAAAGAAAAAGAAAGGATGTTAATTTATGGCATTTGAAAACTTTAAGGAAACCATCTGGGCAAAGGGCATTGAAAGAGCCCTGAAGAGACGCTGTGTTCTGGAGGCTAACTGCAACAGACAGTTCCAGGGCGACGTTGGCGAGGGCAAGCGCGTTAAGATCGTCGGCGCAATGCGTCCCACCATCAACACCTACATCCCCGGCAAGAGCATCAACGTTGCCGAAAGCCCCATCGACACCGGCGTTTATCTGGACATCGACCAGTACAAGTACGCCAACTTCTTTGTGGACTCCATCGACGCGGCTCAGAGCGACGAGAACATCATGCAGATCCTCATCGACGGTGCCGCCGACGGCATTACGGAGCTGAGAGATATGTACATTGGCTCTCTTGCCAACAGTAGTGAAAACATGAGCGATTCTGCCCTTGTTGACACCGTTGACAAGGCTGTTGCCGAGATCGACAACGCCCTCGTCGCCCTTTGGGAGTGCGGCGTTCGCACTGCCGACGACATTGTTGTGGAGTGTCCCCCCTGGTTCTACGACAAGATATGCACCAAGGTGATCTCCCTCTCCACCGACAACCCCAAGCTCATCGGCAACGGCGAGGTCGGCAGATACAAGGGTGCCCACATCGTTATGTCCAACTGCCTCTACAACGACGGTCTGGATGACTACATTATGGTACGCACCAAAAAGGCCATTGCCTTTGCCGGCGGCATCCACAGAGTTATCCCCTACGAGCCCGAGCTCCAGTTCGGCGAAGCCGTCAAGGTGCTGGATACCTACGGCGCGAAGATCGTCCGCCCCATTGAGCTCTTTGTGGTGAGAGCTCACATGATGGAGTAATACCATATCAGTTTCCGCATGCCCCCGACGAGCTGTGTCTCTCGGGGGCATGCACAAAGAAAAAAGGAGCGTGATTTGAAATTATGACCTACGGAGAGCTATTGGACGGAGCTTTGGGCATTCTGGAATACAGCGACAGACAGGGGCGTGAGACCTTTGCCCGGGGAATGACCGACCTTGTTCTGGCAGAGCTTTGGGATCTGAACAACAGACTCCGTCTCGCCGCCGGAAAAGAGCCCCTGGAAACCGTTCCTCGCTGTGAGAGCTTTGATGCCGAGGTGCCCTATGAAGAAGAGCTTGTGCGGAGGGATATGCTTTTGGGGCTGATATGCCGGCTTGTGGCCGACGAGGAGGACAGAACCCTTCACAATTTTTACAGCGTTGAGTACGAGATCGCAAAACGGTCCCACAGGGACAGGACCACCCTGACCGTTGAAGATCACTATTCGTAAGAAGGGAGCTGAGACCTTTGGAAATACCCGGAAGACAGGGCTCTTACGGAAAAAGCCTTATCAGGAGGGATCACAGGGACTTCAGAGGTGTGGATTTTTCATCCCCTCCCCATGAGGTCTCGCCGGAACGCAGTCCCGATGCGGTGAACTGTCACGTGGACAGAGCCGGCAGACTTGCAAAGCGCCCGGGATACCGAACCGTTGGATCTTACGGAAAAAGGATAAACGGCATCCACCGGTTTGAATACGGCGGAATGGCTCGGCTGATTGTCCACGCGGGAAGCTCACTTTGGCTCCACGGTCCGGAACCGAAGCTGCTTGCATCGGACGTCGGCTCGGGACCCTCAAGCTCGGCTGTGTGCAGAGACAGGCTTTGGATACTCACCGGCAACAAATATCTCATGTTTGACGGGAACGCCGTCCGTCCTGTGAGTGATATTGCCTACGTTCCCACGGTGAAGCTGGCCTGCGATCCCAAAAGCGGAGCCGGAACCCTGTTCGAGGCAGTTAACCTGCTGTCTGACAAGAGGCGGATACTGTACGCCGGGGACGGCGTGACGAAGACCTACACCGTCGACACCGAAGGCTTTGACGGCATCGAGTCGGCTTTGGTCAACGGAAGACCCGTGGCTTTTTGCGAGGACATGGGAAAGCGTACGGTCACCTTTCAGCGGGCTCCGGCAAAGCCGGAGGTCCCGGGGCAGGACAACGTTGAGATCGTCTATCGCAGACATATTCCCGGAAACAGGGAGTCCGTCGAAAACTGCCGCGTCCTTGGGGTGTACGGCATTGGCGGCGCCGACTCCGACAGACTGTTTTTTACGGGGAATCCCCGTCTGAAAAACACGGACTGGCACTGCGGGATCTCCGCTCCGGAATACAACGTTGACCCCACCTATATCCCCGATGACAGCTTTGCCCGCATCGGCTCGGACAGCTGTGCCGTTGTGGGATACCGCAGACTTGGTTCTTACCAGGTGATAGTTAAGGAACAGAACGACCAGGACGCGTCGCTGTTTTTGCGAAGCGGGGGTCTGGACGGGAACGGCCGCGCCGTTTTTGCCCTTACCCAGGGCGCTTCCGGCATTGGCGGAATATCTGACAAAACTATGGCAAATCTCGGGGATGAACCCCTGTTTTTATCCCGGCACAACGGGATATGCGGCATTGCGGTGAGCCAGGTCACCCAGCACGCCGCCGTTCAGAACCGAAGCTGGTTTGTGGACGGAAGGCTCAGAGAAGAGGCAGACCTTTCCTCGGCGGTGGCGGCAGAGTGGTGCGGAAGGTACGTGCTCTGCGTTAACGGCAGGGCGTATATTCTGGACAGCAGACAGTCAAAGACCTACCGGGAACACTCCGGAAGCAGTTACGTTTACGAGTGCTTTTTCTGGGACGGAATTCCGGCCTGCTGTCTGTGCGAATCCGACGGTGAGCTGTATTTTGGTACGGCACACGGCGAGCTTTGCAAGTTCAGCACCGACCTTGGGGACGACCGGGGGATGTTCTGTGACTATCCCGGAAACCGCCCGGTAAGTCCTGTTAAGGCCTATTGGACGACCCCTGTGTCCGACGACGGACTTATGAACAGGTGGAAAAAGACAGTCTCACGGCAGTGCGCCCTGCTCACGCGGTACGACGGAGCATCGGGAAGGCTGAAGCTTGAGTTCAGCTTCGACAGCGCCCCCTGGGAGACTGCCGCAGATTTTACTCCATCGGGAGGCTTCAGCTTTAGTAATGCGGACTTTTCCGCCTGGAGCTTTGTTACCCCGAAAATGCCCGTGATGATCGGCGTTGGCAAAAAGCCCGGCAGGTACAGAACCGTTGCAATGCGTATATCCAACGCAGCTTTGGGACAGGACCTGCTTTGCCAGGGCATAAGCCGAAGCTATTATACTGACAAAAAACTGAAAGGATGAATAAAATGTCATTGACGGATCACAAAGTTGATACCTCTGCTGATTACGTTGGAAAAGACATCAGCGGTCTTGACGACGTTCCGCTCTTGTCTTCGAAACAGCTTAAAGAGAGGTTCGACAGCCTTGTAAAAAAAGTCGTGGTGCCAAAATACAATAAGCTCATAGATGAGCTTGGGGAGCCTGCCCACAGGGTCGGCGGCGCGACGTCCGGAAACCTTGCGGCTTTGGACGAAAACGGAGACCTATGCGATTCCGGAGTGCCCCTCGGACGTATCGAAAAGGGCCGCATGTACGGCAGGATCACCGGGGACAGCAGCCGGCTGAAATACCGGATAGCCTCGTTCCACATCCCTGCCTACGTTGCAACCGGCAGAAACTTCCGCATAGAGGGCTACAGCGGAGTCCCGGAGCTTGACGGCAGGGGACATTGGATAATCGAGGTCACAGTTACCAACCTGGGAAATGCCTACCGAAAGACCTGCCGCCTGCTTTTGGCAGACGGAGATATAACCACCGGGCAGTTTGATATGCGCGAGCTGGACGACGGAGAATTTTCACTTTGGTTCACACCTGAGCCGGATACGGACTACGAGCTTTTTCTCCGGGACGACAGCGATACCCTGTCCGGCTGGGCGGAGCTGTTCACAGACGACACCTCCGAGGCCGAGGGTGAACCTATTGCCGTGAGGTTTTCGGGCTCTGCCGGCATCCGCATGGGAAGCTTCCGCGCGGCCGTCGGGGCAAATTCGACCTATACGGATATCTCCGTACCCGGAGCAAGAGAGTCGCTTCCCGTTGTTGTGACGGCAAGCGACCCCGTGCCAAAGGCGGTGCCCCGTTCGGCATCCTGTCCCGAAGACGGCACTGTTCGCGTATTCTGGACGGTAACGCCCTCTGAGGACGTGACGGTGGGGCTTTCCGTTGTGTACGGAATCTGAGACTATGAACTGGTACGGTGTTGTTTCGGCTCTGTCCGCTGTGGGAGGCGTGCTGATATCCGCGCTTGGATTTATGCTTGCGCTGACAAAAAAGCTCTCCGCAGAGGAGCGTGAGCTTGGAACCATGATCACACAGCTTTCGGATATCCGGGAGGGTATTAAGACTCTTCAGATTTTGACCGACCGCCAGGAGAGAAGCCTTTCGGCAATGGAAAGCCGGCTTTCCCGCATGGAGGAGAGTGTTTTGCAGACCCAGAACCGAATGGACAGATTTGACAGCCGAACCTCCCACGGACACGATTCCGCTGTGAGCTGAGATAAGAGAAAGAGAGATAAGATATGAACGAAAAGCTGAAAGACCTGCTGATACGGGCGGCAAAGACCTTTGCCGAGGCATTTATATCCTCGGTTGTGGCAAACCTTGCGCTTTTCACCGATGCCCTTGGTAACAACGCGCAGCTGAAAAGCGTTGCGGTCGCCGTGGGTGTGGGCGCATTTGCCGCGGCTATCAGCGCCGCATGGAACGGTATTCTTGCGGCGACCGATATTAATAAGAACGGAACGGAGAAAACGGAGGGAGAAGAACAATGACGGAAAGCTTGCCCATATTTGGCGTGGACGTTTCAACCTGGCAGACGGACTGTGACTATGAGATCGCCGCAAGAGAAGGCGGCGTGAAATTCGCAATGATCCGTGCGGGCTTCGGAAAGAACGCCGCGACCCAGAAGGACAATATGTTCGAGACCCATTACGCCGGTTTTTTGAGGGCCGGAGTACCAATGGGGGCGTATCAGTACAGCTACGCCAAAAGCCCGGAGGACGCCGTTCGGGAGGCCGAGGCGTTCTTGGGGTGGATAGCCGGTAAAGAGCTGGATCTGCCCTGTTTTCTGGATATGGAGGAGGCAAGCGTTGCCGCCCTGGGAAAGAAGACCTGCACGGAGATCGCCCTTAGCTGGTGCGCCAGAGTCCGCTCTGCAGGTTACACCGCAGGCATCTACACCAACCCAAACTGGCTCGAGCACTACCTCGACGCGGATACCATCGGAAAGGAATACCGCATCTGGTGCGCAAGCTGGGGTACGAAAAAGCCGGAGTACGAGGGGCTTGTCATGTGGCAGTTCGGAGGTCAGACCAATCTCCTGCGGGAGCGCACCGTTCCCGGCATAGGTGATATCGTGGATCAGAACTTCTACTACGGCGGGCTGGAGGAAAAGCCGGTGGAGGATGCGGAGCGTGAGCCCCGGGTGGGGGATACCGTTGAATTCACCGGGAACATCCACTTTGCCCACGCCAACGCCCGGTTTGGGCCCAGATGCCTGCCCGGAAAAGCAAAAATAACCCAGATCGCCCGGGGATATCGCCACCCATATCACCTTGTCCGTGTTTGGGGCGAGGGTTCTACGGTTTACGGCTGGGTGGACAGAGAAGATTTTACACTTACAGACTAAGGAGAATAAAATGGCACAAAAGAAAGATGAGGTCTACAGCGGAACCAACGGAATGCTGTACGTCCGCACGGACTCCGGCGGTATAGCTCTGACGGACGCTGTGAAAAAGCTCTACGGAGGTCAGCTGGGGTCGGTTGGCACTCAGTATGCCGCGGCTCTGGGTTCGGAGGGGGATCTGACTCCCTCCGGGCTGATAGAGCAGTATTCCTCGGCGCTTAGATCCGCCGCCGAGGCCAATGCCGTGGCGGGGCTGGAGCGTATCGGCGCCGCCGCCGAGGCCTCCAACGCAGAGTACGACACCGCGGCGAGAAGTCTTTACGCCCAAAAGGCGGGGACGGAGCGGGCAATGGCAAACCGCCTTGCATCATCCGGGCTTTACAACAGCGGATATTCCGATTCCGCAAGGATCGCCCTTGAAAACCAGTACGCCCAAAGCCTTGCACAAAGCGAGGCCGCAAGGCACGCGGCTCAGGATAACTACCGTCTTGAGGGGCTTGAGCTCATGGCAGAGCTTGGGGCGGAAAACGCCAAAACCGATGCCGAAGCCGCAAAGCTTGCGCTGGGTCAGCTGAACACGGACTGGGAACAGGCACTTGCCCAGCAGAAATTTGAGGCCGACAGAGCCGATGCCGACCGGGACTACGCCCTGCTTTGGCAGAAGTATCAGGACTCCCGGGCGGATGCGGACAGGGAATTTGCCCTTGCCCAGCAAAAGCAGGAGGCCCAGGCCGCCGCAGAGCGGTGGGAGAGGATACAGGCAGAGCAGGCCTACCGGGACAGCCGGGCAGACATTGAGTGGGAGCGAAATGCACAGCTTGCCGCCGCGAAGGACAAGCAGGCCAGAGAAAAGCTTGACGATGCCTACGCCGCGGCGGAGATGGGGGATTTTTCAGCCCTTGAAGCCCTTGGCGTGGACACCACCAATGCCAAAGCTGCCTATCAGGCTGAGCTTGAGCTTTTGATGCTGAAGCTGGCAGAGGCAAAGAGCGAGGCACAGGTCTCCGGCGGAGGAGGTAGCTCCGGAGGCGGCGGAAGCTCGTCCTCAGGGACAAAGAAGAGCACCGGCTCATCCTCGGCTTCGTCGAAGACCCAGAGCGCCAAGACCTCAGTCGGCGCTTACGAAAAGGAGCTTGCCGCTGACCTTGCCACAAGGCTTGTTGCCAATATGCAGGAGCAGAACAAGACCTACACCCAGGTTCTGGAATACGTAAATTCCATCCGCCCGGGCATTGTAAAGCAGTTTGGCGAGGGCTTCTGGGAGGAATACGTCAGCGCGGTGTCTCAGAGATACCCCGGAGGCAGTAACTACGAGGAGCCCAAGCACTATTCCAACATAAGCCGTGTCGTGGACTTTATCAACGAGCAGAGAAACCTGACCCGCTTCTTCAATCCCGACGGCTACGACAGGGCGGAGATAAAGAACTTCGTGGATCAGGCGGATCTCAGCGAGTCGGAGCGGCGCGAGCTTTACGCCTATTACGGTCTGGGCTGAGGGATATCCAACAAAAAAGAGCCATACTCCCGCATTGTAATTAATGTGGAGCGTGGCTCTTTTTTCATCTATAATAATAACAACACCTCAGAAAGGATGAGAAAAATGAAGGTCTACGGTTACGTGCGTGTCTCAAGCACGGATCAGAACGAGGACAGACAGATGCTTGCCATGAGCCGGGCAGAGGTTCCGGCGGCAAACGTCTACGTGGACAAGCAGTCCGGAAAGGATTTCAAAAGACCGAGGTATCTAAAGCTTGTGAAAAAGCTCCGTCCCGGGGATATGCTCTACATACTGAGCATAGACCGCCTCGGCCGCAACTATGAGGAGATACAGCGGCAATGGCGTGTGCTGACCAAAGAGATCGGCGTTGATATCTGCGTTCTGGATATGCCCCTTCTGGATACAAGGCAGGGTAAGGATCTTATGGGTACGTTCATTGCCGACCTGGTTTTGCAGATACTCTCCTTCGTGGCGCAGAACGAGAGGGAGAATATCAAAAAACGCCAGGCCGAAGGCATCGCCGCCGCCAAGGCCAGAGGCGTTCGCTTCGGCCGCCCGGAAAAGCCGGTTCCGGAAAACTTTGACCGCATCGTTTCAGACTGGCAGGAGAAAAAGCTGCCTTTCGACAAGGTTCTGGACCGTTGCGGAATAAGCGAAGCCACGTTCTACAGAAGAGTGAGAGAGCGGCGGATCATGCAGGAGGGGGTGAGAAATTAGCAGGTTTTTGCACTTCTTGCAGTGGTCAGGTTCAGACTTCCGGTAAGCCAGTCCCGACGGCAAGGCTTTCGGACGCCCCGGGAGGGGCGTCCCTACGGGCAAGACGGTAAACCGTAACCCGTAGGGCGGGGGCTTGCTCCCGCCGACACATTGTGGAATTTTCCGGGTGTCTGTGTTTTTGAAGTCATTTGTGAGACATGATATTCGTTTCTGCGAGAGAAAACGTGAAAAGGCAGGCAGCTTTATGTGAACTAAGCTGCCTGCCTGTATTTAACATTATAAATAACAACTGTCATAAAGTGTACCTTTTGACAGTCTTATACTTTTAGGTTAATTATACTGCTGTATCGTGATAAAGTCAATAGATTGGACAAAAGAAATATGTAAAATGTAACACATTGACGGAGATAAAGCTACTTATATACAACTGACAGAACACAGCATAAACTTGTCCGGTAATGTCAAAAGGTACACTATTTGATAAATTGAACTTAGGGGGATAATAGATTATGGCACAGATTGCAGATATTATCAAATATGAAGGCGACAATAGCACCTTTATATGGAAGCATCCGTGCGAGGATTTCAATTCTATGACTCAGCTTATCGTTCACGAGAGTCAAGAGGCGATTTTCTTTATGAACGGCGAAGCTCTTGACTTGTTTGGAGCAGGTCGCCACACTCTTGAAACGCAGAACATTCCTAAGCTTGGAAAATTGATCAATAAAACAATCGGTGGAGACACGCCCTTTCATTGCGAGGTCTACTTTATCAACAAGACCGTGCAAATGGCGGTCAAATGGGGGACAGACTCCAAGGTAAGATTTCTCGATCCCAATCTTGGCATTCCGCTTGAAATCGGTGCTTGCGGAGAAATGAATCTTGCCGTTGCAGACTCTCGCAAGCTTCTTTTGAAGCTTGTTGGAACGATGCACGGAATTGCTTGGGGTGAAAATGGCGTCGGTTTTACAAAGTCAATTCAAAACGCTTTCCGCCCGCTGATTTCTACGGCTGTAAAGGCTCACTTGTCAAACGCTATTAAATCTAACAATATCGATATTCTTGAAATTGACGAAAGCCTTGAAAAGCTTTCCGAAATTATGCGTCAAAGCATCATCGGTGGCTTTGAAGAATACGGACTCACAATTCCGCAGTTCTACATCACAAATATTGCGCTTCCTGAAAACGATCCCAATTTCAAGAGAATGAAGGAACTACATACGATTTCCTTCCAAACGAGAATAATTCAGGCGGAGGCTTTGGTTAAATCAGCGCAGGCAGATGCCGAGGCAGAGGTGACTGCGGCGCGCCGCAAGGTCGAGATGGAGCGTCAGCTCACCGAAACCGAAGTAGCCAAGCGCGAAGCGGAGCGTGACCTTATCCGTGCACAGGCAGATGCGCAGGCAACTAAGATGGCTGGGCTTGCCGAGGCTGAGATTATGGCGGCAAAGGGCTACAATCAGAAGGATGTTCTCCAAACTGAGGTTCAGAAAGCTTACGCCGAAGGCCTTGGCAATATGACCATCAGCGGTGGTGGCGGAGTCGCAGGCGATATGATAGGTCTTGGCGTTGGTATGGCGGCCGCAGGCGTGGTTGCCCCTCAGATGAGCGAGATTTTCAAGGGATTTTCACCTACAACATCCACGGAAACTCCTGCTCCCGAAGCAAAATGTGCGAAATGTGGTGCTACACTTCCCAAAAACGCAAAATTCTGTTTGGAATGCGGCGAGAAGGTTGCGCCTGCCGTTCCTGCGGATATGATCGTATGTCCCGAATGTGGTAACACCGTCGCAAAAGGCAAATTCTGCCCCGAGTGCGGACATAAGTTCATTACCGTTTGCCCCAAGTGTGGCAAGGATGTAGTTCCTGGTGCAAAATTCTGCCTTGAATGCGGCGAAAAGCTTTGATGGAGGATATGACGATGAAGAAAAGATTTAATCTATACATAATCGCTTGGGCAGTGCTTCTTGCCCTCTTTAATGTAATCGCGTTTGTCTCTGTCGGCTGGGCAGGACAGGAGAAATATACCTCGTCCTTTTGGATTGGTTACGTATTCATTACCGTTATGTTCATTGGACAGCTTATCTGCTCTTATATGGCGTTCAAGGCTGACAGTGCAAAGAAGCTGTTCTATAATATCTCACTAATCAGAACCAGCTATATCGGACTTATCGTTTCTTTCATAGTCGGCGGGCTGTGTATGCTCATATCTCCTCTGCCTTATTGGGTAGGTGTGATCGTTTGTGCAATCGTACTTGCAGCAAACGTTCTTTCCGTCGTGAAAGCAGCTGCCGCCATTGATGAAACCGAGCGCGTTGATACCAAAGTAAAAACACAAACCTATTTCATTAAATCCTTGACGGTCGATGCGGATACTCTTATGGCAAGTGCAAAAACCGAAGCCGTAAAAGCAGAGTGTAGAAAGGTTTATGAAGCAATTCGTTATTCCGATCCTATGAGTAACGATGCCCTTGCATCCGTTGAAAGTCAGATCACTGTCAAGCTTGATGAGCTTTCAGAGGCTGTGAAGTCAGATGATACTAACAAAGTAACTGAGATTGCAAATGAGATTATAATCTTAGTCGGCGATAGAAACAAGAAGTGTAAATTATTAAAATAATGGGAAAGTTATTTAATCGATTAGTTGATGAGGGATTGTACAAGGATTGGGCTTCTTTGCTCGATTGGTTATTTGATGATAATCGCTTTCAAAATTGGTCATCGGGCTATGTCGGTGCATTGACCAAGAAAATTAAACGACTTCCTCAAATTGGGGATAATACATATTTCTATGACTGTGCCAAAAATCTTATTTTTCCTACTGAACGAACTGATCATAATATGCTCATTATGATGACGAAAGGTGATGGAGAAGCCAAAGATTTTATAAGGCATATCCGCAATGGTATAGCACACGGAAAAACTAACGTATTCAAGCAAAATAATGAATTATATGTCGAAATTGTTGATTATTCCAAAAATGGAAATCAATCAGCATATTTGTGCATGCCGATAAATTATATAAATCAAATACACAAGCTTTACCAAGAAGTAAAAAAATCAAAAGATAAGACGAAATAAAGGAGTACATGATGGCATCATTTAAGTGTAAAATGTGTGGCGGATCATTGGAGATCGCCGCAGGAACAACAGTAATAGAATGCGAGTATTGCGGCACGCAGCAGACGTTGCCCAAGCTCGATGACGACAAGCGTGCGAATATGTATGACCGCGCAAATCATTTCCGGCGCAACAATGAATTTGATAAGGCGATGGGTATCTATGAGCAGATACTGAATGAGGACAGCACCGACGCCGAAGCGTATTGGTCTTTAGTCCTCTGCCGCTACGGTATTGAGTATGTGGAAGACCCTTCTTCTCATAAACGTATTCCCACCGTAAACCGAGCTCAATTCACTTCTATTTTTGATGATGATAACTATAAGTCTGCATTACAGTATGCGGATGGATATCAACGTAGCATTTACGAGGAAGAAGCAAAGGCTATTAACGAAATTCAAAAAGGTATCCTTGCCATTTCCCAAAAAGAAGAACCGTTTGATGTGTTTATCTGTTATAAGGAAACCGATAACAACGGGCGGAGAACACAGGATTCTGTTCTGGCAAACGATTTGTACCATCAGCTTACCCAGGAAGGGTTTAAGGTCTTTTTTGCCCGGATAACTCTTGAGGATAAGCTTGGTTCCGCATACGAGCCTTACATATTTGCGGCTCTGAACTCAGCAAAGGTTATGGTAGTTCTCGGCACAAGACCGGAATTCTTCAATGCTGTCTGGGTTAAAAACGAGTGGAGCCGGTATCTGTCTCTGATACGGCAGGGGCAGAAGAAGGTTCTGGTTCCGGCATATAAGGATATGGATCCCTATGATTTGCCGGAAGAGTTTTCTCATCTTCAGGCGCAGGATATGTCCAGACTTGGCTTCATGCAGGATCTGATCCGCGGAATCAAAAAGATTGCACAGGCAGATGCGCCCAAGACAACCGTTGTTAAGGAAACTGTAATTAGTGGAGGAAACGCCAACGTCGCTCCTCTCTTGAAACGCGCCTTCATGTTCATTGAGGATGGCGATTGGGAACGCGCGGATGATTTCTGCGAGCAGGTTCTCAATCAAGATCCTGAAAACGCACAGGCGTATCTTGGTAAGCTTATGGCAGAGCTGTGTGTAGAAAATCAAGATAGCCTAAAAAATTGCGAAGAGCCCTTTGATGATAGCAACAACTACCAAAAAGCCGTCCGCTTTGCTGATGAGAAGTTAAGGTCCGCACTTACGGGCTACATAGAGCATATCAATACCCGCAATGAAAATGCCCGTCTTGACGGTATTTATACCCGTGCAAAAAATGCGATGTCTGCGGCAAATACCGAGAGTGCTTATAAGGAAGCGGCGCAGCTTTTTGAATCTATTAGTGAATATCAGGATTCGGCTGTTCTTGCACAATCGTGCTACGAGAAAGCGGAGGTTGCACGCAAAGATTCCATTCTTTCTGAGGGCAAAGCAAAAATGACAGGAAATCTTGTGAACAATTACAGATCTGCAATCAAATTGTTTGCATCTATCTCCGGTTGGAAGGATGCCGATGAAAAGATTTACACCTGCCAAAAGAAGATAGAGGAAATCAAGGCAAAGGCAGAGGCAGATCGTTTAGAAAAAGAACGCCAAGCGGAAATTGCACGCAAAGAAGCAGAACGTATTGCAAAACGAAACAAGAAAATTGCCATTATTACAACACCAATCGTTTGCGCTGTTACTGCTTTTATAATCGTTTTGAACACGGTTATCATTCCCAACGGCAAATACAACGATGCTATTGCTTTGATGGATGCTGGAAAATACAGCGAAGCAATATCAGCATTTGAGGCGCTTGATGGGTATAGAGATAGTGTTAATAAAATTGAAAAATGTAATATTAATATCTATGGTGAAGAAGTATGGAATAAGGTTAAAAGCGTGAATGTTGGAGATGTATATAAATTAGGTTCATATGAGCAGGACAATAACAAGTCAAACGGGCAAGAAGATATTGAATGGTTGGTCTTAGCAAAAGACGGAACAAAAATCCTTGTCATCAGCAAATATGCTCTTGATTGCTGGCGATACAATATAAGCAAAACGTATGTTACTTGGGAAACCTGCGACCTCCGCGAGTGGCTGAACAATGATTTTATCAATGCAGCATTTTCTGCCGATGAAAAGGCTATGATTCCTACAGTGACTGTATCTGCAGATAAGAACCCCGACTATATCACCAATCCGGGCAATGCAACGCAGGATCAAGTATTCTTACTCAGTATAACAGAAGTCAATAAATATTTCAGCTCCCTTAGTGCAAGCCAGTGTAAGCCTACGGATTATGCAGTTGCTAATGGCGCTCGGAGAAACGACTATGGCGGCTGGTGGCTGAGGTCGCCCGGCGAATTTTGGGATTGTGCCGCTATTGTCAACTATGGCGGCTATGTCTACGAGCGCGGCAACTTTGTCCACTGCGATCAATATGCTGTCCGCCCCGCTTTGTGGATCGATCTGAACTCTTAAATCTTCTAATCTGAAATCATCCACTCAGCGCCGTAGGCGCAATCAGCGTGCGTAGCACGCAAATCTTAATACCGCCGTAAGTCGGTCGCACGAAATTTGAAAATTAAGAATTATGAATTATGAGGTCAGTGATATGAAAGAAAGTGTGATCGTTGATAAGAGCAAGGCATTTGCTTTGCGGATCATCAAATTATACAGGTATCTCTGTGCCGAAAAGCAGGAATATGTGCTTTCAAAGTAGGGCGGGGGCTTGCTCCCGCCGAAACCCTGTGGCTTTTTCACAACATAAAAAAGAGCATCACGTTTTAGTGATGCTCTTTTTGCATATCATATTTATTTTGGCTTTTTTTGCTGGCCGCACCAGATGCGCATGACGAGTTTGTGGGGGAGGAGCTTTACGCCGAGGACCTGGGCTCTTATTGGGAAGCCGCAGACGGAGACGTCGCGGCCGCGGCGCATGTCTTTTAGGGCGCGGAGGACGACTTCGTTGGCTTCGTAGTAGCGGTTGTAATAGGTTATGGTGTCGTCGGAGACGGCTGTGTCGAAGAATTCGGTCTTGACCCAGCCGGGGCAGACGGCCATGACCCGGATACCCCGGGGACGGAGCTCTACGTTCAGTGCCCGGGAATAGCTGAGGACGAAGGCCTTTGATGCGCCGTAGACGTTTATATAGGGCACGGGCTGGAAGGAGGAGAGTGAGCCCAGATTATAAATGCGGCTTCCCTTTTCCATGAAAGGCAGGGTAGCGTAGGTCACGGCGATAAGAGCTTTGTCGTTGAGGTCGATCATCTTAAGCTGATCGGCCAGGGGGAGCTCGGTGAAGGCCTTGAAATAGCCAAAACCGGCGGCGTTGACCAGAACGGCAACGTTGGGCTTTTCGGCCTTGAGAAGGGCTTCAAGCTCGGTTATGCTGTTCATGTCCGTAAGATCAAGGCAGATGGGGCGCACACGGGCGCGGGTGAGGCCGGAAAGAGCCTCGAGCCGTTCCTTTCTCCGGGCGATGACCCAAAGCTCGTCAAAGCTTTCGGACTTGTCCAGCTCAAGAACGAACTCACGGCCCATGCCGGAGGAAGCCCCGGTGATAATGGCTATTTTCACGGTCGAACCTCCTTATTTGCCTGCAAGGCGGGCCTTGATCGCGCCGACGAGGGTCTCGACACACTCTTCCTCGTTCCAGTTTTCGGTGTCCAGAACAAGGTCGGGATTTTCGGGAGCTTCGTAGGGGGAGTCGATTCCGGTAAAGGAGCGGATCTCGCCGGAGAGAGCCTTTTTGTAGAGGCTCTTGGGATCCCGGGAGATGCAAGACTCAAGGCTGGCCTTTACGTAAGTTTCCATAAAGTCGCCGGAGACGATCTTTCTTGCGCTGTCGCGGGCGGCGCGGAAGGGGGAGATGAGGGTGACGATCGCAACGGTTCCGGCATCGCGGAAGAGCTTTGCGGTCTCGGCGGTGCGGCGGATGTTTTCGGCTCTGTCGGCATCGGAGAAGCCAAGGTCACTGCAAAGTCCGTGGCGGAGCTTGTCGCCGTCGAGGATAAAGGCGGAGATGCCCTCGGCAAGGAGTCTGCGCTCGGCCTCTTCGGCGATGGTGGTCTTTCCCGAGCCGGAAAGGCCGGTCATCCATACCACGAGACCCTTTTTGCCGGTAAGACGGGTGCGCTCCTCGGCAGAAAGGCTCTGGCCGGACCAGCGGATGTTACGGGTGTTGAAATCGTATTCGTTCAAAGCCTCGGTGATAATGCCGCCGCCGGCGATCTCGTAATCGTCGACGATAACGAAGCGGCTGGTCTGTTCCATGTCGCCGGCAAGGTCAAAGGCGATGGGGCGGTCAAGGCGGAGAACACACTCTGCGGCCTCGTTCTTTTCAACGTACTGTCTGGACTGACAGCTGAGGTTTGATGCGTTTACGATGCGCTCGATATGCTCAAGGTGCATTTCAACCTTGGCGGTGCCGCACTTCAAAAAATACTTTCTGTCCGCAGAGAAGCTCTGACGGCCAAGCCAGAAGATATTGGCTCTCAGCCGAACGCCGACGTGGGGAGCCTTTTCGCTCTCAATGCAGGCGATCTCGCCGCGGTGGACGAAGATCTGTTCGGTCATGGTAAAGCCCGCGGCCTGACCTGCGGCAAAGCGGTCGGGAGTGGGGGCGTTGAACACCTCAAGGGTCTTGACGGTGGTCTTCTTGCCGGAGGGGTAGAAGACGATCTTGTCCCCGGCGCGAAGGGTGCCGGCGTCCAGAGAGCCCGCAATGATACGGCGTGAGTCGCCGCCGCCGGTGAACTTGTAAACGCCCTGTATGGGAAGTCTCAGGGGGAGCTGCTCCGGGGGAGCGACGGTCTTGAAGCTGTCCATCTGGGCAAGGACGGTCTGACCTGTGTACCAGGGCATATTGACAGAGGGGTTTGCGATATTGTCGCCCTCCATGCCGCTCACCGGAATGAAGGATTCGGGGTGGATGTTTATCTTTTCCAAAAAGGCGCGGCACTCGGTGCAGATATCCCGGTAGACCTGTTCGCTGTAGTTCACAAGGTCCATCTTGTTGATAAGCACGGAAACCTGGCGGATGCCCAGAACGGAGAGGAAATAGCCGTGGCGGCGGGTGTTTTCCTCAACGCCGTGGGAGGCGTCGATAACCAGCAGAGCGGCCTCGGCCCGGGAGGCGCCGGTGACCATGTTCTTGAGGAATTCGATGTGGCCGGGAGCGTCGATTATGATATAGCTTCTGGTCTCGGTCTTGAAAAAGCACCGGGCAGTATCGATGGTAATACCCTGAGCCTGTTCGTTTTTCAGAGCGTCCAGAAGAAATGCGTATTCAAAGGGCTTGGAGTTGCGGCGGCAGTTTTCGCGGATGGCTTCAAGCTTTCCGTCGGGAAGGGCGCCGGCATCTGCCAGAAGGCGGCCTATAACTGTGCTTTTGCCGTGGTCAACGTGACCGACTGTGACTATATTCAAAAGTTCTTCCATGGTGGTGGGTCTCCTCCGTCTTTTGCTTTACATATATCCGTCCCGGCGCAGGGTCTCAAGACCGCCGCCGTCCTCTGCGTCCTGAGCGCGGCCGCTGCGTTCGGCAATGTTTGCCAGAGCGCCGGTCTTGAGCTCTTCAATGATCTCGTGTACGTTCTTGGAGGTGGACTTGATGGGGCCGGTGCAGGGGGCACAGCCAAGGCTGCGGTAACGGGTGCCGTTGCCCTGGTCGTAGTAGAGGGAGACGGTGGGAATGTTTTCGCGCTCGATATATTCCCAGATGTTCAGCTCGGTCCAGTCCAGAAGCGGATGGATGCGGACGTGGGTCCCGGGAGCGAAGTCGGTCTTGAACTGGTTCCAGAATTCCGGGGGCTGGTCGTCAAGATCCCAGTCGTTGTTCTTGTCTCTGGGGGAGAAATAGCGCTCCTTGGAACGGGAACCCTCTTCGTCGGAGCGTGCGCCGACGATAACGCCGGTGTAGGCGTCGGTATTGGTGTCGATCTCGTACTGGCCGGTCTTGAGGTTAAGGCGGTATCTGGGCCAGGTGCCGTTAAGGGTATGGGTGAGAGCCTCGGTCTTAAGGCGGCGGCAGCATTCAACGCGGCCGACCTTACCGTCGGGGAAGGTCTCCTTTGCGTCGAGGGCGGCGCGGTTTTCGCCGTAGACCATGTAAAGGCCGTATTCCATGGCGAGACGGTCGCGGTATTCGATCATCTCGGGGATCTTATAGTGGGTGTCAACGTGCACCAGGGGGAAGGGCACGTGGCCGTAGAAGGCCTTGCGCGCCAGCCAAAGAAGAACGGTGCTGTCCTTGCCTATCGACCACAGCATGCAGAGCTTGTCGAAAGAAGAATAGGCTTCTCTGAGAATGTGAACGCTTTTGCTTTCCAGCTTGTCCAGATGGTCCATCAGTTTTCTGTCTCCATTTCGTATCCGTAGTGTTTGAAATAAAACCCGAGTTCGCTGTTTATCTTGTCCCGAAGTCTCGGGTTGATGGTGAAGCGGTTTTTAACGTAGTTTTTCTGAGAGTCAACGTAGGCCTTTACGTGGGGCAGAGCCTCTTCGTAGCCGGGAAGCTCAAGGCCGGAATAGATCATTTCCGCGCATTCAATGGGTCTGGCGGAAAGGTCGGCGTAGGAAACGGTTATCATGTTTTTTCCGAGGGAGGCTTCCAGCTCAAAAAGCTCGGTGTACATGCGCTTGAAGATATAGACGATGGTATCCTCAAGGATAATGTCCAGATCACCCTCGGGAAGGGGGGAGAGGCGGATTATCTCCATCTGTTTTTTGAACATATGGATGGTGCTCATCACCGTTGTGTAGGGGTCGCGGTGGATGTTAACAAATTTAGCGTTGGGATAAAGCTCTAAAAGCTGGGTCATGTGGGCGGTGTTGTCCGGGCTTTTCAGCAAAAGCTGTTTTCCGCCGTAAAACCAGGTGAGCTTGTTGATGATGTAGGAATAGGTCTTTTTCCATTTTTCCTGCCGGGCGGGGGAGAGGTCGGAAACGAATGCTCCGGGCAGGTAGCTTTTGTACCTGTGGGGGAAGGCGATCATATGGATTATGGAGTCCGGAGAGATAGTCGCAAGGGCGAAGGTGTCTTCAATGGGGAGGTCGACCTTGTATTCCATGTTGTCCATAGGACGTGCTGTTTTCAGCGCACCGCTTTCGATCCTGGTAAGGGGCTTGCGGAGAAGCTTTGATATGCTGAAGGTGGTGGTTGAAACGGGATCGCACCAGCCAAACTGCGGGTCCCGGGAGAGAATGTTCTGAAGATAGGTGGTACCCGAGCGCCAGTGTCCGATGATGAACACCGGATCCTTTTCCGGAGCCGAGCGGCGGATCTTCCTGTCGAAGATCAGCTTTTCAAGCAGGGCAATGGGAAAGGTCAGCAGCGAGGTGAGGGTTATGAACAGCGCCATGGGTATCTTTCCGGGGGCAATTCGGAATCGGTTCTGCCATAGCAGGCGCACCCAATTGTCAAATCTGCAGCCGAGAAGGTAGTGGGCCTTGTTTATGAGTTTGGTTTTGCCGTTTTGAGCCATGACGTGCATACTCCTGTAAGTTTATTATAACTCTGTAAAGTATAGCTCAAATGGGTGAACTAAATCGGAACCCTGTGCGAACTGGATGTGAACTCAGATCTGGGAAGATTGAGAGGCGGTTTTGCGCGGAAAGGGGAGGATCACGGTGAAACAGCTGCCCTTTCCGAGGGCTGAGTTTACGGTGATCCTTCCGCCATGGAGCTCGCATATGCGCTTTGAAAGGGGCAAACCGAGACCGCTTCCCTGGGAACGGTCGGAGTTTTCTCCCCGGTAAAACTGGGCGAAAGCGTTTTCGGCGGTTTCCGGGGACATTCCCGGGCCGTTGTCAGAGATGGCGACGTGGATGTACTCCGTCGTGGCTATAGCGCGGATGGTAACGGTTCCGCCGTCGGGGGTAAACTTTACGGCGTTGTCCAGAATGTTGTACCATACGTGGGACATAAGCTCCTCGTCGCCAACGAAGTTTATGGAGTCCAGCATAACGTCCAGCTCAATGTTTTTTGAGCTCCAGCGGGGCTCCAGCAAAAGCACCGTGCGGCGAAGCTGTTCGTCAAGGGAGAAGGCCGTGAACTTTGTGGAGATGCCCTGGGTGTCCAGACGGGAGATCTTCAGCATATTTCCCGTCATCGTAGCAAGGCGCTCGCTTTCCCGGGAGATATACTCAGCGCATTCCAGCCGGGTCTGCTCGTCCAGATCGGGGTCGCATAGCAGCTTGGCGTAGCCGTTTATGATGGATATGGGGGTCTTGAGCTCGTGGGAGACGTTTGCCATAAAGCTTTTGCGGAGATATTCGTTGCTTTTCAGCTCACGGGCCATGCTGTTGAAGTTTTGCTGAAGAGAGGCGTATTCCTCTGTGTTGCGCTTGATCTTCACCTCCACGTCGTAATTGCCCCTGGCGATCTCTTTCATGGCGTTGTCAAGGTCAACAACGGGAGAGCTGGTGCGACGGGAGATGATGAAGGTAAGCACGATCACCCCCGCAATGGTGAGAAGCAGAATGAAAATATCGCGGAAGGCGATACCGAACATAATAACTCTTTCCATTTCGGGGTCGGGAATGAAGTGTGTGCGGAGCATTACGGTGCCGAGAATTCCCAGAAGAGAGGAGCATATGACGATACCCAGTATGGTGAACGTGAGTTTCCAGCGAAGCTTTCTCATAGGTTGTTACCGCTTTTGTTGATAACGGCCTTGTAGCCCAGGCCGCGAATGGTGATAATGGAAAAATCCTCGATGTCGGCAAGCTTTTCTCTCAGACGCTTAACGTGGGTGTCAACGGTTCGTGGGTCGGACTCGCTGTCGTAGCCCCAGACGGAGTCCATGAGCATCTGTCTTGTGAAGATCTTCATGGGTGATGAGAGAAGAGTCTGCAAAAGCAGATATTCCATCCTGCGGAGCTCAACAACGGTATCTCCGCAGCTGACTTGAAGAGTGTCTGCGTTGAGGGTGCATTTTCCAACAGAGACCGTGGAGGCGGAGTTCATGTTGTATCTGCGGAGAAGGGCTTCCACTCTGAGAATAAGCTCTTCCGGGTCCACGGGCTTGGTCATATAGTCGTCCGCTCCGGTGCCAAAGCCCATGCGCTTGTCCTCAAGGCTGTCTCTGGCGGTGATTATCAGCACGGGGATGTCACATCCTCCCGCGCGAACGGTCTTTGTGAGCTCAAAGCCGTCCATTTCGGGCATCATTACGTCTGCAATGATAAGGTGAATTGGCATACGGTCGAAATAGGCCAGCGCCTCTGTTCCGGAGCCTGCCTCAAGCACCTCGTAGCCCACACGGCGGAGGTGTATTCCCAAAAGCCTTCTGAGCCCGGTATTGTCTTCAACGATCAAAATGTTTGTCAAAGTAAATCAATCCTGTCGAACAAAAATCACAAAAATCCACTCTATATTATATCACAATAAAGTCTGTAAATCAACTGTGGGTGGGAGAAGAACAAAGCCGAAGGCGATCCCGGTATTTCCGGGAGCCTTCGGCGGGGGGGGATCAAGGTCTGATCAGTCCTTGAGATCAAATGCAACCTTGAGCTCGTCGATCTCGGCGTCTGAGATGTGGACGATATCTCCAAGGTCGGCGGCGGAGATAATTGAGTGGGCGGTGGATTCGAGCACCTCAAGGCGGTCAAAGGCCTTGAGCAAAGTCTCGCCGGTGACGATGACACAGTCGTTTTTGAATATGATCGCCGGGCGGTTGGGGGCAAACTCCAACGCGCACTTTTCGGGGTCGGTGTAGATCTCGTTGAAGGGGAGCTTAACGATGTCCCGGAGGAGAATATAGCTTTCGGGGATGGTGCGCACGTCAAAGGGAACTTCGGTCACGGCAAAGGCCATGCCGTGGACGGGATGGGCGATGAGCACGGCGTTGATGTCCGGGTTGCGCTGGTAGATGAGCTCGTGGATGTGGACGGCGCGGGAGGGGGTCTTGCCCTGTTCCTTCATGCCGGCTTTGATGCGTACCAGGTCTTCGGCCTCCAGATATGCTCTGTCGTGGCCGAAGGGTGTGATGAGAAAGCTTCCGTCAGAGAGCCGGACGGAATAGGTGCCGTGGGTGGCCGTGAACAGTCCCTGGCGGTAGGAGCGGCGGATAAGGGTTATCATGTCCCGCCTTGCGGCAAGCTCCTCGGGGGTGTGGCTGTGGGGAATAAAATCGTCCATTTTAAGATGGTAACGGGTTTCGGTGGAGTTGAAGGCCTCGGGAGGAAGCTGACAGGGCTTGCCGATCTTGCGGGCGTTTATCTCAAGATTGGCGGTGAAGTCCAGGGTCTCAAACATCTTAAAGGCCGAGAACATATCCTCGGCGCCGATGCATACGCCGTGGTTTTCCAGAATTACGATGTTAACGCCGGAGTCGAACTCCCGTCCGATGTTTTCTCCAAGGGCTTCGCTTCCGGGAACGGCGTAGGTGGCCATGGCGATCTTGGGGCAGGTCTTGCGGACGTTGGGAACGAGGTCAACGTTGGGTAGTCTGCGGGCTATGGAAAAGGCCACAAGAGCCGGGGGATGGGCGTGGAGAACGGCGCGGATATCGCTTCTGCGGCGGTAGACGGAGGCGTGGAAGGGGAGCTCGGAGGAGGGCTTGTGAGGGCCGATACAGGTGCCGTCGGGACGGACGCAGACAATGTCGCCCCGGGTGAGGGTTCCCTTGTCAACTCCGGCGGGGGTTATCCATATATTTCCGTCGTCGTCGATGATGGAGAGGTTGCCGCCGGAGGTGGTGGTAAGCCCCTTGTCGTATATTCTCTGCATGAACATGACCAGCTGGTCTGCGGGATGGAGATAATTGATGTTCATTTTGCTTTGTTCAGTCCTTTTCACTGTGAGTTGCTTTGGTTTGCTAACAGTATATATTTTACCCCTTTCCCCCGGATAATTCAACGTCAGCGCATCCAAAACATACTGTTCCTCCGAAGGAAATGTTGGGCAGGTTTTAAACGAAACCCACCGGAAAAGCCAGGCTCTTCCGGTGGGTTGAGAAAACGGGTTATTTGGAAAGAAATATCTTTTCCGCGGTTCTGTCGGAGATGAGTCCGCCGCCGCCAAGAACGATGCCGTAGCGGATGCCTGCCGTTGCGGCGTAATCCCGGGCAGGAGCTTCCTTGCCGTTTGCCACAAGAAGGAGGGGAGCGCCCATTCTGTAGGCGACCGTGCCGCCGCAGAGTCCGTCCGGGAAGTTTTCGCCCCAGGCAAGAACTGCTCCGGAGGCGTTGGGGAAGAAGCGGGATGCGATCATTGCGGAGGTCTGGTATCTGGTCGATCCGGCAATTCGTGAAACGGGTCCGTAGGCGCGGAGGGCGTTTTCAATACGGCTGTTGACGGCAACCGTGCCGCCGATAATGCACAGCTCATTGCCCGTGAAGGAGGATGCCAAAAATTCTGCCTGGGCGGCGGAAAGGCTGTCCTTGACGAGCAAAATGGGAAGACCCACTGCCGATGCGGAAAGACCGTCTGCAAAATCCTTGCCCGTGCAAACGAGAATACTCTTTCCCGCTGCTCCGGCCTCGCGGAGGATAGCAAGGTTGGTGTCGTATCTGGTTGCGCCGGAAAGGCGTTTGACGTTAAAGCCTGCAAGGTCGGTCTCCATTGCGGCGGGAACTGCCTTTGTTCCGCCGAGAAGATAAACCGTTCCGCCGGGGATAAGGTTTTCGTGGATATAGGTCTTTATCTGTTCAACGTTTCTGCTTCGCACCAGCAGAATGGGAGCATTCTTTACGTTGGCAAGATAGCTTCCGGAAAGGGCGTCCGCAAACTCGTCGCCGCAGGCAACGACTATGGCAGAAAACTTTTCCACTCCAAGCTGAGCCTTCAGCAGGTTTGCCGTTGCAATTGCGGTATCGTATCTGGTGGCGCCGTAGACTCTGTCGAAGGTGCCGGAGGGAATTTCGATGTCCTCCGTCCGCTTGCCGCCGCAGAGGTTGCAGGTGAACTCACGGAGCCCCTTTGCGGTTGCGGTAGCCTCGCGGATGATGACACCCCCGTCCCAGGTGCAATCCCGGGTCTCTGTGTGGGTCGGGTCGTTTTCGCAGGCTCTGGTATGTTTACCCGTTCCGTCGTAGGTCCAAAGCCCCATGCTGTGTCCGGATGCGGGGATGACCGTCTCTTCAGGGGAGATGGGTGTAGTTCCCTCCGGATCCTTGAAGATAAGTCCGCAATCGCAGACGAAGTAGGGGATATTGCCCTCATCGGTGCAGGTGGGCGCCTTAGCGGCGGTCTCTGAGAGCTCATGGACGTGACCGGTGCCGCCGCAAACGGTGCATTCGTTGTTTTCATAGGTACAGGCAGAGGTCTCGGTAAGTCCGCATCCTGCTCTTTTGCAGATTCGGCTGTGGGTGTCCGTGGCTTCAACGGGAGTCCAGGGTCCCATATCGTGGCCCAGTGCCGGGATGACTACCGTGACGGTCTCGGCGGTATCGGGGTCACCGTCGTCGGAATAGACCACCTGCTTTGAGCCGGGGCGGACACAGGTCGCCTCTGCTAAGGTCTTTTCGGATAATACCGCCCGGGTTATTGTTACTGTGACAGTCTGAAGGGGCTTGGTGCGGCACGGATCTTCAAAGATGACTACGGTATAATTTCCGGAGGTGAGCTCAAGCTCCCTGCAAAGGTCAAGCCCGGCAGGCTTTTGGTCGGAAATATAGTACCCGGCAAGGCAGGGAAGAACGGTATGATCGGTTTCCGTGTCGGTAAGGCCACGGTAGATACCGACCCGTGAGGCTCCGGCTTCACCCTTGACAGTGACGTATAGATTCAGCATGGCGGTAACTCCGATGTCCCCGGGGTTGTACTCTCTGTGAGCTCCGGGGGAGAGGACTTCGCCGTCGAGGCTGATTTTGAACTCTGTTTTGCTCATGTCGGTGCAGACGGTGATATCCTGTGAGGCGAGGACGTTGTCACATCCGCTGTCTCCGAAGAGCATAACGGTGTAAGCTCCGTTGAACAGCTTCTCGTCCCTGTCGGTATTGTAAAAAGCCATGTCCGTGAGCTCGGTCTCTTTTCCGTTGCGGTCGGTGGCGTCCGCAGAGTTCAGAACGAAGAAACTGTAAAGGCTGTTCTTTGGGGTGGGGAGCTCACCTTTTCTGAATATGCCGACCCATGACCCGTCCGTCCGGCTGTGTGCCGTTACGGTCACGCTTTCACCGATAGAGTAATCTGTCTTTGCAATGCTGAGAAGCTTAAGGCTGTGGCTGTAGCCGCAGAGGGTGCAGAGGCTGGTCTCATATCCGTCGGCAACGTTGGTTTCAACGGTGCAGGCTTCGGTTTTTGTGTGGGAGGAGTTGTTTTCACAGACGTAAATATGCTGTGTTTGGTTGCCGGCAGGTTGCGGCTTGCCCCATGCATGGCCTGTGGCGGGAATTTCAACGGGTGCGGACTGGGTGCCGTCGCTGTAGATAAACACTTTTGAGCCGGGCTCGGTGCAGGTGGGTTCTGAGACGACTCTTTCACCGGTCACGCTGAGAGCCGGGAGGGTCTCGGTGTAAGCGCCGGAACAGACGGAACAGGTGAAGGTCTTTACGCCGTTTGAGCTGAGCGTGGGCTTGAGTGTCACAACGCCGGAGTCAAAGCCGCAATCTGCGGTCTCGGGATGGT
>SVLY01000026.1 GCA_015067715.1 Oscillospiraceae bacterium | reverse complement strand
TGTTTTTAAGGGTGAGACCGGTGCAGGGGTTCTGCTGGTGGCCGGTCATGCCGGTGATGGAGGTGTCGAGGATTAGCACTGTGGCGGGAGAGCCGTTGTAAACGATGTTTACAAGGCCGGTTATGCCGGAGTGCATAAAGGTGGAGTCACCGATAACGGCAACGCTCTTTTTGGCAGTCTCATCCCCTGCGGCCTTGCACCAGCCGTGAAGCCCGGAAACGGAGCCGCCCATGCAAAGGGTGGTGTCCAGAGCGGAAAGGGGTGCCAGAGCGCCAAGGGTGTAACAGCCGATGTCGCCGGAAACGAAGAGCTTAAGCTTGGAGAGAACGTAGAAAATGCCTCTGTGGGGACATCCGGGGCACAGCACGGGAGGACGGCCGGGAACTGCCGGAACCTCGGAAAGCTCGGTCTTTTCGCCCAAAACGGAAGCGGCGATCATCGTTGCGCTGTACTCGCCCAGCATGGTGAAAAGCTCCTTGCCCTCGCAGGGAATTCCCATGGCACGAACCTGGGTCTCAATGACGGGGTCAAGCTCCTCGATAACGATGAGTCTGTCCACGGTTGCGGCAAAATCGCGGATGAGCTTTTCAGAAACGGGATTCACAAGACCAAGCTTTAAGTAGCTTGCCTTGTCTCCCAGAGCCTCACGGGCATACTGGAAGCAGATGCCCGAAGCGATAACGCCGATCTTTCCCCCGGGAATAATGCGGTTAAAGGCGCAGTCGGCGGCATACTCCGCAATTGCGGCGGTACGGGCTTCAACGTCAACGTGGCGCTTTTTTGCGTTGGCAGGCATCATAACGTACTTGCCGGGATCTTTTTTGTATTCCCGAAGGGCAACCTCTTTTCTGTCCTCAAGGGAAACGGCAGAACGGGAATGGGCAATTCTGGTGGTAAGGCGGAAAAGCACGGGAGTGTCGAACTTTTCGCTGAGTTCAAAAGCCGCGGCGGCAAAGGCGCGGCACTCGTCCGCATCGGCAGGCTCCACCATGGGGAGCTTGGATGCAATGGCATAGTGACGGGAATCCTGCTCGTTCTGGGAAGAGTGCATTCCCGGGTCGTCGGCAACAACGATAACGAGACCGCCGTTAACGCCGGTGTAGCTCATGGTAAACAGTGGGTCGGCGGCAACGTTGAGGCCAACGTGCTTCATGGCGGCAAAGCTTCTGGCGCCGGCCAAAGATGCGCCGAAGGCGCTTTCAAGAGCGACCTTTTCGTTGGGAGCCCACTCTGCGTAAAGCTCGGAATATTCGGAGGCAAACTCGGTCACCTCAGTGCTGGGGGTGCCGGGATAGCTGGAAGCAAAGGTGCATCCACCCTCCCAAAAACCGCGTGCAACTGCGGCGTTGCCAAGCATAAGTTCTTTTTTGCTCATGGGATAAAATCTCCAGACGTGATTGTATTACTGTTTATTATACCACACATTATTTGCTTAGTAAAGCATATTTTAGTCAACTAAATCATTTACGGGACAAACCGTTGTTGAAAACAGCGCCTTTCAGTGATATAATAATCTTACAACAAATGCAACGGAGGTTACTGACCCATGCAATACCGCAAATTCGGATCCATAGGCGAAATTTCCGCGCTGGGCTTTGGCTGTATGCGCCTGCCCGAGATCGAAAGCGAGAACGGAACCTTTACCATAGACGAGGAAAAGGCCATTCCCCTGCTGAGACGGGCATACGAGCTTGGCGTAAATTATTTCGACACCGCAGTTGGCTATTGCCACGAGAACTCCCAGTACACCGTGGGCCGCGCCCTTAAGCCCATACGCGACAAGGTCATGATCTCCACAAAGATCCCCCTGGGAGATTGCCAGAGCTCAGACTATTTCCGCAAAATGCTCGAACAGTCCCTCTCCCGCCTGGACACGGGCTACATAGACGTTTACCATTTCCACGGCATAAACAGAGACTATTTCGACAACAAGGTATTAAAATACAATCTGCTTGACGAGGCGCGCCGCGCCATTGACGAGGGGCTTATCCGACACATCTCTTTCTCCTTCCACGACAAGCCCGAGGCCATGGGCTATATCATTGAGCGGGGCGAGATCTTCTCCTCCGTCCTGTGCCAGTATAACCTTCTGGACCGCGCCAACGAAGAGGCCATTGCAAACGCCGCCGAAAAGGGACTTGGCGTTGTTATCATGGGACCCGTTGGCGGCGGCAGACTCGGCGGCGCTTCGGTCATCGGTGAAAAGGTCGGTCTCGGCGGCGGCACAGCCACTCCCGAGCTTGCCATACGCTTTGTTCTGGGCAACAAAAACGTCTCCACTGCCCTCTCCGGAATGCAGAACATCGAAATGCTTGAAAAGAACGTTGAAGTCGCCAGAGACGAGATATCGCTCACCGAAGAGGATTTCGCCAAGGTCAACAAAATGCTCTCCGAGATTGAGAACTTCCGTGAGCTCTACTGCACCGGCTGTGAATACTGCCTGCCCTGCCCCAAGGATATCCGTATTCCCGCCATTTTCAAGGCATATAACATGGCAAACGTCTACGGTCTCAACGACGCCGCAAAGGAACAGTACGCCCGAATTGCCGCCCGTCACGAAAGCGGCACCGCATCCGGGGCCTGCGTTTCCTGCAGAGCCTGCGTTAAGAAATGCCCCCAGAATCTGGACATTCCCGCCCTTCTGAAAAAGGTCGAAGCCACTCTTGGCTGAGCAAAAGTAAAGATCGCCCCGTCGGACAAAACCGTCTGACGGGGCTTTTGCTTTTGTTCTCAGTCTTTTTTCTTCTTTATGGAATTGCGGACCATTTTATCTACAAAGCTCTCTTTTAAAAATGGGGCAAGGGAATTCACTATCCGCTCCATGTCTCTGTTTTCCTCATAGTCCCGCTTTGCAAGCTTTTCAAGGGTCTTTTCTTCGGCAAAGGGAAGAAGAGCGATGAACCTTTCAAAAGCCTTGTGAGCTTCATAATCCGCAGATATAAGCTCATCTGTGACAGCGGTATCTGCAAACGGTGCAAGCTTAACAAGCCCGTCGAAATTCCCCTGCTCTGCGTAGCGCTGACGGAAAAGGCCGTTTACCGTTTCGGTGCCAGCATACGGCAAAAGCTTTTCTATCTCATCCATTGAAAGGCCTTCAAAGGTCTCCCCCGGCTCTTCATCGGTCTCTTCAGCCTGTGACCGGCTTTTGTTCTTCAAAAACTGATGGGTAAGCTCTCCGATATCATCGGAGTCCATGTAGTCAAGCAGGGACTCAACGGATTTCGGGTCTCCGGTGAGCTTTAGAAGAAGCTTTGCGGCCTCGCCTACGTCGTCCACGTCCATATAGTCAAGAAATGACTCAACGGATTTCGGGTCTCCTGTGAGCTTTAGAAGTAGCTTTGCGACCTCGCCTACGTCGTCCACGTCCATATAGTCAAGCAGGGACTCAACGGATTTCGGGTCTCCGGTGAGCTTTAGAAGAAGCTTTGCGACCTCGCCTATGTCGTCCACGTCCATATAGTCAAGGAATGACTCAACAGACTCTGCTCTGCGGGTCTTATTTACAAGCCACAGGGCAAGCTCACCCACACCCTCACTGCTCATATAGTCAAGAAACGGCGCTACAGAGTCCGCATCTCCCGTCTTTTTCAGCACCGTCATTGCCGCACCGTCCACAGCATCCTCGTCCATATAGTCCAGAAATGGCAGATACGCCTCTGCGTCCAGCTGGGTATTTTCGTCCACGGAAACGTCAACGTCGACCTTCACGTCCGCGTCAACGCCCTTCTTTCCGTTGTCCTCCCTGACCGGGATATCCTCCAGCCCCAGGATTGCGTCAACAGAAACTCCGAAAAGGCCTGAAAGCTCTATCAGCTTGGGAACGTCGGGACAGCTCTGTCCTCTTTCCCAGTTTGAAACCGCCTGAAAGCTTATTCCAAGCTTTTCAGCAAGCTCTGCCTGTGTCATTCCGGACGCTTTGCGGAACGCGGCTATATTCTCCCCTATGGGCGCCATGTTAAAACTCATATCGGTCTCCGTGTTTTCCTTCTTTTTTCCAAACAACATATCTCTCACTTCCAAAAAAATCTGATTTGCAAACCGGCTTTGCTTTTTCAGCATATCCCATTTTCAGTCTTTTCACAAGCAAGCTGCAGTTGAAATTTATATATCCGCCAAATTCAAGCGCGGCTTGAGTCCGGCGGATAAGGTATGCTCAGTTTCTTCCTGCCTGGGAGATAAGGCGTTCAAGATTCCCGTGGTAGAAAAGCTCAAGAACGTCCAAGGGCAGGGAAAGAGAGTCGATATAATTTGAAAGCTCGTTTGTAAACTCATCCCTTGCGTAAACGAAACGGTCGGGATGCTTTAAAATGAGGCCACGGGTGTATTCCGGGTCACGGGACAGAGCAAACCTGCCCGAGCCGGCGGAACAGTCGCAATAGAGGTTCGGATAATTATCCAGCAGGCGCTCGATATGCCCGCCGGGGATAACTTCACCCCGGGGGTAAGCCTCCGTGCGCCACTTCCCGTCTGCGGAAATGCATCCCCAGAAGCCCGGAGCGTGACCGAGGAAATTGGTTTCAGGGCAAGCTTCAAGCACACGTTCAAGTGTGAAGATATCTCCGCCGTACCAAAGGCTTGATCTCAACGAGTCCGAAGACTGACCGGTGGCCCCGTAATAGTCAAAGTGGAGGGTGACCGGCAGACCGCGCTGTCCGGCGTAGCGGAAAAGCTCGAGGGCGTCGGGATTGTCGTACATCATGCGAAGCTTGATCTCGCCGCACATCTTGACCCCGTAAGTATCAATCGCAGACTGAAGTCTGTAGACAGCACCGGGAACACGGGGGTCAGGCGCGTAACCGAGAATAAATCTGTCCGGAGCGTTGATAGCCCCATCGTAGCAACGGTCAAAGGGAACCGGGCATTTTGATGACATGGGGCTGGCAAACACTCCGAGAGTGGGCATATAGTTTTCGTCCCAGGGGTTTTCCCAGCTGAGCAGACAGGTCTTTTCAATGCCAAGCTCATCCATATCCCTGACGATGTCCGACCACGTTCTTCCGTGGTAATCCGGATGGTTATGGGCGTCGATCTTTTTCATTATTATTTCACCTCTCGACCGAAACGGTGCGTCCCGTTTCGGAGGATTCGTAGATTCCGCAAATAAGCCTTACGGTCTGGGCCGCATCGGCAACGGTATATTCAAGGGCGGTCTCGCCCCGGAATGCGGAGATTATGTTTTCATAAATCCTGCAGTGAAGGTCCGTGCCGATGTTTCCGGGATCGCGGCTTCCGTTGTAAAGACTCTCTCCGGAGGTCTTAAGCGCCGCACCCTCCACAAGAACGATACGGTCCTCCTCCATCACCAGCATCCCATCCGTTCCGCATATCTCAAACCGACGGGGCTTTGCACAGCCCACAGCGGTACTGCTGTCCACGGCGGCAAGGGTGCCGTCGGCAAATTGAACCGTTGCAACGGCGGTATCCTCCGCCTCGATACTGTGAAAACGGGTGCAGACTCTGCCTGTAACAGACACGGGCTTACCCAGCAGACCGCACATGATATCAAGTCCGTGGATACCCTGGTTAAACAGCTCTCCCCCGTCAAGGGCCTTCGTGCCCTTCCACGAGCCACGGTAATATTCCGGACTGCGGTAGTATTTCATGGAGAGAGAGGCCATGACGATCTTGCCCAAGGCTCCTTCGGAAAGGCATTTTTTCACCGAGCGGTAAGCTTCGCTGAACCGAAGCTGAGAAATGGGGGCACATATCCTACCCGATGCATTCTGAGCCGCGATAACCCTGTCGCAATCCGAAACAGACAGACCAAGGGGCTTTTCAACGATCACGTTCTTTCCGGCGTTTAACACCTTAACGGCAAGCTCCGGATGAGTGCCGCTGGGGGTGCATATCACGCAGAAGTCTGCGTCCCACAAAAGAGCGGCATCCATATCATCGGTAGCCTTTGCGGAAAATCTCTCCGCCAAAGCCTTGGCCGCGGCAAGGTTTTTATCACACACGCAAGCAAGCTCAATTCCCAGTTGAGACAAGACCTCAACGTGAATTTCTGCAGCCGCTCCGCCGCCAATAATGATCGCCTTCATAAAATACCCCCGTTATCATATTACCGCATGATAATATCCCAAAAGGGGCCAAAAGTCAATGCACAGGATTGTCCATTACTTGAAGGATAGTGCCAGGTGGCCTACCAGCCGTAATGCTCAGGCCCCCAGGGCGAAACGCTGAGCTCCTGGCGAACGAGAACTCTGGTTTTGGAAGGGATATTCTCCGTTACAACAACGCCGGGACCCACGGCGGAATTACAGCCGATGTAAACGCCGGGATAGAAGGTGCAGTTGACACCGGTTCTGGAATAGTCACCGATGAAAACTCCGTTGGAAAAGCTTCTCGGAGTTTCTTTCCTGCCCCGAACGTTATGACGGGCGTTTTTGTCGTCGAAGCGCAGAGTTCCGCAAACACAGGAGGCGCCGATATCCACGTTTTTGCCCAGAAGACCCTCGATCTCCATATAGTGATAGAGGTATGCCTTGTCCATGAGCACGCCTTCAAACTCGGCGCAGTGCAAAACCCGGCAATCGTTGCCGATAACGCTTCCTCCGGCAATATAGCAGAAGTTTTCGATATTGGTGCGGCTGCCGATAACCGCGTTGCCGTCGATTATTGCGCCGTTTTCAATAACGGTGTTGTCCCCCACCCAGAGATTGCCGTTTACGGTGCAGTTTCTGCCGATGCGGCTGTTTCTGCCAAGACGAACCTTCCCATTGATCACGGCAGAAGGGTCGATGGAAGCGCCGTAGGCAAGAGAATTTTCTGTTATTCCGCCGCATATAGCCTCGGTGCAGAGCCAGTTTGCCTCAAGCACGAGCCAGGGCTTGTCCATATCCACAAAATAGCCTTCTGCCATAAGGGAGACGAAGGGTCTGCGGTTCTTTCCGTAAGATACGATGGCGCTCTCCACAAAGCGCTCTGCCGGTGGCATTCCCCCAACGGTCATATCCGGGAAAAACTCACAGGCGCCCCTGGCATAGGCCAGAAAATCCTCCTCGGCGGTAAAGCCCTCCATAAGGCGGTAACTTCCGTAGGGCTCGTGGGCGGAAAAACTCTCAACAATGCCGTCGTCCCCGTTGACACAGAGCCAATCGCCCTTGTCGTCGCTGTTGAATTCCCGGCTGATAAGGGCGGTGTAGCTGTCCGCAGAGAGCAAAAGGGCGATATCTCCCGGGGCGTAAAGGCAGTCTCCGAAGAGCACGGCAAAGGTCTCGCCGCTGGGCGGACACGCCGCGGCGGCAAGGGCAAGAGTTTCTGCGCTGCCGCGGGTAACAGACGTCTCAACCACAGTTACAGCCTTATTTTCAACAAAGAGATTTCTGATATCCCCCATCATATGCCAGCCGGCAACGACTATCTCCGTCGCGCCTGCGGCAAAGCAGGCATCTGCAGTGCGCTTTATAGCGGGCTCGTTTGCAACGGGAAGCATGGCTTTGTTGCGGCACTCGGCAAAGGGCCACACGCGGGTGCCCGTGCCTCCGGCAAGAATATAAACTGTCATATGCTATTTCTCCTGTTTATCTTCAATCTTCAGATAATCGAACTTAACAAGTCTTGCCACAGGACAGCCTGCATTCACAAGAAGGCCGACGTACTGAGTCTCCTCTGCGCTCTCAACGTGAGCGCCGCAGTGGAGAGTCCAGTTTTCGTTATCCTGGGAATAATAGCCGTAGAAATCCTTGCCCCGCTTTTCAAGCTTGAAATAATAGGGAACCCTGGGGCATCCGGGGGCATAGCGGTAAGGAGTTATATAGTCCGCATCAAAGGTGAGGAAATGGAAGCCGCGCTTGGACATTGCGCCGTTCATAACGAAGCCTTCAAAATCCTTTCCCAAAGTGTTTTTCACAACGATCATTGCAGGAGCGTAGGGGCAGGTGAGCTCCTCGTAGGAGACCTTAGCATAGGCGTCAAAGTCGCCTTTTACCGCTTCCGTGCGGAAGAGCATGCCAAACTCCTTTTTCATGTGGTCACCCTCGGCGCGGATATAGACCGACTCTCCCGAGGTGTATATCTCAGAGGCAATCGTGGTGACAGCGGTCCACTCCCTGGGCGGATGTACGGCAACGTCGAAGCGCGCAGGCTCTGCTCCGCCAACAGAGATGCTGTGGGGACCTTTTTGAGTTACGGTAAGGGGTATCTGAACCTGGCATTCCTCACCGGATCGGACAGAAACGGCCTTTTCGCCCATGATATTTCCGTCGACGGTTGCAAAGACCTTGCCCGAATAGGTTATGCTGCCGATATTTTTAAGCTTTGCCTTTGCAACAACGGTTGCTCCGGAGCCGTAGATCACAAATGGGGTGCTGACGTCCGTTTTGCTCACAGGCTCAAGCTTACCCAGACGGACACTGCCGCCACGGAGCTCGAACCTGAGCTTTTCTGAGAGATTTTCTCCCACAACACAGAGATCCCGTGTTCCGCCGCCGTAAATACGGAAGGGCAGAACGAACTCAGCCTTTTCTCCGGCTTCAACAAAGACAAAGATGCGGCCAAGCTCAATTGATCCGTCCATGACCTTCATTTCAACACTGCCGCGGCAACCGCTGTTTTCCACGGTGCCAAACAGCTCGAAGCTTCCGTCGGGAAGATCCCGGACGTCGCAGGAGGCGATTTTTCCCGCCACAGTTCCCTTCGTCATAGAGGGAGGCGCCGCTTCGGGCGCAGTTCCCCAGCCGTTATCCTCCGCAGAGGTCATAAACAGCTCAAGGCATCCGCCGGGCTCGATCTCGCTCCAATCCAGCCATACCTTGTCCAAAGGCTCTCCGTTGAGCTTTGCGCTTCCGATATATATATTGTCGGCGTTGAAGTCATGGCATTTTATCTCAAAAACGCCCTGGGAAGTCCTGAAGGAGACGTTTTCAAACATGGGGCTGTTGATAACGTAAATGGCCTCCGCAGGGTTTGCGGGGTAGAGACCGCAGGCCGCAAGAGTATACCATGCGGACATTGAGCCGGAATCGTCTTCTCCGTGGAGTCCGTTTGGGGTATCCCAATAGTTGTTGATAAGGCAATTGCGAACGACCTTCTGGGTCTTCCAGGGAGCGCCGGCGTAGGAATAGAGATAGGGCACCTGAATGCTGGTCTCGTTTTCGTAATTAAACAGGCCGCTGGCAAAGAACTCGTCCAGACGGGAGACAAACTCCTCTCTTCCGCCGATGTGGTTTATAAGCCCCTGAACGTCGTGGGGCACGAAGAAGGTATACTCCCAGGAGGTGCACTCGCAGAAGCCGTTTTTGAAAGAGTCAGTGGGGTCGAAATCCGCAAAAAAGCTTCCGTCGCTGTTTTTGGGACGCATAAAACGGGTCTCGGGATCGAAAAGCTTCTGGTAGTTGTGGGCGCGTTCCATGAAATAGGCGTAGTCCTCTTCATATCCCAGAAGCTTTGCAACCTGAGCTGTACACCAGTCGGACCAGCAGACCTCAAGGGTACGCGATGCACTGAAATTGCCCTTGCCGGGTCTGGGGTAGTCAAGGGGATAATAGCCATTTTCGATATAATGCCTGTCCGTTCCAAGTCCGTGCTGGGTGGGGTTTTCAACGGTGGCGACCTTCTTCATGGCCTCGTAGGCGGTCTGAAGATCAAAATCCCTGTAATTATGGAGCCATGCATCCATTATAACGGGTACGGCGTTGTGGCCGATCATGACCTCGGCAACTCCGTTTGCTGGGTAAGTTGCCATGGGAAGCCAGCCGCCTTTTTTGTATATCTCAATAAAGGTATCCACCATATCGGAAGCTCTTTCGGGCTCAACGAGATTAGCAAGAGCGTGGGTAGTACGCGCAGTATCCCAAAGAGCCCAGTCCTCGCTGTAAAAACCGCGAAGTGAGCGGACGGTCTCAGGCTTGCCCGATGCGCCGGTATTGTAAACGCCGTTTTCGTTGATGTCCATGGGACAGTTTGCGGCGCGGTACATGGCGGAATAGAACTTGACCATCTCTTTTTCATTTTTGTCACGGACCTCTATCCTTGAAAGATAGTCGTTCCACTGTTCGCGGCAGGCAATAACGATATCGTCAAAGGTGCTTCCCTCGGTCTCGAGCAGGCGGTTCTTTTCAGCCTGCTCTGCGCTTACGTAAGAAACGCCAACTCTCACCTCGAGAGTCTCCCCTGCTTCGGAGGCAAACTCAAGATAAATGCCGCAGCTTACGTGGTCGCCCTGGGCATTGAGTCTGGCGCAGTTGGGCTTTGACTCGTCGTTGATCCACACTCCCCAGCCATCCGCAGGACGGGAAAAGGCCGCGTCAAAGAAGACGTTATAGCTGTTCTTTCCAACGGAATAGCGGATCATATAATTCGCTCCGCCGGAAACGTGAGTGGGGTCAACAAGGTCGGCAAAGGCGGAATTACATCTGTTCTTGCCACCGAGAGTATGTCCCAGGTCGATGAGAATGCGGTTTCTGCCACCGGTGGTAAAGGTATAACGGTGAACGCCGCAGTGGGCAGTGGCAGTAAGCTCTGCCTCCACGGAATACCTCGGAAGCCAGACACGGTAATAGCCGGGATAGGCGTCCTCGTTGTCATGGGAAAAGGGCGAGGCATAGTCAAACTCTTCGGTAATCAGCTCTCCGTTGGCAGGAGAAAGCATGATATGTCCTCTGCCGCCGGAACCGCCTGCCCCCTCCTGATGGAGATGGACAAAGCCAAGAATTTCAGTATCCAGATAATCGTAACCCGGGTTGGGAAGAGATTTTGTATTGGGACAGAGCTTCACCATGCCGTGGGGCATCTGCGGTCCCACAAGGGCATGGCCCGAGCCCTGAGTACCTATAAAGGTATTAACATATTCAACGGGTCTTTTGCAATTCAAAACAAACACCTCACTGTCTATCGATACGCTTCTATTATAACATTACGGAGCAGCTTTTGTAAACTGCTCCGTAAAAATAATTCACTATTGTCTTTCGTAGCTTTCTCTCACAAGCCGGCGTCTTAAAACGTAATAGACAGCCAGAGATGTGACGGCAATGACCTCAGCACCTTCTGCGCCGTAAAAAGAAAGGGCAAAAACGTACTGCATGAACGTGAAATCAAGTATCTGCATGGACATGAACATAATGACCATAAGTCCCGCGGATATATAGCATAAGGCGGCAGAAACGCCGGCGAATTTCCAAAGATTAGGTATATAGGGGGGCTTTTTTCTGTAGTTTACAAGCATTACACCCACCAAAACAAGGGCAAAGGCCTTGCCAACAGTATTAAATCCGCCGTAGCTTGCCTTTGCTACGAAAATGCGGAAGAGGGAACAGGCAACACAAAAAGCAAAAACGAATGGGATGACCCGACAAAGAGGCTGCTTTTTTTCAGCAGATGCATTATGCCACACAAGGAAAAGACCGGCGGCAAAAACAAGCATGAAAGCCCATTTTATGCAGTTTACGGTGACAGTAAGCCACCAAAGGTCACCCTCGGCAAGTCCGAAGGAGACAAGAAGCAAACCTACAAACTGAACCATGGCCCAGCCGGCGCAACCGGCAACGCACATGGTATAGGAGCGCTTTAACCCGAAGCGGCCTAACTTCGAAAGCTTCGGAGCAGATATTGCGGCAGAAGAATCGTATTTATCCCAGCCGCGTTTATTTCCCTGAGAATTCACTTAAAATACCTCCGCGGAAATAAGAATGAGATAAGAAAAGCCGCCGCAGAAAGGTCGCTTTCTGCGGCGGCATATGTTTACAGGAAAGTAAACTTACTTAAGAGCGGAAACGACGCCGTTACCAACAGTTCTGCCGCCTTCACGGATAGCAAAACGGAGGCCTTCTTCGATGGCGATGGGGTAGATGAGCTCGACATCGATGGTGACGTGGTCGCCAGGCATGCACATCTCAACGCCTTCGGGCAGCTTGATGATGCCGGTGACGTCGGTGGTGCGGAAGTAGAACTGGGGTCTGTAGTTGGAGACGAAAGCGGTGTGACGGCCGCCCTCTTCCTTGGTCAGAATGTAGACCTGGCCAGAGAACTCGGTGAGGGGCTTGATGGAGCCGGGCTTAGCAAGAACCTGTCCGCGCTCGATTTCCTTGCGCTGAACGCCGCGGAGAAGGACGCCAACGTTATCGCCGGCCTGAGCAAAGTCAAGCAGCTTGCGGAACATCTCGATGCCGGTGACGACGCACTTACGGGTCTCGTCGCCGAGGCCAACGATTTCGACTTCGTCGTTGAGCTTAAGAACACCACGCTCAACTCTGCCGGTGGCGACGGTGCCACGGCCGGTGATGGTCATGACGTCCTCGACAGGCATAAGGAAGGGCATGTCGTCCTTGCGCTCGGGAGTGGGAATGTAGTTGTCAACAGCGTCCATGAGCTCGATGATGCTGGCATAAGCGGGATCGTTGATGTCATTGGACTCGCAGGTGAGAGCCTGAAGAGCGGAGCCGTGGATGATGGGAGTGTCATCGCCGGGGAAGTCGTACTTGCTGAGAGCTTCGCGGATTTCCATTTCGACAAGCTCGAGGAGCTCGGGGTCATCGACCTGGTCGCACTTGTTCATGAAGACGACGATGGCGGGAACACCGACCTGACGGGCGAGCAGGATGTGCTCGTAAGTCTGGGCCATAACACCGTCGGAAGCAGCGACGACGAGGATGGAGCCGTCCATCTGAGCAGCGCCGGTGATCATGTTCTTGATGTAGTCAGCGTGGCCGGGGCAGTCAACGTGAGCATAGTGACGGGCGTCAGTCTGATACTCGACGTGAGCGGTGTTGATGGTAATGCCGCGTTCTCTCTCTTCGGGAGCCTTGTCGATGGAGGCGTAGTCAGTGAAGCTAGCCTTGCTGGGATCCTGAAGGGCGAGGGTCTTGGTGATAGCAGCAGTAAGGGTGGTCTTGCCGTGGTCAACATGGCCGATGGTGCCGATATTGACGTGGGGCTTGGTTCTTTCAAACTTTGCCTTTGCCATTGTGGAATTTCCTCCTAATAATCAAATACATGCTATGATAATTGTACAACATACTGGGGTATTTTGCAATACCTTTTCTGAATTAATTTAGAATTATTTTCAGAGAATCTCTGAAATCATCCGTAAGCTTACTTCTCGCGTCTGGCGACAACAAGCTTTTCCTGGATGGACTTGGGAACCTCAGTGTAGTGGCTGGGCTCCATGGCGTAAACGCCTCTGCCCTGAGTACGGGAGCGGAGAGAAGTGGCATAGCCGAACATCTCGGAGAGCGGAACGAAAGCGTCGATCTGCTCAGCGCCGGTACGGGACATGATGGTCTGGATCTGTGCTCTTCTGGACTGAAGATCGCCGATAACGTCGCCCATGTAGTTCTCGGGGATCGTGACCGAGACCTTCATGATGGGCTCAAGCAGAATGGGAGCAGCCTTTGCGGAAGCTTCCTTAAATGCCATGGATCCGCAGATCTTAAAGGCCATTTCAGAAGAGTCGACTTCGTGGAAGGAGCCGTCAAACAGAGTGACCTTAACGTCAACGACGTTGTATCCTGCAAGGCAACCGGAGAGCATAGCGCCCTTGATACCCTCTTCAACGGAGGGAATGTATTCCTTGGGGATAGCGCCGCCGGTGACGGCGTTGACAAACTCAAAGCCCTTGCCCGTTTCATTGGGCTCGACAGTGAGCTTGACGTGGGCGAACTGACCCTTACCGCCGCTCTGGCGGACGTAACGGGTGTCAACGGTCTGAGCCTTGGTGATGGTCTCTTTGTAAGCGACCTGGGGCTTGCCGATGTTCGCCTCGACACGGAACTCGCGAAGCAGTCTGTCGACGATGATCTCCAGATGCAGCTCGCCCATGCCGGCGATGATGGTCTGACCGGTTTCCTGGTCAGTGTATGCCTTAAAGGTCGGGTCTTCTTCGGCGAGCTTCGCAAGAGCGATGCCCATCTTTTCTTCACCGGCCTTAGTCTTAGGCTCGATAGCAACGCGGATAACGGGCTCGGGGAACTCCATGCTTTCCAGGATGACCTTGCTGTTTTCAGCGCAAAGGGTATCACCGGTGGTGGTGTTCTTCAGACCGACAACGGCGCAGATATCGCCGGCAGAAACCTCATCGATATCTTCGCGGTGGTTCGCGTGCATATGCAGGAGACGTCCAAGACGCTCTCTCTGCTTTTTAGTGGAGTTGTAGACCGCGGTTCCAGAACCGGCCTTGCCGGAATAAACTCTGACGAAGCTTATCTTGCCGACAAAGGGGTCGGTTGCAATCTTGAACGCAAGAGCGGCGAAGGGGCCGTTGGCGTCGGATACTCTCTCAACTTCTTCACCGGAATCAGGATCGGTACCCTTGATGGAGGGCACGTCAAGAGGAGAGGGCATAAAGTCGACGACAGCGTCCAGAAGCTTCTGTACGCCCTTGTTGCGGTAGCTCGTGCCGCAGAGGACAGGGATAATCTTAACAGCAATGGTACCCTTGCGGATAGCACGCTTGATCATCTCGACGGTGACGGAATCGGGATCTTCGAGATAGGTCTCGAAGAGCTCATCGTCAAACTCCGAGGCGGCGTCGATAAGCTTGGTGCGATACTCCTCTGCCAGGTCTGCCATATCCTCGGGAATGTCGCGGCACTGAATATCCTTGCCCTTGTCATCCATGTAATAGAATGCTTTCATCTGGACAAGGTCCACCAGACCGACGTATGTGTCCTCGCTGCCGATAGGAAGCTGGATAGCAACGGGGTTGCACTTCAGACGCTCAGACATCATGTCCATAACGCGGAAGAAGTTAGCGCCGGTGATATCCATCTTGTTGACGTACGCCATTCTGGGTACGTGATACTTGTCAGCTTGCCTCCAAACGGTCTCTGACTGGGGCTCAACGCCGCCCTTAGCACAGAAAACCGTGACCGCTCCGTCAAGAACTCTTAAGGAACGCTCCACTTCCACGGTAAAGTCCACGTGTCCGGGAGTGTCGATAATGTTTATGCGGTGTTCCTGCCACGTTGCTGTGGTAGCAGCAGAAGTGATGGTGATGCCTCTCTCCTGCTCCTGTTCCATCCAGTCCATCGTCGCCGTGCCGTCGTGCGTCTCGCCGATCTTATAATTAATTCCGGTATAGTAGAGAATACGCTCGGTGGTGGTTGTCTTTCCGGCGTCAATGTGTGCCATTATACCGATATTTCTCGTTCTTTCCAACGGAAACTGATTGGGCATAAGTTATCTCCAAAAATCTTAGTTGTGCGGAGTATATAGCCGCACAGAGTATATAAACTACCAGCGGTAATGGGCGAAAGCCTTGTTGGCCTCGGCCATCTTGTGCTGATCTTCGCGGCGCTTAACGGCGTTGCCGGTGTTGTTGGCAGCATCCATAATCTCGCCTGCAAGTCTGTCGGCCATGGTTCTCTCGCCGCGGTTGCGGGAGAAGTTGATCAGCCAACGGAGACCGAGAGTCTGGCGACGGTCGGCTCTGACTTCGATCGGAACCTGGTAGGTAGCGCCGCCGACACGGCGGGCCTTGACCTCGAGCATGGGCATGACGTTCTCAAGAGCTGCAGTGAAAACTTCAAGAGCAGGCTTGCCGGTCTTCTCAGCAACGATATCAAAAGCAGTGTAGACGATCTTCTGGGCAACGCCCTTCTTGCCGTCGTACATAACGCCATTGACAAGCTTAGTCACGACCACAGAATTGTAAATAGGATCCGCGAGAACTTCGCGCTTCGGTATTCCACCTCTTCTGGGCACAATACTTCCCTCCTTCATCAAAAAATAATGACCTCAACGGTACTCGGGAAAAAACTCGTTTTCCCGGCTCATGCTCGCAAAAGTGATTATATACCGAAATCAATATATAAATACCCTTGCAAAGCAATGGTAAGAAAAATGCTGAAAAATGTTTTCAAGAGAGAAAGCTTTTAGCGCTTCTTTGCAGCTGCGCCGGGCTTGGGTCTCTTTGCACCGTACTTGGAACGACCCTGCATACGGTTGGCGGTTCCCTGGGTATCAAGGACGCCGCGGATGATGTGGTAACGGACACCAGGCAGGTCACGGACACGGCCGCCACGGATCATGACGACGGAGTGCTCCTGAAGGTTGTGGCCGATACCGGGAATGTAAGCAGTGGCCTCGAAACCGTTGGTAAGACGGACTCTTGCGACCTTACGGATAGCGGAGTTCGGCTTCTTAGGAGTTCTGGTCGTAACGACGGTGCAAACACCGCGCTTCTGGGGAGAGGGTCTGCGGACAGGCTTGTTCTTAAGAGTGTTCATGCTGAACTGCAAAGCCGGAACCTTGGACTTGCTCTCGTTCTGCTCTCTTCCCTTGCGGACTAACTGATTGAATGTAGGCATATGGCACCTCCTTCCTACTCATAAAACACCAGTATTGGGTATTATAGCACTCTGACCCCCAATAGTCAAGGGTTTTTTTGCCTACTCGGCAATAATCGCCGTTTTTACCTCAATGAGACCTTACGTTTCTATGGTTTTTATATAAAATGCTCAAAGGGTTGTCTGTTGGGGGTCAGGGCACTTATTTCAGCATACTGCTGTTGTTCAAAACAAGAGTACTGTAAAGGAAAAGCACGTCGCAGTTTTCAAAATCAACGAAGGCTCCCACGTGGTCGGAATACATATAACGGATGTCAACAAGGGTGACCTTGGCATAGTTTTCACAGAGAAGTGGCGCAATGCTTGAGCCGAAGCTGTCGCGGAAGACAACAAGCTCCCGGTCGGTGGAGGCTGAGGGATTTTCAATCGTCACCAGAGCATCCGCGCCACACACAAAGATCTCATAAGGATCCTTGCCAAAGGCCGCCTCCATGTCGTACATGGGCGCCGGCTGGGGCTTTCCGGTGTCGTAGCTTGTGACTATGCAGCCATCCAGAACGGAATTTGTAAGGTAGGTCAGCTCGTCGGTGTCAACGGGAAGTCCCAGCTGACCGTAGTACACGCCCTCAAAGGGACCGTCGATCTTATGTCCGGTGTACTCCCCCGTCTCCCCTGCTCCCATGGCAGAAAGCAGAGCGTCTGCAACGTGGATGATCTCCTCCTGTTTCCAGTGGGTATCGGTGTAGTAATAGTCCTCAATGGTGAGCAGATCAAAGATGTCCACGTATTCCATTCTGTCGCCAACGCCGGAGACGACAAGCTCTTCCAGCTTACCGTAATCCAGATGGGGATAGCCGTTTGCCTCGCCCAGGAAATAGTTCTTATCCGGGACGATGGAAAGATATACCTTCACGCTCTCATCCTTGACGTATTTGTCAACGATAGCCGCAAACTTGTCTGCGGCGCCGGAGACGAGAGCCTCGTTCAGAGGCGCCTCGATCTTGCCGATATATCCGTCCTCAAGGTAGAGATCGTTGGACTCCTGCTTGTTGAATATTTTAAGCTCGGTGAAGACCTTTATAGCTCTGAAGCCGTCCCGAAGGGGGAACTGATCCAGGGTGTAGGTCTCGAATTTGGACATAAAGTCCGTGGAGAGCAGAGTGTCGAAGCTGAGCTCCGGAAAGGCCGCAAGAGGTCTTCTTTCACTGTCCGAATACTCCCCTGCCGGCTTGAACCAGCAGAAAACGGACAGCCCGAGGATCAGCGCGGTCATAACGCCCACCAGAAGCAGGGATGATAATTTCTGTTTCTTCATTACTAATCTGTCTCTCCTTTCATCAGAATCTGAAATAGAGGAAGGGGTTGAAGGAACCGTCCACAAGGAAGGCTGTCATTACCACAACCAGCAGGCAGAGCACAACGGGCTCCGCCCAGGTGAGGACCTTTGCGCCGATATCTGTGGCGCGGAATTTCTTCATAAGGTTTTTGCTGACAGGTGTTGCAAAGAAGCACGCGGCAACAAGTACCAGGGCGTAGCTCTTGAGATAGTAGAAGAAGTTTCCTCCCACAAAGCCCATTCCGCCGATGCCAAACATTCCGCCAACGTAGGAAACGGCCTCTTTAAGATCAACCGCGTTGAACAGCACGAAGCTGATGGCAACGCAGACAAGCACGTAAACGTGGCTGAGAACCTTCGTCTTTTTGAGCAGCTTGCCAAGCCAGAGCTTTTCCATAACAAGGAAGAAGGCAAACCAGAGACCCCAGAGAATAAAGTTCCATGCGGCACCGTGCCAGAAGCCCGTTGCCATCCAGACGATGAGTATGTTCAAAAACCATCTGCCCTTGGATACGCGGTTGCCCCCAAGAGGGATGTAGAGGTAGTCTCTGAACCATGAGCCCAGGGACATATGCCACCTGCGCCAAAATTCGGTAACGCTTGCGGAGATATAGGGGTAATTGAAGTTCTCCATAAAGTCAAAGCCCATGAGCTTTCCAAGACCGATCGCCATGTCGGAATAGCCGGAGAAGTCAAAGTAGATGTGCAGGGAGAAGGCAATGGCGTAGAGCCAGTAGAAGAGCACGGTCTTTTCGTCCTCTGCGCGGAAGATCTCACAGAGCTCTCCAAGGGTGTTTGCAATGAGTATCTTCTTGGCAAGACCGATAACAAAACGGCGGATGCCCTCTGCGGCCATGTCGAAGGTGACGGTGCGCTCTTTAAGCTGACCTTCAATGTCGATATATCGGACGATGGGGCCTGCAATAAGCTGGGGGAAGGAGGTGATGTAGGCCGCGAGGTCTATGGGATTACGCTGGGCACGGGCATCACCGCGGTAGACGTCAACGCTGTAGCTCAGTATCTGGAAGGTGTAAAAGCTGATGCCGATGGGAAGGGCGACCCGAAGAAGGGGTATATCGCTGCCCACAACGGAGTTGACCGTGGAGATAAAAAAGTCGGCATACTTAAAATATCCCAAAAGGGCAAGATCAATACCGACAGAGGCCACAAGAAACACCTTTCCAAGGGTTTTTCCCCGGAATTTCTCGATAAGAAGCCCCGAAACGTAGCCGATGGCAATGGTTATCGCCATGAGCACGACGTACTTGGGCTCGCCCCAGGCATAGAACACAAGGCTCGCCAGGAGCATTACGGTATTTTTAAGACTCCTGGGAACGAGGTAATAGATTATCAGGAACGCAGGAAGAAAATAATAAATGAAGGGGATACTGGAAAACAGCATCTGACAAACAACCGCCTTTCAGGATCTGTTAAAAAAGACGGCGGCCGCAATGATTTTTGCGCCCGCCGTCGGGAAGAACTCAGTTTCTATCAGCCTTCAAAGCTGGTGGGGCACATGATGAAGAAAACGGTGTTGCCGATGGTGTGGGTGGTCATCTCGTCGGCGGTGACACAGATGTTCCATCTGAGGTCGGCATTCTCTTCAAGAGTGGTGACGAAAGCGGCAACGTCAGCGCCCTCTTCAAGCTCGAAAACGTAGCCGATGAAGGGGATGGAGCCCATCATGGGTCCGAACATTGCGCCGGTCTTGAAGCCGGTGATCTCGTCAGCGGCAAAGCCGGAGAGCCAGCCGGGAACGACTTCCATGGCGCCGGCCATGAACTGGATGTTTTCGTTGGCGGCAAGAGCCTCGGCAATGGCGTAGGGCTCGGTGGTGCCGTTGTTGACAAGCTCGATGAAGGCGGCCTTCATGGTCTCGGCAACGGTACCGGCGGCAGGAGCTTCGGTGGTTGCTTCGGTAGTAGCTTCAGTGGTGGCCTCGGTGGTGGCCTCGGTGGTAGCCTCGGTAGTGGCCTCAGTGGTGGCTTCGGTGGTCTGTTCAGGCTCGGTGGCGCCGCAGGCGGCAAGGGCAAACAGCATGGTAACGGCCAGGACAATTGCAAGGATCTTCTTCATAATACTTTTTTCCTTTCGTAATGGGTAGTTTTTTTGTTTTACCTGTTATTTATTTCCGCAGGGCAAATTATCCATTCGCCCGAATCGGCATTTTTCTGCAGAAGGAAGAGCTTCTCCCCTCCGGCGCGGGTTATTCTGAGCTCGGCGCTTTGGATACCGTCTCCGTGGATCTGCCACACAAGACTCTCGTTTCCAAAAAGCACAAGCTCTTCTCCGCTTTTGTTTTCTGAGCTGAGCACGCCTTCGCTCACGCTCACGCGGCAGAAGCCGCGCTGGCAAAGCTCAAGGCCGACTTCCTCGACGGGAAGCTCCCGGGCAAGGCTTACGCCGTATTCGTCAGGAAGGTCTACGGTCACAGCGGCTCCCCCGCCGGCCATGCCCCAAAGAGAAGCGGCAAGCACAAGGCACGCGGCAACGGCGTAACCCAGAGCCCAGACGGGTCTGAGTCCCGTCCGTTTCGCCCTGACTTTTACAGGGACAGCCTCAACGGAGGAAACCACCCGCTCCCGAAGCCCGCTCGGTGCCGTTATCGACCGGTAAGCCTCAAGAGTTGAATTGTCAAACATCGTTGTTTTCTCCGATCTTTCTAATCATGGCGCGCCCCCGGGAAAGTCGCATTTTCACGGCGGCAGAGGTGGTGCCCGTAAGCCTTGCTACCTCTTCAACAGAATAGCCTTCAAGATAGTGCAGAACAATGACCGATCTGATCTTTTCAGGCAGGTTTGAAAGCAACTGGGCAAGAGCCTGGGCAGAGTCCGTTTTTTCAGTCTCGTCCTCGGCGGCGATATCCCCGTGGTCGTCTATGGAGTCGTGGGTACGGTGCTTTGCCTTTCTCTGATGGTCGTGACAGCGGTTTACAAGGGCCCTTATAAACCAGGCTTTTTCGTGCTCATCAGAGGCAAAGTCCACGTCCGCCGAAATAAACGAGGTGAAGACGTCCTGAAGGGCATCCTCGGCATCGTGGGCTGAGCCGAGCTGAGAGTATGCGATTCTGTAGAGCATATCGGCGTACTTATCGTAAAGCAGAGCCACTCGCTCCGAGGCGACAGGCATTCTCTCTCCCCCTCTGTAAGTAATACGTCTGACACGTTCAAAAGGTAACGTCCTTTTCGAAAAAATTTTTTCTTTTTCAAAAAATTTTTTCCGGATCTTATTTTCGGGATATAATTGAAAAAACCCAAGTCTATCGACTTGGGCTTTTTCAATGGAGACAGCAGGACTCGAACCTGTGACCTCCCGCGTGTGAGGCGGATGCTCTACCAGCTGAGCTATGCCTCCTTTTGATGACCCGAGGGGGAATCGAACCCCCGTTACCGCCGTGAAAGGGCGGTGTCTTAGCCGCTTGACCATCGGGCCGGAATAGCGGCAGTCGGACTTGAACCAACGACCATTCGGGTATGAACCGAGTGCTCTAGCCAACTGAGCTATGCCGCCATACGTTCCGCGCGGGAACAGGCAATATTATATCTCATTGCAAAAGATTTGTCAATAGCCTTTTCAGAATTTTTTCGATTATTTTTTCAGCGCCGTTTTCCAAATACCGTAAGCTCAACGCCGATGCGCCCCCGGCGTGTTTCTCCCCTGACGCGGTCGAAACGCAGCCTGCCTTTTCCCTTTACGGAGATAAGGCTCCCCTCTTCCACAGCCGCGTCGGGTTTTGAGCAGGGAACGTGGTCGATACTGCACGCCCCCTGAGTGACCAGCAGCTTTGCCTCCTCCCGGGAAAGCTTAAAGCCCTCGGCAATAAGCCCGTCCAGCCGCAAAGAGGATACCGTGCCGTAGAGCTCAACTCCGTCCTCTTTGGGCGGAGGCGGAACGTCATCCCGCTCCGCTTTTTCGATCACAAGCTTTGCCCTTCCGGCGCATTCAAGCTCACGGGAGATATATTCGCTTATCTCACTAAGGCAGAACACCCACGCCACGCTTCCGTGAACGTCTATATCCCCCACGGTATCACGCCTTATGCCGGAGGCCATCAGCGCCCCAAGATAGTCCCTGTGGGAAAGCTCAAGGTCTCCGGTGTTTGATATCTTCAGCACCGCAACGGGGCTTTCTTCATATATCACCGATTCATCCGAGGCCGGATCCATCCAGTCCGGAAAAAACAGCGCAACCACCCGCTCCGCGCCCGGTCTTCCCCCGTCGAAATACACCTCTATGCCGGCGGAACGGCAGTAGTTTTTCAGCATAGCCGCCTGGGCAGGGGTGAGGAATTTAGTGAACGCAGTTCGGCAGGTCTTTATCGCTCCGGCAGACAGATCCTCCGCCCTGGCGCAGAGAAGTCTGTCCTCCGGGGAGGAAGGTACAAAATTTCCGTTCAAATCAAACCAGTTCCTTTCGTTAGATGGGGTTAATATACTTCAAATATCACCCTGATCCGCCTTGACAGGGAGCACCGCTGATGGTAAAATAAAATAACGATAAGCACATCGGAGGATAAGACCTATGGCCGGCGGCGGCGAGAAAACCATTGCCCAAAACAAAAAAGCCTTTCACGACTACTTTGTTCTTGATAAATACGAGGCGGGAATTTCCCTTGCAGGCACGGAGGTAAAATCTCTGCGCGCAGGAAACGTCAACCTCAAGGACAGCTTTTGCACCGTTAAGGACGGCGAGCTGTTCGTTGTTGCCATGCACATTTCCCCCTACGAAAAGGGAAATATCTATAACAAGGATCCCTTCCGCACGAGAAAGCTCCTTATGCACCGCGCGGAGATCCTTAAGCTGTTTATGAAGATCAAACAGGACGGGCTCACCCTCGTGCCCCTGCGGCTCTATTTCAAAAACGGCAGAGTCAAGGTGGAGGTTGGCCTGTGTAAGGGCAAAAAGCTCTACGACAAACGCGAGGCCCTTGCCGAAAGGGACGAAAAACGGGAAAACGACAGGTATATTAAGTCCGCATCCCACTACGAAGATTAGCTTTCCGGCCCGGCTTTTGAACTATCAAAGGCCGAGCTTTTCTTTCAGTCCGTTCAAGCTCTTTTCGTACTGAGCTCTGTCCAGAGCTCCCGTGGAAAGAAAGGTATCGAGCAGCTCCTTTTGAGATTCAAAGAGCCGGAGGGTTCTTTCATCGGGCTCAGCAGGGCATTCGGCTTTTATCTTTGCCAGTATCTCCACGTCCGCAGGACAGAAATCGTATTCGTCTATCTCCGCCGAGGTTATCCAGGTTATCTCCGAATGCTCAAGAAGCTGAGGCTCCTGACGGCCTATGTCGGCGTTGAAAACGGTAAGGCGCACGGTCATGTCCGGATAGGTGTGGACCACCTCCGTAAAGAGCTTTCCGGGAGTCACCTCCACCCCCAGCTCCTCCCGGCACTCTCTCACAAGAGCCTGCTCCGCAGTTTCCCCGGGCTCCAGCTTTCCGCCGACAAACTCCCAAAGCAGACCCCTCGTCTTATGGGGCGGACGGCGGCAGATCATAAACTTGTTTCCGCGCCAGATCAAAGCGGCGGCAACGTGGGTCACACTCACAGCGACTCCTCCAGACAAAACAAAACTGACCGGACCTCTGCCTTCACAGGGTCCGGTCTTTATTATACCATATTATTCCGCAGAATTCAGCCTTTTCTTTTGGATCTGAAGCGGTTCAAAAGAATATATATCCCAATCAGCACCGCCGCAGCCCCGAGCACCACAGCGTATTTCGTCCAGGTCTCAACGGCGCTTCCGAAAAAGTATATATTGCTGTCCACAGCGTCCTTCATTCCCGAGATGTACGCCTCTGGAAGACCGATGGCCTCCATCTCTCTGAAAGCGCCGGCCATGGAATGTGTGCGTATCAGCGAGGTACCGTAAGTCCCGGGAAGCACGGATATGACGTTCCTCAGCCCTTCCGAAAAGCTGGATATCGGCATATACGCCCCGGAGACAAAGCCATAGCAGGAGCTTACCACAGTTCCCACAGCAGATATCTGACCCTGAGAGGACAGGAAGAAGTTCACCACCGAAGACGCCGCCGTGCCGAAAAGCACGGTTAAAACAATGTCACAGAGCAGCAGAACAACGTCGTACGCCGACATATACCACCCGGCGACCCCCATGTAAACAAGTCCGCCCACAGCGGCGATGAGATTGATAAGAAGGGTGGAGATAAAGGTCGCCGTGAAATAAGCTCCCCCGAGGATGCCCGGGTTCACGGGAGTGACGGTAAGATCCCATATTGTGCCGTTTGCCCTGTCCTGTACCATGAGCATATTGGAGCAAAAGGCCACGGTCACGGCGCTGACCGAGAGCACCGATGAGACCAGCTGTGCGCTTACGCATCCGTTTATAAGCTTATCCGGCAAGGTCAACCCACCGGGCAGAGCGGAGGTAAACGCATCTCTGTAAACGTTTCCGAGAAAGGTCACGTAGAGCAAAAGCAGGATCAGAGGGGTTATGAGGGAAACGAGAAACATCCCCTTATCCCTGAAAAACATTTTAACGTTGCGCTTCACAAGGGCAAAAAACACAGTCCTGTTCATTTTCTCTTTCCCCTTTCTGCTTCGTTTTCTCCACCAAGCTTTTTGCCGGTGACGGCAAGAAATACGTGATCCATATTTCCCTTTACGATCTCATAGTCCAAAAACAGCTTCGGATAAGCGATTATCAGCTCCGTCGCCTTTGCGGTGCTCGGAACCTGGAGGCGGTATCCTCCGGCTATCCTGCTGTAGCGGCAGTTCAGCGATGCCGCATCAGCCTCCGACACTCCGTAAAGGTCAATAAAGTCGCCGCAGTATCTGTTTTTAAGCTCAAGAGGAGTTCCCTCCGCCGCAAGAGCTCCCCCGTCGATGATCAGCACCCTGTCCGCTCCGGCGGCCTCTTCCATATAGTGGGTGGTAAGCAGGACGGTGAGCTTCCGTGAGCTTCTCAGCCCGGAGATCACGTTCCAAAGGTTCTGCCTCGTCTGAGGGTCAAGCCCCGTGGTGGGCTCGTCAAGTATCAGAAGCTCAGGTCTGTGGACCAATGCGCGGGCAATGTCCGCTCTGCGGCGCTGGCCGCCGGAAAGCCGGGATATTTTCCTGTTCAGAATATCCCCAAGCTCCAAAAGCTCCGTCACCTCGTCTATGCGGCTTTGAAGCTCTTTGCCCCCAAGACCGTAAAGAGCTCCCCGGAAAAAGAGATTGTCCCTTACGGTCAGCGCACGGTCAAGACGGGAATCCTGAAAAACAACGCCTATACTTTCTTTGATTTTGGACAGGCCGGAGCTGATATCGTTGCCCAGAACACTCACTTTCCCGCTGTCCGGGGGAAGAGTACCGCAAAGCACGGAAATCGTCGTGCTTTTTCCCGCTCCGTTCACACCGAGAAAGGCAAAAAACTCTCCCCGGTCAACGGAAAAGCTCAGATCCTTCACAGCGCGTACTTTGCCGTAGCTCTTGTTAAGCCCCTCTATCTCTATGGCTTTTGTCAATGGGTTCACCACCTTCGATTTGATATCATTATGATATCACTTTTATTGATATTTGTCAATAGCCAATACAAAAAAAAAACGGAGACGCTTCGTAATCAGGGAAGTGTCTCCGTTTATAAATATCATTTTTACGAAAGGACTCAGCCGATGATGTCCCGGACGGCGGCCTCTGCGGCGGCCTGATCGTCGGCAACGACAAGCCAGACAAAGCTTCCGTCGGTTTCAACAGAGGCGGCGTTGATCTTATCGTACTCGTCGGGGAGGTAGTTGTTCATCTGAGCCAGAACGCCTGCGCGGTAGCTTTCAAGCTTTTCGGCAAGGGTCGCGGCGGCGGCAGAATCGGTGGCCTTTACGATGAAGACCATGTTTCCGCTGACGGCGGTGAGGGGAATGTAGGCAACGGCTTCGGTGTAGAGGCTGTCGTCGATGCCCAGCAGGCTCACAAGACCGCCGGCGTCAAGGGAGAGCATTTCGGGGAACTCAACCTTGGACATAAGTGCGTCGTAGACCTCTGCGGCGGCGATATTGCTGTTGTCCGGTGCGGCTGTGCAGGCGGTAAAGAGTGAAACGACCATGCAGAGGGCAAGAACGAGAGAAGCAATCCTGATTTTTGTTTTCATTTTGTTATCCTCCGGATAAAAGAAATATTGTTATCTGCCGCTGAGAACGCCTGCGGCATATCCCTTGAGAAGAGCTGTCCACACGTCGTAGGCGGCATTTGTCTGATGAACGTAACCGTCGGAGCAATACTCGGCGGCAAGGTTTCCGTTTGCATCCGCAAGAGCGTCGGCAAAGTTGATGAACTCGATGCTGTTATCCCGGCAGTAGTCGATGAGCGCCTCGTTGAGCACGCGCAGGTTGGCGCTGGTGACCTTGCCCTTTTCTCCGCCCTCGAGAACGTAGGTGGCGCTGATTATGTAGATCTCAACGTCGGGAGCGTTGGCCTTGATCTTGCCGATCAGCTCGTCGTAGTTGGAAACCGCCATGTCGACACAGGTCTCAAGCTCGCTGTAACGGCCGATATCGTTGAGGCCGAACATGATGAAGACCTTTTTTGCCCCCGTGAGGGGAATGGAATTCCAGAGCTGCATCTGAGTGCCCTGGTAGCTGGGGTGGACGGATTCGCTGTTCACGTCCCAAAGGGCGCTCTCGGCGCCAAGACTGCCGGAGACGAGGAACTGAGCTCCCCCAAGAAAGCCGGGATCACTGCCCCGCTTGCTCATAACGTAGTTTCTCCAGCCAAGGGAGATGGAGTCACCCACGAAAACCGCGTCGGAGAAGAAATCGTCCAGAGTATCGTCCTCAAAGCTGAGGGTATCGGTGGAGGGAGGGGCAACGCTGAGGGCAAGCTGGGAAGGAACGGGATAGGTCTGGGTGGCCTGAGTCTGGGCAGGCTCGTCGGAGGTGGCTTCGGTGGACTCAGAAGAAGAACCGCCGGTCGTTCCGAATATAACTCCCGTATCCGATGCGGGAGGCTCTTCTCCGGAGAAGCCGGGAACTCTGGTCATGTAGACCGTGCGAAGCTCGGTGGTGCCTACGGTGATAAAGGTCTGAGATGTAGTCTGGACGGCCTCGTCCGGTCCGGTGGTCTCCCCGGGCTCTCCGTTGCCGCAGGCGGCAAGAGAGAACAGTGTGAGCACCGCAAGCAAAATGGCCGTCAGCTTAGTAAACGTTCTCTTCATTTTCCTTACAAAACCTGTCCTTATAATGTATACGCGGCAGAACGCCGTTTCAAACCGTACCAGCTTATATTATACTCACCCGTACCGAAATTGTCAATACTTATTGACAGACCGGGGCTTTAGGGGTATAATACCATATGTAGAGGACTATTGTCCCACACACCCACACTATACCACAATATAAAATAAAGCGCATAACGGAGGACGTATTCAAAAATGAAATGCCCTTTCTGCGGTCATCTTGACAGCAAGGTCATCGATTCCCGTCCCACAGAAGACGGAACATGTATCAGACGGCGCCGCGAATGTATCGCCTGCGGCAAGCGCTTCACAACCTACGAACAGCTTGAAAGCTTCCCCCTTCTGGTCGTTAAAAAGGACGGCAGAAGAGAATCCTTCGACAAGACCAAGATCATCGACGGCGTTACCAAGGCCTGCCAGAAACGGCCGGTTTCCGCCATTCAGATAGAAAACCTTGTAAACGATATCGAACAGACCGTCCGAAGCTCCATGGAGCGGGAGGTCTCAACGGAAAAGATCGGCGAAATGATAATGGAGCGGCTCCGCGTTCTCGACGAGGTCGCCTACGTCCGCTTTGCCAGCGTTTACCGCCAGTTCAAGGATATCAACACCTTCTACGACGAGCTCAACAAGCTCATCGGAAAGGCCTGAGCCTAAAACAGATTTGCCGGAGTCACCCTGTCTGCGTTTTTAAGGGCTTCGGTCTGACAGGCAAAAACCTTTGCCTCTGCCAGAAGGGCTTCCGTTGCCCCCGTGCGGATAAATACCCCCATCCGGGAAATGCTCTCCCCGATGCGGTTTGCGGTCTCGTGGTCGTAAAGCACGCCCATGTACAGCCTTTCTTTTTCCCAGAGGGTCTCAAGCCCGGCGCAAAGCTCTTCTGCGGCGGTGATATCTCCATTCACTGCCTCTTCAACGGCTTTTTCCGCAACAGCCTGCACCCTGTCACATATTCCGGCGGTTCTCTGCTGACAGATATATCCACCCAGCGCCGGAAGCGCAAGCAGCCCAAGGGCAACGGCGAATACCGCAAGACCGCCTTTTCTTCGATTACTCTTCGTTTTCAACAGTAGTTATCCTCCCATGGCTGTCCCGGCTCATGTAGAACACCTCCGAGACCGAGGCAATGCCCCGTTTTTTCAAAAGTTTTTCAACGTATGCCCTGTCAAGCCCCAGCAGGCGCAGATTGTCCTTCATAAGCCTGCCGTTACAGATAAGGGAAACGGGAAGCTCATCCTCCGCGTTTCCGGAAAAGCCGATCACGCTCATCTGACCGTTGGTCTCAACGATGCCGTATTTCACCCGGCTAACGTCGGTGACCCCCTTGAGCCTCAGCTCCTCCCCTATCTCGTCCACGGAAAGGCGGAGCCTTTTGATCTCGCTCTGAACGTATTTTCCGTCGCATATGACGATGCTGGGCTTGCCGCTGAGAAAACGTCTCAGCCTTGGGTACTTCGCGCCGAGGGCAGAGGCGAATATTCCCAGAGAAAACAGCACCGCAATTGGCACAAGCCCCCGCAAAAGGGGAACTCCGGGATCCTGCATGGGCACCGCCGCAAGCTCGGATATGAGAATGGTTATAACCAGCTCGCTTGGCTCAAGCTCTCCCACCTGGCGCTTTCCAAGCCCCCGCATCACGGCGATAACCACCGCATAGAGCACCACCGTTCTGATCAGCGTGATCTGCATCTTTCCCCAAACGCCCCCCAACAACAAAACTGTTTACCCGGTCTATTTTTTCCAAAATACCATCCAATATACAAATTATCTTGAAAGGACGTTGTACGTCATGCCCACAAACAGAAATAAGCCCGACCTCGAGGAGCTCTGCCGTGCTATATCCTGTCTTCAGACCCCTGAAGAAGTGGCCGCCTTTTTGGAGGATATCTGCACTCTCAACGAGATGACCGCTCTTGCCCAGCGGTTCCGCGTGGCTGCCCTGCTTGACAGCGGAGAACAGTATCTTCGCATCGTCAAGGACACCGGTGTTTCCAGTGCGACCATAAGCCGTGTTAACCGCTGTTTAAAATACGGCGACGGTTACAGGCTCGTCCTAGACAGAATGTCCATTGGAGAAAACGGAAAGTGAGCACCGGATACACAGCCCTTGCCTCGTGCTACGACAGCATGACGCCGGACGTAAACTATTCCAGATATGCCGAGACCCTGTTAAAGCTCACAAAAAAATACGGGTGCGACCCCTCCATCGTTCTGGATCTCGCCTGCGGCACGGGAAGCCTCTCCTTTGAGCTGGCCTCCCGGGGGCTTGAGGTCATCGGCGTGGACGCATCCTACGATATGCTCTCTCAGGCGACTATGAAAAACACAGACGAAGAAAATCCCGTGCTGTTCCTGTGCCAGTCAATGGAAGACCTTGACCTCTACGGCACCGTGAGTGCGGTATACTGCTGTCTGGACAGCGTTAACCACCTTTCCGGTGTGAACGCTTTGAACAAAGCCTTTTCAAAAGTCGGGCTATTCCTTGAGCCCGGAGGGATCTTCATTTTCGACGTTATAACCCGGGAAAGAATGGAGCGGCTCTCAGGCCAGGCATTTGTCCGGGAGGCGGAGGGCGTTTTCTGTACCTACCGCTATCTCTTCGACCCTAAAACCTCCCGTCAGCACGTTGACCTTGATATTTTCACAGCCAACCGCCAGGGGCTCTACCGAAGAGAGGCCGAGACCGTCACCGAGACCGCATTCTCTCTTGATGAGCTGGACACCGCCCTTGCAAGGGGCGGAATGGACAGGGTCGGTCTTCACGGAGAGTTTGCCCTCCGCGCTCCCCGCGAGGGTGAAGAGCGTATCACAGTTGTAGCAAAACGAAACGATTCATCAACACACAGCATAACAACAAATCAGAAAGCAGGTAAATAACCTTGGCAGATACTATTCTCAATGCACTTTCCGGCGACATGATGGTCCGTCTTGTCGTTGCGGACACCCGCGAGCTTGTTGAGCAGGCACGGGTATACCACAACAGCAGCGCCACAGGCTCTGCTCTTATGGGCAGACTTCTTACCGCGGCTGCCATTATGGGCTCCGACCTTAAGGATCCCGGCTTCACCGTCACTCTCCGCATCGACGGCGACGGTCCTGCAGGCTACGCCATCGCCGTTGCCGAGGGCGACGGATTCGTCCGCGGATGCATGATGGATCCCGGAGTTGACCTTCCCCTCAAGGAAAACGGCAAGCTCAACGTGGGCGGAGCCGTTGGCAAGGGAAGCCTCACCGTTATCAAGGACATGAAGCTCAAGGAGCCCTACGTCGGCAAGATCGAGCTGGTCTCCGGCGAGATCGCCGAGGACATCACCGAATATCTCTACTACAGCGAACAGACTCCCGGCGTTTGCTCCCTTGGCGTTCTTGTGGGCACCGACGGAACCATTGCCGCCGCAGGCGGATTCATCCTCTCCCTTATGCCCGGCGCCGACGAAGAGGTTATCCAGCGCGTTGAAAAGGACATTGCAAACCTTCCCCCCATGACCCAGATGCTCTCCGAGGGCATGACCCCCGAAGAGATCGCAAAGCTGGTGCTCAAGAGCGACTTTGGCTTTGTCACCCGCACCACCACCTGCGGCTACCGCTGCCGTTGCAGCGAAGAGCGCACCGA
>SVLY01000025.1 GCA_015067715.1 Oscillospiraceae bacterium | reverse complement strand
ATGCTGTTCAGCTCACCGCCAATGGCCTGAGCAAGAACGAGAGCAGAGGTGAGAGCGGCAACGTTGGAGTCGAACAGGTCAGCGCCCATACCGGCAACGTCACCAACGTTATCGCCAACGTTGTCGGCAATAACAGCAGGGTTCCGGGGGTCGTCTTCGGCAATGCCAAGCTCGACCTTACCGGTAAGGTCAGCGGCAACGTCGGCAGTCTTGGTGAAGATACCGCCGCCGGCCTTTGCAAACAGAGCCAGAGAGCTGGCGCCAAAGGAGAAGCCGAGAAGGATGGAGGCTTCGCCGACGATCCAGAGAACGACGGAAACGCCCAGAACGGCACAGCCGACAACGATAAGACCCATAACGGAGCCGCCGCGGAAGCCAACAAGGAATGCAGGCTTGATGCCCTTGACAGCAGCCTCGGCAGATCTGCCGTTGGAAAGGCTGGCAACGATGAGACCGAGCTTACCGGCAATAGCGGAAAGAACGGTGCCGCAGATGTAGGAGATGGCCATTGCGATGTTCTTCCATGCCGCATCGGTGGACCAAATGGGCTTGGGGAGGAACAGCAGAATGAGAACGGCGACAACGAGAGCGAAAATAGCAAGGATCTTGTATTCGCGCTTCATAAAGGTGTTGGCGCCTTCGCGGATGAGGCCGGCGACCTCAGTGATCCGCTTGTTTTGCTGGGGCTGACGCTTTACCCAGATGTAAAGGTAAGCCGCGAAGAGGAACGCGATCACGGCAACAATAATGGAGATGCCGTAGAACATGTTCATGGTAGGTTCCATAAAACCCTCCGTATTAATTTTTTTGAAATAAGGAGAGTTTGACCCCAATCCAAGCATAATAAAAGAACCGCACATACCACGGCTCTGTCATAACGCTTGAACAATCGAGATAAACCGACAACTTTCGCGTGCCGGTGACAGACTCCACCACTTATTCCGATCATAGCAATATGGTACCATCCCGTCAAGGTAAAGTCAACCTTCAGCCCGACTTCTTTACCGCATCTTAACCGGGAAGCACATTTATACTTATTCACCCGTCTGACCGTCTATACCTGCAGGAATTCAACCGGATCGCAAATCAACCACAGAGTGATTGCAAAATCCCCTGTCTTCAGATATAATAGAGCGCAGAAATACTCTTTACCGGAGATAAGGACAAATGACACCTTCAAAATATCTGAACGTAGAGCGAATTGAGTTTATAGTCACCCATCTTTGCTCGGGAAATTGCCGTCACTGCTCGGCCGCAGAAGCACGGAAGAGCTTCTCCCCCGCCCACGTAAACGAAAAAGCCGCAGTCAACGCAGTTGCCTGCCTTGCCCAATATTTCAATATCACGTCCGTAATGACCTTCGGGGGAGAGCCGCTCCTCTACCCCCGAATAACCGCCACCATCCACGCCGCCGCAAAAAAAGCAGGAATACCCTGCCGTCAGCTGATAACCAACGGAATGTTTTCCAAAGACCCCAAGGCCATAACCGCTACCGCCAGAGACCTTGTCCGCGCAGGCGTAAACGACGTTTTACTCTCCGTGGATGCCTTCCACAGTGAAACAATACCACGGGAACCTGTTGCCTGTTTTGCAAAAGCAATGCACGCCCTCGCCCCGGAGTGCATAAGGCTTTCTCCGGCCTGGGTGGTCAACCGGGAGCACGACGATCCCTATAACCGAACAACGAAAGCCATCCTTGCGGAATACGAAGCCATGGGAATTTCCTCAAGCTACGGAAACGACATTTTCCTCTCGGGAAATGCCGCAAAATACCTCGCAGAGTTTTATCCCGCCCCCGGAGCGGTCGACCTCTCCGCCCCCTGCGGCTCTGCCCCCTACACCGACCCTCCGGACAGGGTAAAGACCCTCTCCATCACCCCGGACGGCAGCATATGGGCCTGCGCCTTTAAGATCGGAAACCTTCTCACAGACAGCCTATCCGACCTGATTGCAAGCTACGACCCCTATGCCTCCCCTCTCAGCGCCGCACTGCTTTCCGGCGGTGTGCAGAAAATGCTGAGCTACGCCGCAAAAGACGGCATAAAACCGGACCTTTCCTCCTGCCGCTCAGCCTGCGACGTATGCAGAAGGATCTGCATGGCTTACTAAAAAAAGACCCCTTTGCAGGGGTCTTTTTTTAATAAGGCTTTATTTTTCAAGAATAACGGGAGCGTTTTCGGCGGCAAGCTTGTCTGCAAGAATAAGCTCTGCGGCCTCTTCTGCGGTGACGGTCACCTGAACGCCTGTGCGAAGGTCCTTGACGGAGCACTTTCCGGCATTGATCTCGTCCTCGCCCAGAAGAATGGCGTAGGGCACGCCAAGCTTGTCGGCGTAGCTCATCTTCTGCTTGAACTTTTTCTGCTCACCGTAGAGCTGAACGCGGACACCTGCGGCGCGAAGCTTTTCGGCAAGGGCGATGGCCGCAGTGGGCTCGGGGCTCATGGGTATCACGAGAGCGTCGGCGCTGGCGCTGTGGGCGGCAGGGTTCAGCAGACCCTGTTCGTCCAGAACGTAGAAAAGTCTGGTAAGACCGATGGAAATGCCAACACCGGGAAGGGGCTTGTCGATGTAGTAGCCCGCAAGGTTATCGTATCTGCCGCCGGAGCAGACAGAGCCGATCTCCGGATGGTCAAGAAGTGTGGTCTCGTAAACGGTACCGGTGTAATAATCAAGTCCCCGGGCGATGGTGAGGTCAACGGCAAAATTCTCTTCGGGAACGCCGAAGGCCGCAAGGTTTTCGGTGACGGCTCTGAGCTCGTCAAGACCGGTATCAAAGACGGGATCCTTGCCGCGGTAGCCCTCCAGGGCGGCAAGAACGTCTGCGTTGGAGCCCTTGATGGACATAAAGCTCATGATCTCGTCGGCAGCCTGGGCGGAAACGCCGCAATCGTCAACAAGAATGGCGCGAACCTTTTCCGGGCCGATCTTGTCCAGCTTGTCGGCGGTGCGCATAATGTCGCCGGACTTTTCGGAAAGACCCAGCATGGAGTAGAAGCCGTTGAGGACCTTGCGGTTATTCACACGGATCTGGAATCTGGTGAGACCGAAACCGCGGAAGAGTCGGTAGATAACGGAGGGGATCTCAGCCTCGTTGAGAATGTCCAGCTTGCCGTCACCGACGATGTCGATGTCGGCCTGATAAAACTCACGGAAACGCCCTCTCTGAGCGCGCTCTCCGCGATAGACCTTGCCTATCTGATATCTGCGGAAGGGGAAAGCCAGCTCGCCGTAGTGGAGGGCGACGTATTTTGCAAGGGGAACAGTGAGGTCAAAGCGCATGGCAAGATCGCTGTCGCCCTTGGAAAAACGGTATATCTGCTTTTCAGTCTCGCCGCCGCCCTTTGCAAGAAGGATCTGAGCATCCTCAATAACGGGAGTGTCAAGGGGCGCAAAGCCATAAAGTGAATAGGTCTTGCGGAGGATCTCCATCATACGCTCCATCTGAGCCTGTTTGCCGGGAAGAAGCTCCATAAAGCCGGAAAGTGTTCTGGGTTTGATAATATCCATAAATAAGAAAGTTCCTTTCCTTACGGTGTATACAAAATCAAATAATATTTTATCACATATTCCCCGTATATTCAAGTGCGAACTGCCGTAAAAACACATCAAGACTATGGACAAGCTCCCGGGAAAAGTATATAATATTGCCATACTCCCAAAAAGGAAGGCAAGTTTTATGCACATAGATTTTTCTGCAAACGCCTGGAACGAGACCGATATAGTCCACGCCTGGGGTATGCGCTTTAACGAGAACGGCCGCTTCGTTCAGAAGGAGGACCATATCGAAAACCGGGAAGACCCCGCCTGCACCTACGGTTTTGAAAACATCGCGCTGATGTCCAGAGAAAAATACGGACCAGGCGCAAAGGTTACCGTTGAATGCTCCTTCACAGAAAACGGCGCTCCCCTCATCACCCTCTCTGAGGACCTTTTTCCCGACGGCAACGGGGACTTCCGCTACGGCAGCTATTACGAGCTTGTGCTCTACAAAAACGGCATAAACCTCTGGCGCCACTACAGGGACAACGGCAAAGCCGCGTGGTATCTGGCAATGAGCGCAGAGTTTCCCGTACCGGACAGCGTCCGTCACACGATCGCCGTGGGAATAAGGCCGAACTATTTTGACCTCTATGCCGACGGACGGAAATTCTCCGTTCGCATTTTCGACATGGCCCCGGCATACCACCTTGGGCTTACCTCCTGCGAAGGTGTTAACAGCTTTTATTCAATGGATATTGAAGGCTAAATAAACCAGAACCGCATCCCCAAAAGAATTCTCCGGGGATGCGGTCGTTTTTTCAGAAGGATTCGCCTTGGGTGATGATTATATCCTCACAGCCGACGGTGGCGTATCTAAGAGCCTTTCGGGTCCACAGAAGCATATGGAACTCGTAGCCTTTTTCGTTGCGGTAAAGCTCGTCGTAGAGATAAACGCAGTTTGACTCTTTTCCACGGGGACGTATAACAAGACCGCTTTCCTTTTCAAAAAGCCAAAGGTTGACAAACCTCAGTTTAACAAACGGACCCATGTCGGTGTCCGCCGGACAAAGGACAAGCTCACCGTCCCTCCCCTGCTTTTTCAGGGACAAAACGTGGCCGTCGTGGAAACAAAAGGTCTTTTGAAGCTCACCGGGAATATCCTGCTTTGAAAGCTCGGCCTCGGCCAGGCGGTTGATGGCCTCGAATTTTTCTTCGGCGGCTTTTTCTTCAAGGACAAGCTTATCGTAAACACTCTTTGGCATACGCCAAAGGGCAAGCAGACGGCGGTCTGCGGAAGCCTTTACCCACTCGGGATAATGCTCCGTTCCGTAGCGGAGCATATTTTTATAAGATTCCTCAAACTCACGTCTTACCTCACGGGGATCGGCGTTGACCGGGCTGTTTGAAACGCCGAGCATTGCAAGCAGAGCGTCCGCGCCGGAGCCCCGGTTTTTAGCCGCAGAAAGCTCAGCCTCAAGGTCTTCCCGGTAATACCGGGCAATATCCTCATCGGAGACGGCGCTGTCCGGCACGGGCGTGACCCCGTCGGTATACCCCCGGAAGGTCATAAGTCCGTACCATTCTTTGGTAAAGTACTTCACGGCAAAACTCCCCCGGCTTATCTGTCAGCTCTTCTCAACGCCAACGACACAGTCGTAGCCGCTGAGGTCACAGACAAGGGTCTGAATAGTGGTTCCGCGCTTGGTCTTGATCACGGCATGGGCTTCAGTCTCGCCATCCACGAAGACAAGGCTGATTTTTCTCACGTCCAGGTCGAGCTCTTCAAGGCGGAGCATGATCTCGTCAAGATCGTAGCGATTTGAAAACTTAATGCGGATCTTTATGGTCTTTGCCCGCTCCTCCACCATCTGGGAGATGGAGTGGAAGCCGACAAGGGCAAGCATCATGACCGCAGTTGTGGCAAAGGCAAGAATGTACTCGCCGCTTCCAACCACGAGACCCAGACAGGCCGTTGCCCACACACCGGCAGCGGTGGTTATGCCCTGAACCTTTTTACCGTCCAGAATGATACTGCCGGCACCCAGGAAGCCCACGCCGCTGATGACCTGCGCACCCATTCGAAGTATCTCCTGGGGGCAACCGTATTTTTTAACAAGAAGCTCGGACAGAGCCATCACCGCCGCAGAACCCATACAGAGAAGAATATGGGTGCGAAGGCCGGCGCTGTGGCCGCTGAAGCTTCGCTCGAAGCCGATAATTCCGCCAAGGACTGCCGCAATGACGATACGAAGCAGAATGACATATTCAAAATCCAAAATTTCAGCCAACATGGCAAAAACCTCCGGCAAAACAGCGAGTCACCGCTGTGTTGTTAGTATATTTTACCACTATGGGGCTCTTTTGTCAACTCATAACGATTATTTATACGGGTATAAAGTCTTTTTAGGTTCGCAGGTCACCATTTTCCTCAATTTATACCTGTTTCGTTCACTTTTCGCCATCTATCATTCGGTGCAGTTTTTCAAGGGCGTCGGACAGGCTCCCAAGGTCGTCTATAAGCCCCATTTCAACAGCCTCTTCTCCGGACACAAGGCTTCCAAGCTCGTTTGGAATACGGTCGTGGCGCATCATCAGCTCAAGGTATCTTCCGGGCATTATTCGTGAGTTGCGTTCCACAAAGCTTATGACCCTGTCCTGGACAAGCTGAAAATAATGCCAGGTCTGGGGAATGCCCATGACCGTTCCGCTCATTCTCACGGGGTGAACGGTCATCGCCGCAGACGGAGCAATGAAGGAATGCTTTGCCGCCACTGCAATGGGCACGCCAATGGAATGGCCTCCCCCAAGTACAAGTGAAACAGTTGGCTTTTTCATTCCCGCGATAAGCTCCGCAATGGCAAGCCCGGCCTCAACGTCGCCGCCGATGGTGTTCAGCATAATGAGAAGTCCGTCTATATCCCCGCTCTCTTCAATTGCCGCAAGCTGGGGGATAACGTGCTCGTATTTCGTGGTCTTGTCGTCAGAAGGCAGACTCCGGTGGCCTTCTATCTGACCGATGACCGTAAGGGCGTGGATGCTGTGTTTTCCTGTGTCAAGGGGCTCTGTGCTTTTGATGTTTTCGTCCATTGGTATTGCTCTCCGTTTTACTTATTCGCTCATTAGTATTGCCCTCCCAAAGAAATATTATTGCCCAATGCCTCCCCCACAACAAAAGCCCCGTGCGTATAATAACGCACGGGACAAATCTTTTGATCTTAACTTATGCCACGGGGGGCGTGTAGCATTCCATATGTCCGGAGTAGATATCCACCTCGATAACACATCCGTTCACGTAATAGTATTCGTAATATCCGTCGGAGCCCCCGGACGGACCCATGGGGAAGATATACCCGCCGTTTGCAAAATAAACGCAGTTGCCGGTACAGTAATACTTAAACTCACCCGTTTTGCCGATCGAAGTCAGATCCTCTCCAAGCTCGGGGTATTTTCCGGTTATATCCTCAAGGGTATAGAGATCAACATAATAAATGTTCCAATCATAGGTCTCGTTATCAACAACGCCGTAGGAGAGAAGACCGTCGCTGACGCCGGCATAAGAAAGGAAAACACCTTCCCAGAGAGTAACCTCGTAAACAGGCTCAAGACCGTCATCTCCGTAGGTAAGAACCCGGAAGGAGCTCTCGAGATCCAGAGATTCGGAAATGACCAGCTTATCGCCCATGCTGCTCACGCTCCACACGGTGTCAAGCTCAAGAACGGGGTCTCCGGCACCATCGTAAACAGTAAGGGAATGGGGGTCCACTCCTCCGGAAATGCCCAAAAGATAGCTGTATCCTCCGTAGCAAGCACCGTAAACGTTATCCTGAGCAAACTCGACCTCGCCGGTGTCAAGGGATATACGCAGGATCTGGCCGTAAAGATCCCAGTTTGCTTCGATATCGAAATCGAGAGCCGGAGCAACGAAAACGCCGTTTCTGTCCGCGCCGCAAACGTAAGTGCTCCAACCGTAAGCCTCGGTGAGCTCTCTTGTCGTTCCGGAAACAAGATCTATCTCAAGAACAACGCCGTTGTTATCGGCAACGTAGGCCATCATGCCGTTTGTGGCAAACCTGGCATAGGGCGGAAGCTCGCCGGTGTAAACGCAGGATCGCTGGGGGTTAACGTAGGGCTTGCCCAGCTCGTCGACCTTTTCGGAAGCATCCAGGCAGTAGATCCCGTCCACGTCGCACCAGTAGGCCTTATCGCCCACAACGACGATGCTGTCCGCGCCGAAGGGCTCGACCTCTTCTTCGGGAATAAGCTCAAAGTCCAGAACGATTTCTTCGCCGGGGTTGACGGTTATCTCCTCGCGGTGGGGCCAATAGCCGTCAGACTCGACGATGAGGGTATAGTCTCCCTCGGGAAGAGCAATGGGCTCGTCGGTCATCTCAAAGACGTCGCCCATTTTGTTGATGGCTTTTGCCCTGCAGGGAACCATGGCGCCGGTCGGCTGCTTCACGGTGACCATGAACAGAGATTCGGTATCCGGATCCCATTCAACGGTTGCCTCAGTTGCCTCAGGCGAGGAAGCAGGCTCGGTCTGGGGTGCCTCGGTGGTTGCGGCAACAGTGGGGACCGTGCCGCTCTCTACTCTGTGCTGGGTGGCGTCCGGCTTTTTTTCAAGGAAGGAGCCGATAATGCCGCAGCCGGAAAGGCCTGCAACAAGAACGACTGCCAGCAGAATACAAAGTATCCTCTTTTTCATTTTTCTGTCTACTCTCTTTTCTTTATATTGCCTTGGGAGGCCAGGCTGTGAATTCAGAGCTGTCTCCCAGTGCTTCATTTAGTTTTTTGGTCTCTGACGCAAGACCCCGGGCAAGCTCAAGGCTGACCCCGAATTCCGGAGAGCCATCTTCCTCCCATCTGTCCCAGGCGTCAAATATCCGGCGGAAAACACCCGTGTCGGAAATGTCGCCGCAGAGGCGCTCAAAGTCGGAAATGCACTGCTCTCTGTGGTTGCCGTACACTCCCAGACTCTCAATTGCCGAGCGAACCACGCCCCAGGCAACGGTGAAGAGGCTGTAGAATATAACGTCCTCCTCCTGGTCGGGTCCGTAAACCGGACGTCCCTTGTAGCAATCCGTGAACATCTGCCTGTCCCGGGCGACGGACTCGATCTCCTTTGAGACCAGGTCGGTATATCCCCCGTCGGAAAGGCGGACGGCGCGGTTTTCGGGTGTGTCGAGAAGTGTATCCAAAAGCTCCTCCGTGGTGCTGACGTAGAGGGGAAGCCTGTGGGATGCCGGGGCTTTCAGCCACGTCTCTGCCATGGCCTCGGTCTTTGCATAGAGCTCATCGTTTACAAGTCCCCGGGCAGACGCATCCTGAAGGGTGAGGAAGAATTCGTCCATGGAGAGTATCTCGATCTCCGGATGCCCGTCCAGCAGGGGAAGCTCGCTTTCGATCTGCTCGAAAATGCCCGGCATTATCTGGGCAAAGAGGAACATAAAGCCCGGCCTTGTGGGGCACTCGGCGGCAAATTTGATTATATCTCCTATGTTGCTCGCGCCAACGTTTGCGATGTGGACGCTGTGGAGCTTTGGAACCTTTCCGTTGGGATAGGACACAGCATAGGGGCTTCCCCCCAGACCGCAGACCAGACCCGGGCAAGCCTCCGTTCCGAGGATCTCCTGCTCTCTGGCAACGGCAGATGCGTCCTCACGCTCGCGCCAGTAGTCCTGCAAAAACCAGTTGACCATATTGCATCCGTTTTGTCCGCTTTGGTCAAGAAGCCGTCTTGATTCTTTAAGATAATGCTCCGCAAGACCCTCCGGCCACGCCCAGGAATAGGTGTAGCCTGCGCCGGAAGAGGGACCCCAGAAGCAATCGTCTTTGAGCTTGGTCTCCTGATAATACTCCATTGCGCCCGGCATCATGCGGACCATCAGGGGCAAAAAGCCCCAGCCGAATTTGAAGCTTCCCCGTTTTGGGTTGAGCCAGTTCAGAGAATGGAGGTTGTACATTGCCCACGTTGCGTCCCCGTCGCTGTTGTAAAAACAGACGTAGACCTTGTTCGGGTCGGCAACGCATTTTTCACGGGGCGGAAGTGGCTGGACGTAGGACTTGCTTCCGTCGCCCACGGCACCGTGGATGGTGAGGTTGGGTGTAGACGAGCTGCAGAGGGTGAAAAAGCCCTGTTTTGCCCCCTCGACAACGTATTCCTTCTCCTGTTCCCAGGCACAGTGCCAGTTAAGCTGAACACCGGGAGCCTCGGCGGTTTCCATGAGCTTTCTGAAAAGGTCACGGCTCCACTTAAATGCCCGGCACTTGGGAAGATCGATGCAGAAAACCCGGTTATAGACCGTGTAGTCGCAGAGATAGTGATCGTAGGCGTACCAGATGGGTCTGTGGATGCAGAAGGTGGCGATCATACGCTTGTTGCACCTTGGCCAGAGGTTTTCAACAGCCCACTCAGCGGCGGCTCTGTCGGAGGCAAAGCGCCCCCGAAGGTCGTCGGCCTTGGGAATGCCGGCGGCTATGGCGTACTGCTCCTCCTCCGGAGAGACGGGAAGAAGCGAATCGAGACCGCAAAGGGTGAGAGCGAGATTTTGTGTCTGGATGACTTTTTTGTTGTCGTAGACGATATAGCCCTTGACAAGATGGGCGTACTCAGAGAGAAACTCAAGGTCGGAAAGCTCACGGGTGACCTTAAGCCCGAATTTTTCGTCGTAGTATTTCAGCCAATGGAGATCCGGAACGTCTCCGTTGGAGACCCAGACGTGGGGATGAACGCGGTTTGCCAGCCCCTGAAGAGAGCGGAGCCAAAGAATCCGGTCGGTATCGTGGTTGTTTTGCTTAACAAGCAAAAGCTCGGTGGCGGCGGGAAAATCGGGAAACACGGCTTCAAGGCTAAGATCGGATGCACGAAGTGACATACAAAAAACCTCCTGTTTTGTGTTCCGGGAAAAAGAAAACCCGTTCACCCTTATAATAATAAAAGTGAACGGGGAAGTCAAGAACAAATTTCAGTTTCAGGCTTTTCTTTTGAAGAGAATACCCAGAGTGCAGGGTCCGCAATGGCAGGCAATGGTGGGGCCGGCGTTGGTCTCGATGATCTCGTCGAACTTCATATGCTCGCCGATGGCCTCGATAACGGAGTCAACGATCTCCCGGGGAGTATCGGTGTGGGTGACGAAGATACGGGAGGTGTCGATATCGTCCCTGCCGGCAAGGCGCTCGGCAACGTATTTGCGGATAACGGCGGCGTAAGCACCGCGGTATTTCTTTCCGACACCGAGCTTGCCGTCTGTAACGTTGATGCAGGGACGGAAGTTCAGAAGGTTTGCGCCGAACATTTCAAGGGCACTGCAGCGTCCGCCCTTGTAGAGATACGTAAGAGAGTTTATAACAAAGCTGACCTCGAGAAGCTCTGCGGTGGCGTTGAGCTTTTCAACTATAGCCTCGGGCTCGAGACCCTCTGCGGCCATAATAGCGGCGTCGAGAACGAGGTGACCGCTGCCGGTGGAAAGATTACGGCTGTCCACAACGAAGACCTTGTGCCCGCTCTCTCCGGCGGCGATCCTGGCGTTCTGGCTACAGGAGGAAAGTCCGCTGGAAAGGGAGATGTGGATAAGTGCGTCGAAGCCCTCTATCTCGCGGTCAAAAAATTCCATATATTCCGAGGGGTTGGAAGCGGCTGTGGAGCAGAGCTTTCCGGTCTTTTCGAAATACTCGTAAAGATCCTTTTCAAAAATGTCTACCCCATCCTTAAAGGCTTCCCCGTTGCGGATGACAGTCATGGGAAACAGTGCAATATTATAGCGCTCGCGAAGTTCTGCGGACAGGTCACAGGTGCTGTCTGCGGTAATGCGAATTCTCATATGGCGTTCATCGGCCTCCGAATTTATCTTTTTAATGATTTTACCATATTCCCCCCGGGGAAGTCAATTATACAAATAACCCGAAATGTAATATAAAAAACCCGGACAGATGCTGTAACAAAATCCGTCCGGTTTTTTACGCAAAGAGGGTATAAAATCAGTCGAAAAGGGGCGTGCTGAAATAGCGCTCGGCGGTGTCGGGGAGAACCGTGACGACGGTTTTGCCCTCGCCAAGCTTTTCTGCCAGCCTAAGGGCGGCGGCAACGTTTGTGCCGCTGGAAATGCCGCACATAAGACCTTCAAGGCGGGCAAGATCCTTGGCGGTGGAGATAGCCTCCTCGTCGGAGACTATGTAGATATTGTCGTAGATCTCTGTGTTGAGGTTATCGGGGATAAGCCCGTCGCCAATGCCCATCAAGGTGGGTGCCTATCGTACCGCCGGCAAGGATGGCGGCATTCTGGGGCTCCACCGCCCATATCTCAACGTCCGGGTAGACTGCCCGGAGGATCTCACCTATGCCGGAAAGGGTGCCGCCCGTGCCGATACCCGAGCAGAAGCCGTGAATGGGGCCTGCCACCTGTTCGAGGATCTCAAGAGCGGTATAATACTTGTGAACAAGAGGGTTGTTGGGGTTGGTGAACTGCTGGGGAACGTAGACATTGGGATCTTCCCGGGCCATGCGGAGAGCGGTCTGAAGGCACTCCTCGATGCACTCTCCAATGTTTCCGTCGTCGTGAATAAGGACCACCTCGGCGCCGTAGTGCTCCATAAGCTTTCTGCGCTCTATGCTCACAGAGTCCGGCATGATGATAACGGTTCTGTAGCCTCTGACGGCGCCCACAAGGGCAAGACCGATGCCCTGGTTGCCGCTGGTGGGCTCGACGATGACCGTGTCAGGACCGATAACGCCGGCCTTTTCGGCGGCGTTTATCATGTTAAGAGCGGTTCTGGTCTTAATTGAACCGCCAACGTTAAGACCCTCGTATTTTACGATAACGTCGGCAGACCCGGGTCTCACAAGTCTGTTGAGGCGCACCATGGGAGTATTGCCGACAGCATCAAGAATATTATCAAAAACCATAATTCTCTCCACACAAAGGCACGGCAAACCACCGCACCGCATTAACCTTATAATTATACTACACAGGTATCGCATATGTCAACCGTTGGAAAGTTTTTTACAAAAATCAAGCCAAGGCACTTGACAAATCAAAATATAAGAGTATAATATATATTTGCATGCCGATATGGTTTTCGGCTGTCCTTACTCCCGCGCGCGCCAAGCCGGGAGTCAAAAGTCCAAAAGGAGGTGTACAAGAAAGATGGCAAAAATGGGAAAGTATGAATCTCTCTTCATCGTCAATGCCACTCTCGAAACTGAAGCGATCCAGGAGGTCGTTGCACGTTTCAAGAGCCTCGTCGAGCAGAATGGTACTCTCGAATCTGTCGACGAGTGGGGCAAGAGAAAGCTCGCCTACCCGATCGACGACATGAACGAAGGCTATTACGTCCTTCTTACCTTCACTGCCCCGACCGAGTTCCCCGCCGAGCTCTCCCGTGTTTACAACATCACCGACGCTGTTATCCGTTCCCTCGTTATTGCGAAGAACGCCTAACCCCGTCCAATCGTCCGTTGACAGGAGGTCACAGGAATGATCAACAAATGCATACTCATGGGACGGCTCACAAGAGATCCTGAGCTTCGTCACACTGCGAGCAACACTCCCGTGACAACTTTCACGCTGGCGGTTGACCGCGGCGTGAAGCGCACCAACGACGCTGCCCAGCAGACTGCCGATTTTATCGACATCGTTGCCTGGGAATCCAGAGCCGAATTTGCCGCGAAATGGTTCCGCAAGGGCCAGCTCGTTGCCGTTTGCGGAAGACTTCAGTCCCGCAAGTGGCAGGACAATAACGGCAACAACCGCACTTCCTTCGAAGTGGTTGCCGACGAGCTTCACTTTGCCGAATCCAAGCGCGACTCCGACAGCGGCTACGGCGGCCAGAATTATGGCCAGAACAACTATGGCGGCGGCTACGGCCAGCAGCAGTCCGCTCCCCGCGGCAACAGCTACTCCGCTCCCGCACCCAGACCCGCTATCGAAGCCGACGGCTTTGAAACGCTTTCAGACGACGGCACCGAGCTCCCCTTCTGATCCTGAGCCCGGTCACCCTTAACTGAACCCTTTACAATTCTAAGAAGGAGGAACAAACAGCATGGAAAACACCGAGATGAATGTGAACACCGCTCCCGCCGAGACCGCTGCTCCCGCTGCAAGAGCCGAGCGTCCCGAGCGTCCTGCTTTTGACCGTAATGCTCGCCCCAGAAAGCGCCGCAAGGTTTGCGTTTTCTGCGCCGATAAGATCTACGATATCGACTACAAGGACGTTGCAAAGCTTCGCCGCTTTGTCAGCGAGCGCGCCAAGATCCTGCCCCGCCGCATGACCGGTACCTGCGCCAAGCATCAGCGCCAGCTCACCGAGGCCATCAAGCGTGCAAGACACATCGCTCTTCTCCCCTACATCGCCGACTAATTTAAGTTAGCAATATTAAAGCCCCTTCCCACACCGGAAGGGGCTTTAAGTTTGCACTTTTCAGGAGAACAGCTGCATAACGTGCCAGCCGAATTTATCCCAGAGGAAGACGACTCCTTCCCTCAGCCCAAAACCGGCGGCCGCAGCCACCGCGGCAAGCCCCAGAAGAAGCGGCAGAAAGGTCTTAAGCTTCTTCTCCATGACCCTTCCGAGACGTATCAGCAGATAGCCGTAAAAAAGAGCGCAGACGATAAAGAATATGCCCGGAATAATAAATATGCCGTGGCAAAGAATGCCGATTATCAGACACTGAACAAAAAACGTAAACAACGCCCTTTTCAGCACCATGCCCGGGTTTGCAATACGGCACTCCGCAGATTCGATCTCGTCAATGCAGGATATAAGCTGTTTATGAAAAATCGGTCTGAACATAACTGATCTCCACAGTATATTTTAGTCTCGCAGTGATTATATCACGGCTTATATCATAAGTCAATAAGGACGCCCCCGAGGCTCATAACAGATGAGCTTCGGGGGCAGTACGTATTAAGTCAGGTATTGATCACACAGCAGTAAACATGATCGCGTCGCTTGAGCCGTCTTCACGGGCGAGGCCGTCGATGATGATGCCGGCGTTCATAAGGAGGGCGCCGGAGAGGACTTCGCCGGTGAGATCGTTTTTGTACATGCGGTCGGGATCGAGCCCCCGGAGCTTTACGATATTATGGGGAGCAAGCTCACGGCGCATTGTGACAACGGTGAGAAGTGCGCGGCTCCTGTCCTCCTCAACGATCTCCCAAACTGCGCGGTAGGGATTTTCGTAGGGGGAAACAAGGCGGTAAAGATCGCCACGGCGGATGAGCCAGTAGGTGTCGTGGTATTTTGCGATCTGGGCCTTCACCAGCTCACGCTGTTCTTCGGTGAGCTTTCTGGGATCCAGCTCGTAGCCGAAGGTGCCCCAGAGGGCAACGTTGCCCTTGGTCTCATAGCCGGTGCGGGAGTTGGCAGAGACGTGGGCGCTCATGCAGGATGCGGGATAGCACATGGAGGTGCCAAACTGGCTGTAGAGACGGTCGATGGGGTCGGTATTGTCGCTTGTCCAGATCTGGGGAGAATAACAGAGCATTGCCGGGTCAAACCGTCCGCCGCCACCGGAGCAGTTCTCAAGGAGAATGTCCGGGAAGGTGGTGACAAGCCGGTTCATAAGGTCGTAGGTACCCAGAATAAAGCGGTGGAAGAACTCCTTTTTGTGCTCCTTGGGCAAAATCGCAGAGCTTGCGTCGGAGATATTGCGGTTAAAGTCCCACTTGACGTAGTCGATCTTGTTGTTGGCAAGAACCTCGTACATTCTGTCCCAGATATAGTCCCGGACGTCCTTTCTGGACACGTCGAGCACGTACTGATGGCGGCCGATCATGGGCTCGCGGCCCTCAACGTGGACAGCCCAGTCGGGATGGGCGCGGTAGAGGTCGGAGTCGGGAGAGATCATCTCAGGCTCGTACCAGATACCAAACTTCAGCCCGGCCTTGTTGACGCCTTCGATCAACGGGGCAAGACCGCCGGGAAGCTTTTCCTCGTTGACGTACCAGTCCCCAAGAGAGGTCCAGTCGTTGTTGCGTTTGCCAAACCATCCGTCGTCCATGACGAGCATCTCAACACCCAGCTCGCTGGCAACGTTTGCAAAGGCGATGAGCTTATCCGTGTCGAAATCAAAGAAGGCGGCTTCCCAGCTGTTGATGAGCAGGGGTCGCTTTTGGGTCTTCCAGCGGCCGCGGATGAGGTTGTTATTGTAAAAGCGGTGGAAAATGCGGCTCATTTCTCCAATACCCTGGGTTGTATAGACCATAACGGCCTCGGGAGTATCAAAGCTTTCGCCGGGAGCAAGCTTCCACCCGAAATCGGTGGGGTTGATGCCCATGATAAATCTGGTGGTGTGGTTGAAATCGCACTCGGCAAGGGCAGAGAAGTTGCCGGAATAGACCAGGTTGAAGCCAAAGACCTCACCGTGCTCTTCGGTGGCATCCCGGGCGGCAAGAGCGACGAAGGGGTTCTGGGTGTGGCTGGAAACGCCGCGCTTGGACTCAACGCCCTGAACGCCGTGGGCAAGGGGATGGCGCTGGATATTGCGCTCGTTTATCCAGCGGCCGTAGAGGCTGATCATGTCGTAGTCCATGGAGGGGATATCCACACAAAGGCTGAAGGCGCGCTCAAGCTCGCACTCCCCTTCTCCGCCGTTTTCGATCCTTGCGCGGCGGGTCATAACTCCGCAGTTTTTAAAGACGGTGTAGTAAAGTGTAACCTTCACGCCGGTGACACAGTCTTCTGCGTAGAGCTCAAGAGTGTCGGCTTCGTCATCGGAATTGACGTAGGTGCTGGGCTGGCCGGGGATCTCCGGCTTGCCGGGATAGATCTTATGGCCGGTATAGCGGATGTCGGTTACGCTGTCACCCCGGAAATTGCGGACGGACAGAGCGGAAATGCGAAAGTCTGCAGCGCCGTTGCAGCCGTATTCGATGGGGGCGGTGTCGGGAGTGAAGCCGTTTTCGGTGATAACGGGGTTTGCAAGGCTGAAGGACGCATTCTGGGCGCGGCATTCTCTTCCGGGAAAGTAAGTCTCGGGAATGGGAGCGCCATAATAGAGGTTGAGAATATAGTTCTCGTCAAAGATCTTGATGATATAGCTCGAGGTGGCTGTGTCCAGCTTAAAGGTGCGGTGTACGCTGTCAAAAGTAATCGGCACGTGTATCCCTCCGTTTTATAAAATTACGTTTATTTCTCCTGGGTGAGAACTTCGTTCCCTTCCAGAACAACTGCATCTTCTGCCCTCGGCCAGACAACGGAGTCAACTCCGGTGCAAAGGTCAAAGGCTTTTTCCTCCACGCGGATAAGGCTGGCAGGAAGGCTGAGGGTCTTTATTCCGTCACAGCCGAAAAAACACTGCCTGCCAATGGTCTCAACTCCCTGGGGCAGGGCAACGGACTCAAGGGCGCCGCAATTGTAAAAGGCTTTTTCTCCCAGGCTCAGAAGGCCCGGGGCAAATACAACGGTCTCAAGCTCCTCGCTGCCGGAAAAGGCGTTGTTGCATATCTTTTCAACGCTTTGGGGCAGGGCGACGGACTTATACTCACTTTCATAAAAGGCCTCGGCAATATACTTCACGCCCTCGGGCACGGAAACGCTTTCGCCCTCAACGTTACAGCCGAAAAGGATCCCGTCTCCGCCAACGACGAAATCGCCGTTTTCCGCCCATGCCGTGCCGGTGAAGCACCAGCTTCCAAAATCGCAGAGGGAAGCGGGAATAGAGACGGACTCCAAAGCCTCACAGCCGTAGAAGGCGTAGGAGGAAATGCGGGTGACGTTTTCGGGAATTATTACAGCCTTAAGGCCTGTGCAACCTTTAAAGGCTGAGTCCCCAACGGTTTCCACCGTGGAGGAAAAGGTGAGAGAGGTTATATCGCTTCTGTTTTCAAAGGCGTCTCCGATATAGCGCACGCCCTCGGGAATGACAACATCCGGGCCAACGTCCGCTCCGGCGGCAACGAGAATGCCCTCACCTGCCACAACTATGCCCTTCGCGTTATTCCGCCAGGGAGTACCCTCGAAGGCAAATCTGCCAACGGAGGCAAGGGAAGAGGGAAGGTTTATCTCTTCAAGAGCCGAACAGCCGTTAAAGGCGCGGATGCCCACGGAGAGAGCACCTTCGGCCAGCTTCACGCTTTTCAGACTTCTGCATTCGGAAAACGCGTAGTTCCCCAGGGTGGAAAGCCCCTTTCCGAGCCTGAGCTTTTCAAGGGAGATACAACTCTCAAAGGCGTTATCGCCTATCTCCTCCACCCCGGAGGCAAACACAACGGAGGCAAGAGATTCGCACCCGGCAAAGGCATAGTCCCCAACACGGGTGACCGTGCCCGGAAAGCGGATCTTTTCCAACAGGTCGCTCTTGTAAAAAGCATAGTCCCCCACGTAGCACAGGGAGGCCGGAAGGCGGACCTTTTTCAAAAGAGCACATTCGGAAAAGGCGTATTCTTCGATAAAGGTGACGGTGTCCGGCAGGGTGACGGAGACCAGAGTGTCGCAATTCTCAAAGGCCTCGTCGCCGATGCCAACAACGGGACAGGCGTTTATCCGGGCGGGAAGCTTAAGGTTGATGGCGCTGCCGGAATAGTCGGTTATCTTGCAGGTATAGTTATCGTAAACGGTGTAGGTATAATCTCCCTCGGTCATGCCCACGTAGAGCACGGTAACGTCCGTGTCGAGCTCACCGGAGCGGTTTGAGAGAGAAGTGTAAAGACAAAAGCAAACGACCAGCGCAAGTATCACGCCCACAACGGCAAATATTTTAACAGAGTTTTTCATTGAACTGCATACCCAAGCCTTAAATAAATATCACTATTGATTTTACCACGACTCTGTGAATTTTTCAAGAAGTTTTTGCCCACATCCCTCTATTCCACTCCCCTTTTTCCTGGTGTTGCACACGACGGGAAAAAATGGTATAATAGATAAGTTGTACAAATGAAGCTCCAAGGAGACAGAGATGCAGTTTTTAAAGAAGTTTTTCGGTGACAGAGCCTTTTACAAATACGTTCTCGCCCTGACCGTTCCGATCATGATCCAGAACGGCATAACCAATTTCGTCAACATGCTGGACAACGTCATGGTGGGACGGATCGGCACTGTAGAGATGACCGGCGTTGCGGTCACAAACCAGCTTTTCTTCGTTTTCAACCTCTGCGTTTTCGGTGCAGTTTCCGGCGCCGGCATTTTCGGCGCCCAGTTCCACGGAAACAGCGACCACAAGGGCGTGAGAGATACCTTCCGGTTCAAAATGCTCTTCTGCTCGGCCTTCTGCATTATCTGCATGGGCATTTTCCTTCTTTTCGGAGACTGGCTTATCTCAATGTACCTCCGGGGCGAGGGTGACCCCAGGGACGCCGCCGCTTCGCTGGAATTCGGTCTGCAGTATATGAAGATAATGCTCATCGGCTTTTTGCCCTACACCGTCGTCCAGTGCTATTCCAGCACCCTGCGTGAGACGGGCAAATCCATGCCCCCCATGTTTGCCGGAGTTATCGCCGTTCTTGTGAACCTGGTTCTGAACTATATCCTCATTTTCGGCCACCTTGGGTTTGACGCCATGGGCATACGGGGCGCGGCAATTGCAACGGTCATCTCCCGCTTCGTTGAGCTTGGGATACTTCTCATCTGGACCCACGCCAACGCCGACGCAAACCCCTTTATCATCGGCGCTTACCGCAGCGTTCGCATTCCCCTGCGCCTTGTGAAAGAGATCTCCGTAAAGGGCATGCCCCTTATGGTAAACGAGGCTCTCTGGGCGGCGGGAATGGCGTTTTTGAACCAGTGCTACTCCCTCCGGGGCTACGACGTTGTCTCTGCCACGAATATCTCCTCCACCTTTTTCAACGTATTCTCCGTTGCCTTCATGTCAGTTGGCGCGGGTATCGGCATTATCGTCGGCCAGTCCCTGGGCTCCGGCGAAAAAGAAAAGTCAATGGACACCGCCCGAAAGCTTATCACCTTTTCGGTCATCATCGGCTTTGGCGTCGGCGTCGTATACTACCTGTGCTCCGGCTTTATTCCCGGGTTTTACAACACAACGGACTCCGTCCGGGAGCTCAGCGTTAAGCTCATGCACGTGACCGCAATGATAATGCCCCTCGAGGCCTTTGCAAACGCCTCGTATTTCACCCTTCGCTCCGGCGGAAAGGTGTTTATCACCTTTATCTTCGACAGCATATTCGTCTGGTGCGTAACAGTTCCAACCGCCCTCATACTCTGCCATCTGACGGATATGCCCATCGTCCCTCTCTTTGCCATATGCAATTTCCTCGCCCTGTTCAAGGATCTTATCGGCTTTATCTTCGTGAGATCCGGCCTGTGGATCAAAAACCTGGCTGTAAAAGAAAGCTGAAAAAACCACCGTTTTCCGGTCAACGGAAAACGGTGATTTTATTTTTACAGTATCCTCGTCATTCTTCCGGCTTCCATTTCGATAACGGTGTCGCAGAGCTCGTCGATATCCCCGGCAAAGTGGGAGGCGATGAGCACCGTTGTGCCCTTGTCCCGGAGCTTTTTCAATAGCTCGCGAACCTCGGAAACGCCATGCTTGTCAAGACCGTTCATGGGCTCGTCGATTATCAGTATGGGCGGATCCTCCATTATGGCCTGGGCTATGCCAAGGCGTTGGCGCATACCCATTGAATATTTCCGAACGGCTTTTTTCTCGTCCGGGTCAAGCCCCACAAACCGGAGGGTCTCACGGATCTTCTCCTTGGATATCTTTCTTCTTATTCCGGCGAGATACCTCAGGTTCGTATATCCCGACAGGTTGGAGATAAATCCCGGATGCTCGATTATTATTCCGATCTCGGCCGGGCGAAGAGGCTTTACCGGCGCACCGTTCACAAAGATCTCTCCGCTGTCCGGCCGCATGAACCCGGTTATGCACTTAAACAGAACCGACTTTCCGCTTCCGTTCCGGCCGATCACCCCGTGGATCTTTCCGGCCTCGAATTCAACGCTCACGTTGTCCAAAGCGGTCACCTCGCGAAAACGCTTCGTGACGTTCTTAACACTGATAACAGCAGACATCTTCCTCACTCCTCTCTTCCCGCATCAAGATCACGCCTGCAAAAAACGATAACGGTCACAACGGAAAAGATGATTATTCCAATAAGCACTATTCCCAAACACCACCACAGAGGCGGCCAATAATCCAGGCCACAGTATTCCCTTGCGGAAAACACGCTGACATATCTGAAGAAATCTACGTAAAAAACAATCTTCCCCCACTGAAACAACATTGTGAAATCAGGGAGCATACAGAGAAACCACAGTACGCCAAAAACTGTAAAGCTCAGAACTTTGCCGGCCACAGCATTTAACATCATAAACAGCATTCCGCCGAAAAAAGTCACCGACCAAGCCATAACAAAACTAAGTATTGAAGTTCTTATGGGTTCATATGCCTCAATATTCGAAACAAAAAAGACACGCAGGCTGTGCTCCGGAGACAAAGTACCATTCATAACAGCAGACCTGATCACTCTTCCCCAATCGTTTGAAAAACTTATCCTCGGGAGAAGCATGAGCCATGACGTGAGCCAGATGAAAAGTACCATAATAAACGAAGCAATGCAAACGTACAAAATCTGCCCCATTATCCACCTGACTCTGCCGACCCGTATGACGTAAAACTGTGAACTCGAATCATAGTACGGTGCATTGCAGAACATCAGGCCAATCAAGGCAACGTAAATGATCGCCATCATACCGTGTGTAAAAAAACCGGAAACGATCCACGCAGAAACCGTTTCATCATGTTCTCCGGCAAACAAATATACAGGGCCGAAGAAATAGACCACGTACAGCAGTAAAACTACGAACACGAGCCATACCGTCGGTTCTGAACGCCATTTTTTTATGTTCGTCAATGCAATTCTAACCATTGAGCACGTCCCTTTCAGCCTTTTTCACAGATACCACCCACACCAACAGACAGACAAGCAAAACAAATACCAGTTTCTTCCCCACAACACCGACGGGTGTAATGGCATTCGGGACATCTATACAATACTGTCTGAGTAAACGTCTGTCTGTAAGGCTTTCAGCAAGAAAGGCTATATGGTAGCACAGCAAGGGCAGGACCATAACAGTGTATTTTTCCCTTATGAACATAGAAAAGAAAAAGGTCAATGCCGTAAACAAAGATGCAGAAAGAGCCTGACAAAGCATTGTTGCAAACAGATATACATAAGGTCTTCCGATTTCCAGCAAATAATCAATTCCGTAAGCACCGCTGATGTTTGCAGATTTGCAAAGAACGGGCAATACCGATGACATCACGAGAAAATACAGTATATTCCCCAAAAACGAAACACACAGACCTGACAGAACGACTGAAATGAACTTTGCCGTGATAAAGCTGTCTACGTCACATCTGATATATGCAAGGCTGAGACTGTGTTCTTTTTTCTCATCCATATAACTCAATGCAAAAGGCAGCGCCGGTAAAAAAGACAAAACAACAGCTTCCGTATTCATAACAGCATAATCATATGCATATACAATGTCGTTTCCTACTTCCCTGCCTGGAATTGCCATGTTACTGTTTATAACCAAAACAACAGTCAAAAGAACAGAGCAAATCCAGAACACAGGAGAAAGCAAAAACCTACGGCACTGTAAATAAACAACTCTTGCAAACATCGGATCACCTCACCTCCCAAAGAAGCTTCCGTATCCCATTACTCTAAAACAGGAATATCTGTATTCTGGATAATCTCTCCTGTAAAAGCATCTATGGCATAAATATTTTTAGAAAATGTATTCCACAATTGGCTGTCTTCCGAATACTCATCGACGACGATGACCCACATAGGATGGAAATAGACCTCGTATGTATCCGTATAATATCCGCAGTAACAGAGCTCTGCACCGAATATAGAATACTTTGTGTCTGTCATGGAAAGAGAAACGATATCGTTTACCTTTTTAAGCGCAACGGAAAAAGGAACGATCTCTCTGCATTCACCAAGTCTCACGTTGCAGTAAACTCTATCAATTGTTAAATCTTCCTCACCGTCGGAAGTTATGTAGCCGGCAATCTTTTGCCCAGCAAGCCGCTGTTTCGACCCCGCAAAGCGCGCTCCCCAGTCATAAGTGGAAATCGGGATATCATTTATGTATTGTCTCCAGGTGAAATAATACCCGTTAGAAAGTGCGTCAACGTATTCAGAAGGTGTTTCAGTTAAGTATTCACCCGTGGCAGGATCAGAAAGCCGGTTTCTGTTCAAGGGAGAAACTAAATATTCAACCATATCTTCCTTTGAAATGGAAAAAACGTTTTCAATCGAGACAGAGGTATTATCGCCTAACTCAATAGAACTGATATAACCATCAAATTTAGCCTTCGCCGATAAAAGATCAAGACCCTCAAGGGCTTTTTCTCCCTTATACGGTTCAATGCCCCTCTGCCAATCCGGCAGACCGCCTAATGCACCGGATGCGGAAGCCAAAGCCATATCAGTATTAATATCACGACAGCTTCTGCCATAGGTCATTAGTCCGTTTTGGATCCGGTCCTGTCCGCTATACCCGATGTTAAAAGCATAAGAAAAAGTATCGTCCTCACCGAAATAATGATCAAACGCAGGATTAAACTCCTCTTCCTTGACAGTAATATTTTCGTTCTCAAGACCAAAAACTGACTTGAAAACACTGTAATCGTAAATGTATCTTGAAGCATATGCGGTATAGGCTTTTTCGGGAGCGGTTTTCTCGGCAGGGTCAAACTCTAAAGTAAGATTATCTGATAGCTCAAAATCAAGAGTACCCCGATCGTTTGTAACCGTTTCCGATTCGCCTGAACCTTCAGCCCCGGGGTCTGACACTCGACCGCACCCGGACATGATCCCCATAGCCACAACGACCGTCAAAAAAGCAAAAATTATTTTTTTCATAATTCACTTTTCCCTTCTCATATCAAAAAACATAAAAAGCCCGGCGACAATGCACACGGGCTTTTTATTAACGATATATCAGTCAGGAGTCCATGTGCCGCGAACGTTATACGGATCGTAAGAATAATTGGCTCCGCCGGCAACTATATAGTAATAGATGCCCGCCCCACCGTGACCGGTATAGTACGTGAAATAGTTACGGGCTGTGTTACCGGTCGTGACCATATAAGTGCCTTTGCAATTTCCAAGATCACCAATATACCCGGAGGTACTCAAACAGTAATTCGTGTTTACCGTTGAAACACTCGACTGAAACCAGGGAGAATAACCTCCGGTGGCTCTGATCGGTCCTCCGGCAACCTGGCCCGATCCGGTACTGGGATACGAAATGTGCGCTTCGTACAATCCCACTGTCTGGCTAACGGCTCGTTCTTCGGCGGCCCTTGTTTCAACCGCAAACGATACGGTTGCAATTGAAGCGATCACCGCAAAGAGCAAGACGGCGGAAAGCAAACGTTTGACTTTCATAATACCAACCTCCAATAAAAATAATTATTTCGCATTTAGCCGACAGCTTCACTCTTCAGCCAAATGCTCTTTACAGTTTGATTATAACACGGGTCTCACAGCTTGTCAACACTTTTTCGGAATATTCAAAACTTTTTTTGGCAACGCCCGTTTTTTCGCTTTACCGGTAAATCGAATCGTATTCCTCTAACTGACAAAGTATTTCCTCTTTCAGTTTTCCGATTTCCGGGTACTTTTTCGAGAGAAAGAAGCTTTCTGCGTCAGGGTCGGCGGACTGGAGGCTGTCGCGGTATTCTATCGCCCAGGCGGCAAGGGCTTTGGCTTCCTCTTCCGCACCGCCAAGGTCGGGATTAAAGTTTTCGTAAAGGTCAAACTCCGCCTCCCGTGCCATTTGGGCGATGAGCTCCTGCCGGGAAGCAAGCTCGGTCTCAAGGGGAAGAGTGAAAAGAGCGTTGGGGCAGATAAGAATATCCCCCCGGGGCAAAAGCTCTGTTCGGACTCCGTTTTCTTCGCTGTAGGCAACCCCCGGAACGCCCATGGAAAGCAGACCCCCCAGAGCCCCGTCCGTCAGGGCAGAGAGGGCAAACTCCCCGGCAAGAGCCTTATCCCCTGCGGAGGAACAGACGAAGAGCGAACACTCCGGCCCGTTTACAACCGTCGTTTGGTGAAGCGGGATCAGCGAATAGTCGTTTTCCGCTCCGGTAAGGCTGAGATAATTGTCAACGTCTGCCCGGGCGGCAAGGGGGTCGGGATAGCTCTCGAAATAAAACGCGCCGCTCTGTCCCCCCTGATGGGAAAGGGAAATATGCCCCGCTTTTACAAGCTCAAGATAATTGCTTACGGTTTCTTCGTAACCCGGAACCTCCCAAATGGCAAGCACCTGGGGTCCCCCGGGGGTATCGCGGACGTACAGAGGAAGCATGTTTATCTGCGTGTAGCTATCGTCCAGCAAAAGAGCGTTCAGAAATGCCTCCGGCGTGAGCCAGGGCAAAATTGCAACGTCACAGTCTTTTTCGATAAGAGGACTGTAGGGATAGGCTTTGTAACTCCCAAGCCTTGAGATAAACGCCCGGTTTCCCGTGGACGAATACTCCGAACCGGGAGCGTTAACGACAGCGGGTCTGCCGACGATCACCGAATTTCTGACCTTCTCAGCAAATGTATCTCCAAAGCCCGTTATTATTCTGTAGCCCGAAACGGCAAAATAGCCCGATAGCTCAACACCCTCCAGCGCGGCGGGAGAAAAACCGTAAATAACGCCGTTGTCCTCGTTCTGCTTTAAAAACGCCTCACCGTAGAGCTCTGCCACCCTTTCAAGGTCGCTCTCGCTCACAAGCTCTTCAACAGGGGTTATAAGCCCACGGTCAACGTAGTCCCAAACGGTGTCTCCCGGAAAGCCGGAAAGGTTCAGAATATTTGGTCCGGAGGCGATCACGTCACACCTTCCCCCTGCGGCAAGGTATTCTTCAAGCAGATCCGTAAAGGTGAACTTCATGAAAAGCCCCTGATCCCCCAAGGTGTAGACGGCAAGGACGTAGTCATAGCCAAGCTCATCCAAAGCTTCGTTCAGCGCCCGGTTGTGGTCCACAGGGTAAACTCCTCCGCTGTAGCTCTGGCGAATAAGTGTTATGACCTTTTTCCCCGGGTTTTCGGCAGATACGGCGGCACAGAGCTCTTCAACCTCTTCAACAGCCTCGGCGGCAGAAAAGCTTCCGTCTATGGCCGCGCCGTTATCCCATGAGTCCGCCGACCCGGCACATCCCGCAAGCCCAAGAACAAGTACCGCAAAAAGAAATATACATAACGTGCGTTTCATATTTTGTGCCTCCTTTTGTTTTTTTACTGCCTCACGAAGGTATAAGTCTCCGGATCGTAAAACCAGGGCTCGTCGATCGACCCGTCGACAACGTCCGCTTTGGTGACATACATAAGCTTTCTGGGCTTGAATTCAGTTACAGTTTTTCCGTCGACGGTCTTCACCTCCTGCTGAGGCTCCAGCGTTCCGTCCGGGTTGCGGAGAAGATAGCTGAAGATGATCCCGTTTTCCGTTTCGCTTACAACGCTAAGAGAATATTCCTCGGGATCAAGGGAAAACTCATGCTCAAGATCAGTAGAACGGTATCCCAAAACGCTCCTGTCATAGGACATTCGAGCAGATAAATATGTTTTATCCATATATGTAACCACGCTTTGAGCTTGTCCGAAACCGTGTTGGTATATATCCTCAACCTTCTCTACGGTGTCACCGGAAACAGAGCACTCGTAATACTCCTGATAATCTCCGTCCGAGCCCTCGACCGTTACGCTTACGGTAAAAATGCCGTCAAGAGGGTATATCCGGCTTATCCGGCCCCCCGGGGGAAGCTTTCCATCTTCCACAAGCCTGTCAAGAACAGATGCGCAGTCGAATTGGGTCAGCTCCCCGGTATCAATGTTCAGAACGTAGCCAACGTCAGCCTCGTCGAAAGAGAGGTTTGAGCCTTCCATGTCCGTAAAATCCACCGTCTGGTCATTTGCCGCGGGAAAAAGGGCGTGGGTGGTAAACTCTTTTGTCTCAAAGTCGAAGCTCACCAGCCAATGGCTGTAGGATGAGGCGTTTGGGTCGATAAACGCCTCAGCGCCGTCGAACACGGTGAAATACAGCCTGTGCCCGTACCATATCCGCCTGGGCGCCGGGCAGGGTGACACTGCCTCCGTTCCGTCGAGCCGGGTGAGCTTATCCGTAAAGGGTATCTTTTCCGTCTCAGTTCCGTCAAGGGAATAAAAGGTGATCTCAAAACCCACGTCACCCTTGGTGAATGTGCCCTTGGAGTTTTTTGAATAGATCATAAACAAACTGTCTTTATAAAAACCGCACAGACCTCTTGGATGAATGCCATAATATCCGCCAAAACATTCGTCCTCGTGGGAACAGGTAGCGTCCATACAAAGCGGAATGACAGACTTCGTTTCCTCATCAAAAATGCAGGACATAAGCGTAATCGTTCCGTATGTCACCTCTCCTTTAATATCAGAAAAGTTGGCCATAATATACGCGCCCCCCTTTACAGGCTGACCGTAATGTACCAATCCGATATAATAATATGGGTGCTCCGGAGGAAGATAGCTGTATTTGTTATCCCCCTCTCCCCCACAGGCGCAAAGAGGAAGCAACAGGACAAGGATCAACAGGATATACAACGTGCGTTTCATGTTTTGTGCCTCCATAATGTTTATTTTTTCAAGTTACTGTCCCATTTTCAGCAAAACAAAAAGACAGCCGCACAGTTTTACTCTGTTTTCATGGCAACCGGGCGTTTTTTTCGTCCGAGGTTAGCATAGCAGAGTAAACTTAGCACGGCTGCCTTAAACTTCGTTTGGTTGAAGGACAGTCTGACTGGTCTGCAACATATTTCTTCGTCAGTGCGGAAATATGAGGGGTTCTGTTTGTTGGTTGACTACTCTCTTTTTTGGCCGCTCTCGCTTACACTTGAATTATAACACACAATTTGTGCACTGTCAACAGTTATATATATTGCGGAGCAGGGCAAAAAGAAAAGGCGCTTTGCCGCCGGATCAGATTCTCCGGCAAAAGCAAAACGCCGTAAGGTTTTTTTTATTTGTCCATAAATTCAAGTGCCTTGAGAATACCGAGCTTTCCGGACTCATAGGTGAGACCGCCCTGCAAAAACGCGGTGTAGGGCTCGCGCATGGGAGCGTCTGCGGAAAGTTCGATGGATGCTCCTCCGACGAAGGCGCCCGCAGCCATAACAACGGGATCGTCGTAGCCCGGCATATCCCAGGGCTCGGGGGTGACGAAGCTGTCCACAGGGGCTCCGGCCTGAATGCCCCGCATAAATGCAAGCAGAGGCTCGGGAGTGCCGAAGCTGAGAGTCTGGATAATGTCAAACCGGGGCTCAGTTGCCCGGGGCAAAACGCCAAAGCCCTTTGCCTCGAAGATCGCGGCGGCAAAGACCGCGGTCTTTATTGCCTGGGCAACGGTGTGGGGCGCCATGAACAGCCCCTGGAAAAACAGACGGTAGCCGCCGGTGTAGCTCCCCGCCTCTCCCCCGATCCCGGGGGCAACAAGGCGGCACGCCGCGCCCTCAACAGCCTCTTCCGTGCCCACGATATAACCGCCGGTGGGAGCAAGGCCGCCGCCGGGGTTTTTGATAAGGGAGCCGCAAAGCAGGTCAACGCCCTTTTCCCGGGAAATAAGCGGCTCGCGCAAGTCCGCAAACTCGCCGTAGCAGTTGTCAACGACTATCCGGGTCTGGGGAGAGACGGACTTTATGACCCCGGCAATGCGGTCGATGGCCTCGGGAGAAAGCGTTGGACGCAGGGAATACCCACGGGAGCGCTGTATAAGCGCCGCAGAAGGCTTAAGCCGGCCCACGTGAGCCCCAAGCCGTTCAAGATGGGCGCTTTCGCAATAGCTTCCGTCGGGCTCCAAAAGCTCACAGACCTCCGTGGTCACCCCGTATTCCTTAAGGGACCCGCCCTTGTCACCAAAGATAACGGGAACAAGAGTGTCGTAGGGCATTCCCGTTGCGCAAAGAAGCTTGTTTCCGGCCCTCAGAACGCCGAAAAGTCCGCAGGCAATGGTGTGGGTGCCGTTGATAAAATGAGGGCGTACAAGTGCCGCCTGGCCGCCGAAAACGTCAGCGTACACCTCTTCAAGCACGGTTCTGCCCCGGTCGTCGTAGCCGTAGCCCGTGGTTCCCACGAAGCACGCCTCGCTGACGCGGGCTCGGGCAAAGGCATCCAGCACCCGCTCGGTATTGATCTCTGAAATTTCGTCTATGCGCCCGAAAACGGAGGCCAGAGAGGCCTCCGTTTTTTTGGCAAGTTCTTTAACTCCTGCAGATATCACTTGTGGATATCCTCGGCTTTCATAAGCTCAATGCCCTTTTCGGTGAGAACGGCCGCGGCGCGTCCGCAGTCGTTGGTGCGAAGCACGGCAGCGGCGCCGCCCCCAACGGGAGAGATGAACGCATAGGCGTAGGTAACGGAAATGCAGGCGTCGTTGAGAGTCTTGAGCACCTTTGCCATTGCGCCGGGCTCGTCGTCGAATCTGGCGGCAATAACGGGAGTGACGCGAACGGCAACGCCGGCCTGGCGAAGCTTTTCAACGGCACGGGTGGGATCGTCAACGATCATGCGCAGAACGCCGTACTCCTCGGTCTCCGCAAGGCTCATTGCGCGGATGTCCACCTTTTCGGCGGCGAGAACTTCGGTAACGTCGGCAAGTCTGCCGGTCTGGTTAGCAAGAAAAACAGAGATCTGATCAATAAACACGGCAAAAATCCTCCCTGAAATAATTAGTAAAGAACGCGCTTGTCAACAACGTGCTTTGCCTTGCCCTCGAATCTGGGAAGGGTCTTGGGCTCGGCGATGGTGACCTTAACGGAAATGCCGATGGCAGATTCAATTGCTCTGCCAATGGAGCCGCGAAGTGCTTCAAGCTCGCTGACGCTGTCGGGGTATTTGTTCTCGCCAAGCTCAAGCTGAACCTCAAGCTTGTCGGCGTTGTTGATGCGGTCCACAACGATCTGGTAATAGGGTGCGACCTCGGCAAAGGAGAGCAGAACGGTCTCGATCTGGCTGGGGAAGACGTTTACGCCGCGGATGATGAGCATATCGTCGGAACGGCCGACGGTCTTTTCCATTCTCACAAGAGTTCTGCCGCAGGTGCACTTTTCGTAGTGAAGACGGGTTATGTCGCGGGTGCGGTAACGGATGAGGGGCATGGCCTGTTTGGTTACGCAGGTGAAAACAAGCTCGCCCTGCTCGCCCTCGGGAAGCACCTCGCCGGTGTCGGGGTCGATGATCTCGGGAATGAAGTGGTCCTCGTTAACGTGGAGTCCGCAGTGGCTCCCGCACTCAAAGGAGACGCCGGGGCCGATCATTTCACTGAGGCCGTAGATATCCCGGGTCTGGATCTTGAGCTTGTTTTCAATGTCCCGGCGCATGCTCTCGGTCCAGGGCTCTGCACCGAAGAAGCCCACCTTCAGCTTGAGGCTGGCAGGGTCAACGCCCATCTCGGCCATGGTCTCGGCCATGATAAGGGCGTAAGAGGGAGTGCAGCAGATAAAGGTGCAGCCAAAGTCCTGAAGGATCTGGATCTGACGCTTGGTGTTGCCGGTGCTGACAGGAACGGTGGTACAGCCGATGGTCTCTGCGCCGCCATGGGCACCAAGACCGCCGGTGAACAGACCGTAGCCGTAGGAAACGTGGGCGATATCGTCCTTGGTAACGCCTCCGGCGGCAAAGGTTCTGGCCATAACGTTGCCCCAGACCTTGAGGTCGTCACGGGTGTAGCCAACGACAGTCTGCTTGCCGGTGGTACCGGAGGTTGCGTGGATGCGTACAACGTCGCTCAAGGGTGTTGCAAAAAGTCCGTAGGGGTAATTGTCACGGAGATCCTGCTTGCAGGTAAAGGGAAGCAGATGGAGATCGTCCACAGATTTGATGTGCTCGGGCTTTACACCCATTTCGACCATCTTTGCTCTGTAGGGAGCCACGTTGTTATAAACGCGCTCTATGGTCTCCCGAAGGCGCTTGCTCTGAAGGGCCTTAAGCTCGGCACGGTCCATTGCTTCATATTCTTTTTGCCACATAGGAATAAATTCGACCTTTCTTTATGTATGAATAAACGAATTGTGTTTTTTAGCTTTTGCTTCTGCCAAGCTCAAAGGCAGTCTTGTTGAGAGCGGCAAATTTGGCAGGAACACAGGCGAGAACAGCCTTTTCCCACTCCTCTTCGCTTCCGCCTATAAATTTGCTGGCGGCGCCCAGAAGGGCAACGTTTGCGGCCTTGGCATTTCCTGCCTCGATGGCAAGCCCCGTGGCGTCAACGTATTTTGCGCTGATGTTAAGGCCGGAAAGAGTGCCCGGGATATCCTCGGGGTACTTTGCCGCGCCGGTTATAACGGGCATGGGGTCTATCTGCTGGGAGTTGACGATAATGGTGCCGCCCTTTTTGAGGTAAGCGGCGTAACGCTGAGCCTCTAAAAGCTCAAAGGAGATAATAACGTCCGCCGTGCCCATTTCGATAAGGGGGGACGAGACCTCTTCTCCGGCACGGACGAAGGTTATAACGCTTCCGCCGCGCTGGCTCATTCCGTGAACCTCGCTGACCTTAACGTCAAGTCCACGGTCGATAAAGAGCTGACCCAAAATCTTGCTGGCAAGAACTGTTCCCTGTCCGCCAACGCCAACAATAAGAATATTAGTCGTCATGGTTATCACTTATCCTCCCCACCGTCGGTGATGGCGCCAAAGGCGCAAAGCTGTTTGCAGAGTCCGCAGCCAACGCAAAGGGTATTGTCGATAACGGCGCCCTTTTCCTTTGAGAAGGAGATCGCCGGACAGCCGATCTTCATACAGGCGCGGCAACGACGGCACTTTTCGCTGTCGATAACAACGGGAGGCTTGCGGTTTGCAACAACGCTCTTCAGCAGAGCGCAGGGTCGCTTGACGATGATGACCGAGGGCTCGTCAGCGGCGGTCTCCTCCCGGAGAGCAGCCTCGCAGGCGGCAAGGTCGAAGGGGTCGACGGTTCGAACGCGCTTCACGCCAACGGCGCGGCAGAGAGCCTCAAGGTCAACTGCGGGGGCGGGGGTGTTTTTAAGGGTGAGACCGGTGCAGGGGTTCTGCTGATGGCCGGTCATGCCGGTGATGGAGTTGTCGAGGATAAGCACTGTGGCGGGAGAGCCGTT
>SVLY01000024.1 GCA_015067715.1 Oscillospiraceae bacterium | reverse complement strand
AAAAATCGCCCCATATATAAACCTCCCCCTCTCGGGGGAGGTGCCCCGCAGGGGCGGAGGGGGCACAGAGGGCGCCTTTAGCACGGTGTTGCCGGGGAAGATTTACGAAATCCCCCCTACCCCCCTTTAGACAAGGGGGGCGCATGAGGAAGATTTACAGAATCCCCCCCTACCCCCCCACCCGGCAAGGGGGGCTTTTTGCTGCGATGAATGTGTGAAACAGTATTGCCAGGAGAGGTAAGCGGGATGATGCGTTGGAACAAATGAATATTGAATAATGAAGCGGTTTATCTGTTTGCCCGTAGGGACGCCCCTCCCGGGGCGTCCGGAAAAGGTCGCCTTTGGCACAATGTCGCCGGAAGGGGCAAACGGGGTGATACGCCGGTGCATTCACTCCCTCAGTCTCGGCCTTTGGCCGATCCAGCTCCCTCGGAGAGGGAGCCTTGGGTACGTGCTTTTATTTTTAGCACTACCCTATCTTTACAGGCCGTAGGGGCGAACTGCGTTCGCCCGCAAACGTCACCTTCGGCACAATGTTGCCGGGGGGGCAAGCGGGATGATACGTGGGAACGAATGAATATTGAATAATGAAGCCGCTTTGCTGATGAATAATGAATAATTGCGGTAGGGTCGATTCACGAATCGACCCATATATAAGCCTCCCCCTCTCGGGGGAGGTGCCCCGCAGGGGCGGAGGGGGCACAGAGGCTGCCTTTAGCAAGATATCGGACAACGGCGCATTGGTTGTCTTTGCGCCCGTAGGGGAGGCTATCAGCCTCCCGCAGACGTTGCCATTGGCACTGGTTACTGTATCCCAAACCATTATTTCACTCTTTTATCTGTCCACTAATCTTGACAAGTTTCGTTACAGGAGGAAGAAGATATGGCGTACAAGCTCTATACCGAAGCGTCCGACAGCCTGCTTTTGCTGGACGGAACCACCGTGGAAAAAAGCGAAAACTGCACTCTTTCCTTTAAGACTGCCCTGAAAGACCCGTCGTCCCCCGTGATAACCGGGACCGAGCCCTGGGAGGGCGGCGGACCCTATATATTCAGCGGAAACATTCTGACCGTTGAAGAAGGGCTGCGGCTGTACTACGTGGCATGGGAAAACACCACCAATCTCTACCGCATCGGAATTGCGGAGTCTGCAGACGGGCTCTGCTGGCACAAGCCAAAGACCTTTGAGCGTAAGCTTGGGGACAGGACCGTGTTCACCTCAGTGGACGTGGAAAACTCTCCCCACATAGGCTGGCCCAGCATGAACGTCGTCCGCGATCCCCGGCCGGAGACCCCGGAGGAGCGGCGCTATTGCGGCATGGGCTTTACCTATCAGGGGACGAAGGTCTATTTCTCCTCCGACGGCCGCAGCTGGATGCCCTACGCCAACAATCCCGTGTGGCACGGCTCGTCGGACATAATCCACTGCATATGGGACGAAAGCCTGGGGAAGTTCCTCTGCTACTACAAGCTCTGGCGGCTTCAGGGCATCTCAGCGGACGACGGATGCCCGGTTGATCTGCTCTTTACAACCTTCAAAGAAAAAACTCTGCCGGACGGCACCTCTGAAATAACGGGGCCTGCCGTGACCCAGGTTCCCTCCGGAGAGGACATTATAACTCAGGTAAAGCTCCGCCTTGTGTCCGGGGGACTCTCTTCGGACGACGGCGGCGGAGGCCATCTCCTTGGTGCGTGGAACACAAGGCGCGTGGTCTGCCGGGCAGAGAGCGAGGACTTTATCACCTGGAAAAACGGCGCCGTTGTCCTGGATACGGACAGCTCCGACCGCCCCGGGGCAAATATCCAGATCGCCCACGTGTTTTACGCGGGAGGCTATTATCTGGCCTTCCTTGCCGTTCACGACCAGCGTGGCTTCTTTGACCAGCAGTTTGCCTTCAGCGCCGACGGTGTGAACTGGAACCGTCCCTGGAGAGGGAATATCGTTTCCCGCGGCGCGCCGGGAGAGTTCGACTGCGGCATGATAACCGAGATTCCCCAGCCCATCGTTTCGGGAAGCAAAATGCTTCTCTACTACGGCGCCTCCGGCGGAGACCATACGGACAACAACGCGGTCTTTTCCGTCGGCCGCGCAATTCTCCGGCGGGACGGTTTTGCCGCCCGGGTTGCCGGGGACACCGCCGCCACCCTTCGCACCAGACCCATCCGGATAAATAAAAAACAGGTCCTCCTCAACGCCAACGCCGAGGGCGGCTGGGTGACCGGAGCGCTCTTCACCCCGGACGGCGCGGCGATCCCGGGCTTTGGCCATGGGGACTGCACCCCCTTCGACGGGGACAGCGCATCCTTTGAAAACTGCTTTGGTAAACTCACATGGACCTCCGGAGATTTTCCTGCCGGTTATTCCGAAGATAATATGGTCCTTGAGCTGAAATTTGCCCGGGCAGAGGTATATTCGGTGAGTCTGTAGGCCGTAGGGGCGAACTGCGTTCGCCCCGTTTTGCCCTGTCATCCCCAATTGTGCAAAAAAACGCCTCCCGAAAACTTTTTCGGGAGGCGACTTGCTTGTGTATTGACTGGGTTTGGGGGATGATATATAATATATGTAGGACTTTTTTCTACAAAAGCCGTCTGGCGTAGTCTATCATAGACTGGAAAACGCCGTTTGCGGTCTCGCCGGAGGCGATAGCGTCCTCTGCGGCGGCGATGGCATTTTCGTTGTCGCCGGTGAGAAGATAGGTGAGAACGATCTCCATGGAAATGCTCCTGGGGCGAAGACCCTGACGGAGGTCCCGCTTTTGCAGATAGTTGAGGAAATTGATATTATCGTCCACGTTGATAATTCGGTCCGAAAGCCCCTGGGCAAAACGGTCTGCCTTTGAGGTGAGGGTGCGCATTGCGGTGGAGACGCCCATAAGGCTCCACGCCTCAACGGGCTGATAGCTTTCGACGATGGTATATCCGGGGTAGATATTTGCCATGGTCACAGCGTGGTAGACCCTGTCGAAAGAGGAATAGCGGTAGGCAAGGGTATACTCGATGGACTTGTCCGAAAGAGTTGGGAAAAGAAGAAAAGAGAGATAGCCCTTGTTGCAGGAGAGATAGTTGCCGGAGAGGTTCCAGCCAAAGGTTGCGGCGCATTCACGAAGACAAAGCTCCAGCAAACGCATTCTGTCTGCCATATATTATAACACCCCGATCAGAGTAATTTTGTTCAGCTATATTCTACCACATTTTTGTGGCGGTATCAACAGTATTTTCCTGAAAAGCGGATGCGTTCCGCTTTTTTCTGATAAATGAGGGAGGAAAGCCACCTTGAGAAAGGCATTTTTCTTGGTGATCGCGGGAGTAATACCGGCAGCCGCCATATGCGTTTTGTGGGACGCGCCGATCTGGTTCTGGGTGGGTGTTTCCGCCTGTGCCGTTGGGGTATGGGCGGTGAGGTTTGTTCTGAGCCGCCTCCGGGGAAAAACGGCGGGCTTTCTTGTTTTGCTCTTTGCCCTTGGCTTTTGCGCCATGGGGCTGTACTCGGAAAGCTATATTTCCTCCCGGGAGGAGCTTGCCCGGGATTACGTTGGCCAGCGCCGGGTAAATTTTGTGCTCTGCGATTTCCCCGAGGAAAACGGCCGGGCCACCGTGCGTATTCTCAAAGACGGCAAGCCTCTGGGCTTTCGCGCCCGGTTCACCATCTACGGCGACGAGCTTCCGCCCCTTGAGCCCGGAACGGTGCTGAACGCGGAAATTACCGCCTCAATTCCGGAAAACACCGGCCAGTTCAACAGCCGCACCTATTTCCGGGCAGAGCGGGTCTATCTCACGGGCTACGCCGATGAGGTGGTGCTTTTGACTCCCGGGGGACAAAGGTGGAACAATATCCACAAATACCTCCGCCACGGCGCGCTGGGGCTGTGCAGTGAGCTCTACGGGGAAAACGCCCACATAATGCGGGCTCTGCTTCTCGGGGACAAATCCGGCTTCACGCCGGAGTTTTCCGCCGCGGCGTCCTCTGCCGGGGTGAGCCATATTTTCGCCGTATCGGGAATGCACCTTTCCTTTTGCGTTTCCGCGGTGCTCCTGCTTGGCAAGCGGCGGTTCCATCTTGTGCTGGCAATGGCGGTGGTTGTGGTCTTTATGGCCTTCACCGGGTTCGAGCCCTCCGTGGTCCGCGCGGGTATAATGTCCCTCTCTGCCCTGCTCACCCGGATCTTGGGCCGTGACGGGGACAGTCTCGGGGCGATGACCCTTGCCCTTGGTATAATGGTGGCCATAAATCCCTGCGCCATGGGGGACGTGGGTCTGCAGTTTTCCTTCTGCGCCGTGCTGGGCATTCTGGTCACCGGCGAGACTATAAAAAGACTTTTCTTCGCACCCTTTATTAAGCTGAAGGGCTGGTGGGTGAAAATACTCCGCGCCGTGGCAGAGACCGTGTCCGTTTCGGTGGCGGCGACTCTGTTCACTATCCCTCTTACGGTGCTCTATTTTGAAAAGCTGAGCCTTATCGCCATAATCTCCAACATCGCCGTGAACTGGCTGGTCTCCGCGGTGTTTCTGCTGGGTCTGGCAAGCCTATTGCTGGCCGCTGTGTGGGTGCCCCTCGGCGCGTGGCTTGGGTGGCTGAATTCCTTTGGCGCCATGGCTCTTGAAAAGATGATCTTCGCCTTTTCCCGGGTACCCTTTGGTGTGCTGGGCGCGGCGAGTCTCTGGATGAAGCTGGCTGTGGGTCTGACCTACGGCTTTGGCGCGGCGGTCTTTGGCTTTGATAGGCGCCGCCCTGTGATAAAGATCGCCGCCATCGCCCTATGTGCCGTTGCCGCGGCCTTTGGTGCGGAGCTTTACGGGCTGAGCAAGACCGACCTTCGCATAGTTGCGCCGGATATTGCCCGGGGCGAATGCCTGATCGTATCTGCGGACGGTTACCACGTTGGCTACGACTGCGACGGAACGGAGGCAATCTCTGCAATGGAGAGCCGGAACATCCGAAAGCTTGACCTGCTGATACTTTCAGAGGCCGTTCCCTTTGACGGCACCTTTGCCGACGAGCTTTTGTCCGCAGGAAGGGTGGAGAGCCTTGTGCTTACGGAATATTCCGGCACACGGGAAAACCGGGACGCATTTTTGGCTCTGGCAGAGAAAAAGAACGTCCCCGTCACACTCATCCGCGGTGACACGGAGATAAGCCTTGGCAGGCTGTATATCCACCTTGCCATGCCCATGTCGGGCTACGACGGCAGAGGAGCCACCTCTGCAAGGTTTTCCGTGGGCGGCGCATCCGTCTACGTTCCGGGAGCGGTATCCCGGGAGAGCCAGGAGGTTTTGCTTTCCACCCGGGACGAGGGACTCTGTCAGGTGCTCGTCGTTTCCGGCGGCGCAAGCGCAAACCGCTATTCTCCGGAGACTCTGAAGCTTCCGGGGTGCGCATTTGTGCTTGTCACGGGAAACCGCACCGCCACAGCCCCAACGGAGGAGTTTACGGAGCTTACAAAACAGCTTGGGCTGAACGTTCTGTTCACGGCAGACCGGGGCGGAACGGAGATCGTATTTAAAAACGGAAAAATTCTTTACAGATAAGTGAGGGCCGAAAATGGCCGTAAGAAAAACCCCGGGCGACTATCCTCTTTCGAGTTTTCGCCGCGACGTTGCGGAAAACAGAATATCCAACCTGTATATCCTCTGGGGAGAGGAGACCTATCTTCGGGACTATTACGTCACCGAGCTTATAAACAAGCTTGCCGACGGGGACGAGACCGGGGTCAGGATTCTCAACGGAAAAGAGTGTACCCCCCAGGCTTTGGCAGATGCCGTGTTGAGCTGTCCCTTTTTGGCAGAGCGGAGCCTCGTGCTGGTGAAGGACGTGGACATTTTAAGTCCGGACGCCAAGCTTGCCGCCGCCGCGCCGGAAATTTTGGCCTCTGTCCCGGAAGAGACCTGTCTTGTGTTCATCCTCGGAGACAGCGAGCCCGGGGGAAGCCGGCCCAACAAGAAGATCGCAGAGGTCTTTTCCACCTACGGAAGATCCGTGTGCTTTGCCCGGCCTGCCGCCGACGAGTTTAACCGCTGGATAAGGCGCAGGTTCAATGCTCTGAACAAAAACTGCTCCCAGAGGGATGCGGAATATCTTGCTTCCCTCTGCGGCGGACTTATGTTTTCCGCCATTCCGGAGATAGAAAAGGTCGCCGCCTACTCCCGGGGAGAGGAGATAACCCGTGCAGACATAGACGCCGTGGTGATCCCCGTTACTGAGACCGTTATTTTCAAGCTGACGGACGCCGTTGCAAACCGTGACGTTTCCGCCGCCCAGGCACAGCTTGAGATACTGATGAAGCAAAAGCTCCGCCGGGAAGAGGCCGTCACTCAGCTTGGGGCGGCAATGCGCCGTCTCTACGCCGCAAGGCTGGTAATGGACAGCGGCAAGGGCAGAAACGAATATATGGCGGCCTTCGGCGTTCGAAGCACCTACGCCGCAGACATCCATATGCGCCAGGCGCGGGCGTTTTCCGCCGAAAGGCTTCGGGAGGCGGTCATGCTCTGCGCCAAAGAGGAGCAAAAGGGCTTTTTCGGCAGGCTGAACGACCGCGCCGAGCTGGACACGCTGATCTTCTCCCTCTGCGGGGTGGACAGACATGGATAAAATAAAGATTAAAGAGGTCATTGCCGTTGAGGGGCGGTACGACGTTCACGCCGTTTCTGCCTGCTTCGACACGGAGGTCATCGGCCTCGGGGGCTTTGGCATATACAAAAACGCCCAGCTTCGGGCGACTCTGAAGGCCTACGCCCAAAAATGCGGGCTGATACTGCTGACCGATCCCGACCCTGCGGGCTTTATGATCCGCGCCCGGGTGGCACAGTGTGTGCCGGAGGGCACGGTGCTCCACGCCTACGTTCCGGACGTTCCCGGAAAAGAGCGGCGCAAGCAGAAAAAGAGCTCCGCCGGAACTCTGGGGGTGGAGGGTATGAGCCGGGAGACCATCATTTCCGCCGTGCTCTCTGCCGGGGCCACCCGGCTGGACGGGGAAAATGCCGCCCAAACCCCGGAAAAAGAGAAAATAACCAGAACCGATCTCTACGAGGATGGGCTTCTGGGCGGGCAGGACAGCTCGCGCCTTCGCCTTGAGCTGACCAAAACTCTGGGACTTCCGGCGGCGATTTCCGTTTCCGGGCTGGTGGGGGCGCTGAACCGCCTTTCATCCCGGGAGGAATACCGCCAGATCGTCCGGCGCATCAAAGAAGGGGAGGCTGAAAAATGCTGAACGACTATTCTCCCGACTCGGCGGAGCGGGAATATCTTGAAAATTACGACCCCGGGGCGTGGCCCCGTCCCTCGGTGACGGCAGATCTGATGATCGTTGCAGAGAAAAAGCTGCTTCTTGTCCGCCGGGGCGGTTTCCCCTACAGGGGCTATTGGGCTCTGCCGGGAGGCTTTTGCGAGCCGGGCGAGCCGCCGGAGGCCGCCGCCGCAAGGGAGCTTGCCGAGGAGACCGGGGTGGAGATATCAAACTACCGGTTGCTTGGCGTTTTCGGCGGAAGGGATCGGGATCCCCGGGGCTGGACGGTGACCGCCGTGTTTCTCTCTGTGGCAGACTCCCTTCCCCCTGCCGCCGCGGCCGACGACGCGGCAGACGCCAAATGGTTTGAGCCAAGGCTGACCCTTTTGTCGAAAAAGGGCGAAAAGGAGCTCTGGCAGATAGACCTCACCTCCGGAGATACTGAGCTTTCCTGCCGGGTGGAGACCAACGGGGCTTTCCCGAAGCTCTGTGAGACCGGGCTTGAGCTTGTAAGCCGGGCTGGGCTTGCCTTTGACCACGGAAAGATAATCGCCGCCGGGCTTTTGACACTGAAAAACGAAGGAGTTGACTTTTAGCCTATGGATCCCCAGGTTATAAACCAGCTTATAATTCTCTTTTTGCTGATGGTTCTGGGCTTTATCGCCACGAAGATCGGCTTTATCGACAAGATCGGGTCGGACAGAATTTCGTCCCTTATCTCCCGGGTGACCATGCCCGCGATGTATCTTTCCACCTTCATGGGTCAGCAGTTCTCCAAAGAGAGCCTTGCCCAGTCCGGGATCCTGCTGGTGATAAGCGTGGTTTTCTACGCTTTCTCTCTGGCCTTCAGCTTTTTGTTCGTGTACCTCACCCGGACGAAAAAGAAGGATGCGGGCGTTTACCAGTTTTTGCTGGTGTTTTCCAACGCGGCCTATATGGGCTTTCCCGTGCTGAAGGCCGTGCTGGGTGAAGAGGCTATCTTTTACGGGGCGTTTTTCAACATTCCCTTCAACATTCTGGCCTATTCCCTTGGGATCTGGCTACTGCACAGGGGCCAGGGCAAGGGAAGCGTTCGCCCCAAGGATATGTTTTTAAACCCCGGCACTCTTGCCGTTGTTACGGGCGTGCTCTTTTTCGTTGTGTCTCCCCTGTGGAACAACACGGCGGTCTACCGTGTGTTCTCCTCCGGTCCCATCTACCAGACTCTGGACATGGTTGGCGACATGACCGTGCCCCTGTCCATGCTGGTGATCGGCTGTGTGCTTGCAACGGTCAAGCCCGGCGCGGTGTTTAAAAACTGGCGAATCATGCTCACCTGCCTTGCAAGGCTCATCGTGATTCCAGGCGCGGTGTTCCTCTGTCTTTTGCCCTTCCGGCTTGACCCCATCGTACGCGGCATTCCCGTGCTCATCGCCGGTATGCCCGCGGCGGTGTTCTCCGTGATACTTTCAAAGGAATACGGCGGCGACGAAAAGACCGCCTCGGTGGGTGTTTTCCTTTCCACCCTGGCAAGCTCGCTGACAATTCCCCTTATCTCAAGCTGGCTGTAAGCCAAAGGGGTGAGAAAAACCGCAAAAAAAGGAAAAGAATTTCATTTTTGCTCTTGCATTATGGGGAAACCTGTTTTATAATATTAGCATAGCAGATTTAATTTTTTAATCAGGGGGAGAACACTTCATGGAAAACCAACTGCTCAGTATGCCCAAGAATGTCAACATCGGCCTTAGCTACCTCATCTGGCCCATCGCTCTTATCACCGTTCTCGTAGAGAGAAAGAAAGCCGCCACCCGTGACGACAGAGTTATGCTCTGGACCGCAGTTTTCACCGCCGCCATCGGCAGCATCGTCTGGATCCTTGGCGTAGTTTGCCTCGTCTTCGCCATCATCGCCGCCATCCACGCCTTCAAGGGTGAGTTTGAAGCCGTCAAGATCCCCTTCATCACCGATATCGTTGCGAAGAGAGTTCACTAAGCCTTACATAGGAACGGAATTTAAAAAGCCGCATCCCGAAAGCGGGATGCGGCTTTTTTTGTGCGGAGAGATACGCGCCAGGGGAATTCCCCCGCACCACCCCTTTAGGCGGAAGGGGGGAGGAATGAATAAACAGAATGTGGCGCGTTGGGATTCAGAGAAGAGTGAAGAGTGAATAGTGAAAAGTGAAGAGAAGAGGTAGGGCGATTTAAAAATCGCCCTATATAAAACCTCCCCCTTTCGGGGGAGGTGCCCCAACGGGGCGGAGGGGGCACGGGAGGCGAATGAATAAATAAAACGTACGGACGCCCCTCCCGGGGCGTCCGTAAATGTCTCCTTTGGCACGGTGTTGCCGGGAAGGGCACGGAATCCCCCCCTCCCCCTCACCCGGCAAGGGGGGCGCATAAGGAAAATTTACGGAATCCCCCCTACCCCCCTTTAGGCAAGGGGGGCTTTTTGCTGCGATGAATGTGTGAAACTGTCGCCCTAAAAGGGGAAGCCTTGTCCTTACACAGTTTGTAAACCTTGTACCTTCACAGGGGTTCGGCGGGAGCAAGCCCCCGCCCTACGGTACGAGATTGGTCTTCGTGCCTGTAGGGGAGGCTATCAGCCTCCCCGCAAGCGTTGCCTATCTGTACAATGTCGCCGGGAAAGGCAACCGGGATGACACGCGGGGACGAATGAATATTGAATAATGAAGCCGCTTCGCTGATGAATAATGAATAATTGCGGTAGGGTCGATTCACGAATCGACCCATATATAAACCTCCCCCTTTCGGGGGAGGTGCCCCGCAGGGGCGGAGGGGGCACGGGGGACGAATGAATAAATAAAACGTAGGGACGCCCCTCCCGGGGCGCCCGCAAACGTCGCCTTTGGCACGGTGTTGCCGGGAGAGGGCTTACGGAATCCCCCCCTACCCCCCCTTTAGGCAAGGGGGGCTTTTTGCTGCGGCGAATGTGTGAAACTGTATTGCCGGGAGGCAAACGGGATGATGCGTGGGGACGAATTAATAACTAAAACGTAGGGACGCCCCTCCCGGGGCGTCCGAAAATGTCGCCTTTGGCACGGCGTTGCTGGAAAGGGCACGGAATCCTCTCTCACCCGGCATAAGGGGGAGCTGATCAATGCGGGATGGGTCTGATAACGCACTCTCCGGCGCTTACGGCGATCTCGTAATTTTCGTAGCGGAGGATCTCCGTATCTCCGTCTGAGAATATGACCCAGGCCTTTTTCCGCCAGTCTTTTACGGAGACCGCTCCGTTTTCGACAGCATCTTTGAGGGAGAGGTTGTCTGCGGTTATGGTGGTAAAATACAGTTCGTCCGTTTTCATGTCCTCGACGTAAATGCTGTAGCCCTTAAGCTGACCCACGTATTCCCGGGGCTGGCTGTAATCTATGGAAATACACAGCAGACTGCTGACCCCGTTTAAGTTATACTGCTGAAAAAATGCGGAAACGATCAGCCCGGTCAGCGCAACCACCAGAGCGCTGATAACTCCCAGACAGACCGCGACAATGACGATTATCTTTTTCACGGCACGTTTTTTTGTGTTGGCGGAATAATCTGCCACCCTCAGCAGAGTCTCTTTCGTTTCGGCATCCACTTTATCTCTTTTCCTTTCGCCGTCTATGATCTCTTTGATATCAACGTTATAATAATCGGCAAGCTCCACCAGAAGCCCAAGGTCAGGTAAGGTGTTTCCGTTTTCCCAACGGGATACACTTCTGGACGAAACGCCGAATACTTCGGCAATTTCTTCCTGTGTGCTGCCCTTCTCTTTTCGCAGAGCCTTCAGAAATCTGCCGATCTTAGCCTGATCGATCATGAGCGCCGTCACCTCCCGCCTCGAGGATTATTATATCACTTTTGTCCGTGAAATGCCACGTCACAAAGCGGGAATATGCGGGATTTGGACCGGACAGATATGTCCTGCTACGTGTTTTTTCGGCTATGAACGGCATAAGGTGGAGGAGGAAGATATAATGAATAATTGCGGCAGGGCGATTTAAAAATCGCCCATATTTTATTACCGGGATGACGCGGTAAGATAGGCGAACGCAGTTCGCCCCTACGGCTCGCGGTTTACCTTTGCACCCGTAGGGGCGTTCTGTGAACGCCTGCAAACGTCGCCTTTGGCACGGTGTTGCCGGGAAGGGGCACGGAATCCCCCCTACCCCCCCTTTAGGCAAGGGGGGGCTTTTTGCTGCAATGAATGTGTGAAACTGTCGCCGGGAGGCAAGCGGGATGATGCGTTGGGACGAATGAATAAACAGAACGTGGCACGTTGGGATTAAGTGAAGAGTGAACAGAGAATAGTGAAAAGTGAAGAGTTGAGGTATGGGCGATTTAACAATCGCCCTATATAAAACCTCCCCCTTTCGGGGGAGGTGCCCCAACGGGGCGGAGGGGGCACGGGGGACGAATGAATAAATAAAACGTAGGGACGCCCCTCCCGGGGCGTCCGGAAAACGTTGCCGTCTGCACGGTGTTGCCGGGAAGGGCGAACGGGATGATAAGCCGGTGCATTCACTCCCTCAGTCTCGGCCTTTGGCCGATCCAGCTCCCTCGAAGAGGGAGCCTTGGGTACTCCTATCTTTACAGGCTTACGCAAAACGGGCGAACGCAGTTCGCCCGCAAACGTTGCCGTCGGCACGGTGTCGCCGGGAAGGGCAACCGGGATGATGCGTTGGAACGAATGAATAAACAGAACGTGGCACGTTGGGATTAAGTGAAGAGTGAACAGAGAATAGTGAAAAGTGAAGAGTTGAGGTATGGGCGATTAGAAAATCGCCCTATATAAAACCTCCCCCTCTCGGGGGAGGTGCCCCAACGGGGCGGAGGGGGCACGGGGGGATAATGAATTAATTATATGTAGGGACGCCCCTCCCGGGGCGTCCGGAAAAGGTCGCCTTCGGCACGGTATTGCCGGGAGGCAAGCGGGATGATACGTTGGTGCATTCACTCCCTCAGTCTCGGCCTTTGGCCGATCCAGCTCCCTCGGAGAGGGAGCCTTGGGTACGTGCTTTTATTTTTAGCACCATCACATCTTTACAGGCACACGCCAAAAGCCTTCCCCTTGCAGGGGAAGGTGCCCCGCAGGGGCGGATGAGGTGGAGGCTGAATTTAGAACAATATCGAACAACAGCGCATTGGCACGTAGGGGCGAACTGCGTTCGCCCGCAAACGTCGCCTTTGGCACAATGTTGCCGGAAGGGGCATATGGGATGATGCGGGGGGACGAATGAATATTGAATAATGAAGCCGCTTCGCTGATGAATAATGAATAATTGCGGTAGGGTCGATTCACGAATCGACCCATATATAAAACCTCCCCCTTTCGGGGGAGGTGCCCCAACGGGGCGGAGGGGGCACGGAGGACGAATGAATAAATAAAACGTAGGGACGCCCCTCCCGGGGCGTCCGAAAATGTTGCCATCGGAACGGTGTTGCCGGGAAGGGCGACCGGGATGATACGGGGGTGCATTCACTCCCTCAGTCTCGGCCTTTGGCCGATCCAGCCTGCGGTGAAGACCGAAGGGCTTCACTGCGCCCTGCGAGGGGAAGCCTTGTCCTCACACAATTTGTAAACCATGTGCCTTCACAGGGTTTCGGCGGGAGCAAGCCCCCGCCCTACGGTACGAGGTTGGCCTTCGTGCCCGTAGGGGAGGCTATCAGCCTCCCGCCAACGTCGCCATCGGCACGGTGTTGCCGGGAAGGGCAACCGGGATGACACGCGGGAACAAATGAATATAGAATAACGAATAATTGCGGTAGGGCGAATAGAGATGAATTTGCCCACATTCGCGTCAGCGAATATTTCATATTTACGAAGTAAATATTTCATCGCGAAGCGATTTCACTTGCCCGCAGGGCAAATTTCATTGTAAAAGAAAACACCTTTTGTCCCAGACAAAAGGTGTTTTCTTTTACTAAGTCTCCGGGATGATACGGGGGAGGGTGGTATTATACGATATCGTCTTCTGTTTCGGCGTAGGACTGATGGCCGACGATGGCGGTGAGCTCTTTTTTGGTCTGTTCCTCGTTGAAGGTGGAATATCTCACGTGGAGCCTGTCTCCGGCTCTGAGGGCGTTGCCTCCGTGCTCATCCACGAGGGCGGAGGAGGTCCGGCTGTGCTGAACGGAAAGGACGAAGAGGTTCGCGGGCCAGAGAATGTCTCTTATCTGTTTGCCCACAGCAAAGGAATTATCCTTCACGGAGACAAAAGTATCGATCACGGTTTGCTTACGACCCTCGTTGAGCTTTTCAAGGCGGCGGTCAAGGACGGTGTCGTTGATGGACTTTGCGTCGAAGATCTCCGTTATCATGTATGCCGCGGTGACGGCCGCGACCACGTGGATTATGTTTCCGTCACAGGAAAGCGCCTCAACCGAGAAGACTATTGCCGTCAGGGGCATTTTCATCATGCCGGAAATGCAGGCGGCAATTCCCACGGTGACGATGGGCAGGTAATATTCCTCTCCAAGCCCCAGACCCAGGGCGACCTTGGCAATAAGGGCGGCAAACACCGTTCCGATTGCCATGATAGGCAAAAATATACCGCCGGTGAGGCTGTTGGTGCTGGCAAGAACGGTCAGCGCCGAGCGCACCAAAAGTGTGGCGCAGAGCAGCCCCAGCCCTACGCCCCCTGCCATAACGTCCGGCATAAGGTGGTGGCCGGTGGAGACGAAGGAAAAAGAGCAAAGTCCGGCGCAAAGGGTGAGGGCAAAGACAGCGAATATCCGAAGCCAGTGGGGGACTTTATTGAGCCTGCGGGAGATAAGGCGTTCAACGGTGCGGTAGAACTTCAGAAATACCACCGCAAACAGCCCGGAGAGCAGGCCGATGCAAATTGGCAGCCAAAGCTCACCGAAGGAGAGGGAGACCATCTCCAGCCGGGGGAAAAGCCGGAGCTCCTCACCGAAAACGGGGGAGAGAAGCTCGGCGGTGAAATGGGAAGCCGCAACCGAAACTGCGGAGACCAGAAATATCATGGGTGAGATGCGCTGGTGAGCCTCTTCAACGGCAAACATAATTCCGGACACCGGCGCTCCCGTTGCAACGGAAAAGCCCGCGCAGGCGCCGCCGGTCATGGAATAGCGCTCCCAGGCCTTGTGGGAGCCAAAGGGCTGCATTATGCCCTTGCCAACGGCAGTGCCCATCTGAACGGAGGGACCCTCGGTGCCAAGGGGAACACCCAGCAAAAACGAGACGAGAGATGCGGTGAACGTTCCGGCAAGCGCGGCGAACCACCTGAAAACGACGAGCCCACGCAAAACGCCTATGGCCGTGGGAATGCCTCCACCCATTGCGTTTGGAACGTGCCTGTATAAAAAGCTGAGCCCCAGGGCGACGATGGCCATGAGTCCAAGGGCAACGGGGACGAGCCAAAGGTGTTCGCTTATAAGTCCGTAGGCCTTGTGGGACAGTTCCACGGCGTGCCTTGCGCAGAATTTGAATACCAGCACCGCCAGAGCGGTAAATACGCCGGTAAACGAGCCGAAGACCAGCGCGGGCATGACGAGGTTGATGATCTGTTTTGTGCGTCTGTTGTTCATGAATCTGCTTCTTATCCGTATCTTAAGAGGTTTTCGCCAAACAAAAAAGCCCCTTTTTCAAGGTGACTTTTTATATTTGCTGTACTCAGCCCTGCTTTTTTGCGGCGGCTGCTTCCAGCTTTTTCTCTCTGCGCTCCAGAACCTCCTTGCCGGGGGCAACGATGTCGCCGGACCTGGTGAGGGCGATCTTGGTGAGCATGGGGCCCACCAGCTCGTAGATGAGAACGCCGAAGAGAATGATGTTTCGGATCATGGGGCCGTCACCGGGAAGGGCAGATGCGGTGACGCACATACCAAGGGCAACGCCTGCCTGGGGGAAGAGAGTGATGCCCAGATATTTCTTGACCATGGGGTCTGCCTTGGAGATAACGCTGGAGATATAGGCGCCAACGTATTTGCCCAGACAGCGGGAGAGGATATAGGCCGCGCCGATGAGAACGACGACGATGTCGGAGAAAACGCCAAGTTCAAGGTCGGAGCCGCTGATAACGAAGAACAGAGCCAGCAGGGGCGCGCTCCACTTGTCGGAGCGCTCCATAAGATCGTCTGCCAGGGGGCAGAGGTTGCAGAAAACGGTGCCCATCATCATGCAGACCAGCAGGGGAGAGAAGGCGATCTCAACGGGACCCACGGGGATCTCAAGCATGGAGATGCCAACGGTGGCCAGAATGAAGCCGATGATCATGGAGGTTCTGTTGCGGTTGGAGTGGAACATTCGCTCAAGCTGGGTGAGGATAACACCGCAGACGGCGCCGAGAGCCAGAGAGGCGAAGATCTCGATAAGAGGATTGCAGATGATGGAGTAAATGTCCAGAGTTCCGCCGGCCATGGCGCGGGCAATGCCGAAGGAAACTGCAAACAGAGCCAGACCCACAGCGTCATCCAGAGCGACGACGGGCAGGAGCACCTCGGTGACCTTGCCCTTGGCCTTGAACTGACGGACGACCATAAGGGTGGCGGCGGGAGCGGTGGCAGAGGCGATCGCGCCGAGAGTGATGGCTGCGGGAATGCTCAGCTTTCCGCCGGTGGCAAGGCTGACGCCGATAAGGACGGCGTCAACAACAAGGGTGGTGACAACGGCCTGGAGAATGCCTATGATAACGGCCTGTTTGCCGGTTTTTTTCAGGGAAGAGACTTTAAACTCGCTGCCGATGGCAAAAGCGATAAAGCCAAGGGCGGCCTCGGAGATGAAGCCGATCTTGGAAAGGGCATCGAAGCTGTTGAAGCCGAGGCCGGGAACGCCCAGTCTGCCAAGGCAGTAGGGACCCACGAGAACGCCCGCGACAAGATATGCGGTGACGTCGGGGAGCTTGAAACGGCTGGTGATTCTTGTGAAGAGCAGGCCAAAGATAAGGGCCAGTGCAATAGAGAGAAATTCTGTCATCATATGTTTATGTACCTGGGCTTTCGGATGATTTGCCCCTGTTTTGTTGTTGTGTGGAGGGGGGGATGTGTGGGTTTTATTGGGGGGGGGATTTGTCTGCTCCCACAACAAGGACAGCAAGCCCCGGTTTTGGGGGCTGCTGTCCTTGGGTGAGAGTAAAGTCTATGCCGTTTTTCTCGACGGGAAATTACTTCTTGAGGTTGTTCTCCAGCTTGAGGAGCTCAAAGGCCATCTCGGCGGGAAGCTCGTCGCCAAAGCGGGCGTAGAGAGCCTTGATGCTTTCGACGTCTTCCAGCCAGTACTCGGTGTTGATCTGGAGGATCTCGCGGAGAGCTTCGATGTCGAACTTCTTGCCTTCCTCGATGGTGTAGTCGAGGCCGGAGAGGTTGATGTCCTCAGCCTTGGGAACAAAGCCGATGGCAGTCTCTTCAGCGTCGATCTTGCCTTCGCAGCGCTTGATGATCCACTCGAGAACGCGGAAGTTGTCGCCGAAGCCGGGCCACATGAACTTGCCGTTCTCATTGAGACGGAACCAGTTGACGTTGAAGATCATGGGAGGATTGGTGAGCTTCTTGCCCATGTCGAGCCAGTGCTTCCAATACCAGGCCATGTTGTAGCCGCAGAAGGGCAGCATTGCCATGGGGTCGCGGCGGACAACACCGACGGCACCGGAGGCGGCGGCAGTGGTCTCGGAGGCCATGATGGAGCCAACGAAGACACCGTGCTGCCAGTTACGGGACTGGTAAACAAGGGGTGCGCACTTTGCACGGCGGCCGCCGAAGATGATGGCGGACAGGGGAACGCCGGCAGGATCTTCCCACTTGGAGGAGATGCAGGGGCAGTTTGCGGCGGGAGCGGTGAAGCGGCTGTTGGGGTGAGCGCCCTTGACGCCGGATTCGGGATCCCAGGGCTTGCCGGTCCAGTCGTTGACACCGTGGGGAGGATTCTTGTCGAGGCCTTCCCACCACACTGTACCGTCCTTGTCGTTGTAAACGACGTTGGTAAAGATGGTGCCCTTACGGGTGGAGGCGAGAGCGTTGGGGTTGGACTTGGCGTTGGTGCCGGGGGCGACGCCGAAGAAGCCGGCTTCGGGGTTGACGGCGCTCAGGCCGCCGTTCTCGTTGATGCGGAGCCAGGCGATATCGTCGCCGACGGTGACGACCTTGTAGCCCTTTTCGAGGTACTCTGCGGGAGGAATGAGCATGGCCAGGTTGGTCTTGCCGCAGGCAGAGGGGAATGCGGCGGAGACGTACTTGGTCTCGCCTTCGGGAGTTTCAATGCCGAGGATGAGCATATGCTCGGCCATCCAGCCTTCCTTCCAGCCCTGGTAGGAGGCGATACGGAGAGCAAAGCACTTCTTGCCCAGCAGGACGTTGCCGCCGTAACCGGAGTTGCAGCTCCAGATGGTGTTGTCCTGGGGGAACTGGAGAATATATCTCTTCTCCTCGTCCAGCTCGCACTTGCCGTGGAGACCGTGAACGAAGTCTTCGTTGTCACCGAGCATGTCGAGGACGGCGTTGCCGACGCGGGTCATGATCATCATGTTGAGAACAACGTAGATGGAGTCGGTCAGCTCGATACCGACCTTGGCAAAGGGAGAGCCGATGGCACCCATGGAGTAGGGGATGACGTACATGGTGCGGCCCTTCATGCTGCCCTTGAAGATCTCGGCAGCCATAGCGTAAGCTTCGGCGGGGTCCATCCAGTTGTTGGTGGGACCGGCTTCCAGCTTGCTGGGGGCGCAGATAAAGGTGCGGCCTTCAACGCGGGCAACGTCGTTAACGGCGGTGCGGTGATAGTAGCAGTCGGGGAGAAGCTCCTGGTTGAGCTTGATGATCTCGCCGGTGGCGCAAGCCTCGGCGCGGAGGGCTTCCTTCTGCTCGTCGCTTCCGTCGATCCAGACGATCTTATCGGGGGTGGTCATGGCGACCATTTCGTCGATCCAGCTGAGGACAGCCTTATTGGTGGTGTTGGCCATATTGATCTCCTTTCGAATATATCACTTCGTGATACACCTATTACACTTATTGTAATACCAGTATTATACCTCTAAAATACAAAACTTTCAATTACAGTTTTGTAAATAGTTTTATTTTCACGCAGGGTCTTTTTGTATCGTTTGCACCATCAATCCGGCAAGACGCGCGATTTCGTCCACGGAAAGCGTCTCTCCCCGGCGGGAAGGATCTATGCCGGCGGAGGAAAGCAGGGCTCCGGCCTCCGTCCCGGAAAGGCCGGGCATTCGGGAAATTGTGTTTTTAACGGTCTTTCTGCGCTGTGCAAAAAGTGCGGTGGCAACTCTTTCAAAGGCATCGGCCAGGGGGGGATCCACCTTTTTGCAGGTCATTCCAAGCACGGTGGAGTCCACCTTGGGCTGGGGATAAAAACAGCCCTTTGACACGTCGAAGAGCTTTTTGATATCTGCCCGGTAGGTGGCCAAAGCGGAAAAAAGGCACCACTGACTGTCCCCGGGGGAGCAGGTGAGCTTTTTTGCGGCCTCCTTCTGGATCATCACGGTGACGCTTTCAAAGCGCCCGGTGCCAAGAATGCGGAGTATTGCCGGGGTGGTCACGCAATATGGCAGGTTTGAAACGGCGCAAACGGGCTCCCCGGCGCCGAATTTTTCGTCTGCCAGGGCGGCAAGGTCGGTCTTCATAACGTCCCCGGAGACGTAGGCGGCGTTGGGATAGGGGGCGAGAGTTTCGTCCAGCACGGGGAAAAGGCTCTTGTCCAGCTCCAGCGCGCATACGGCCTTTGCCCGGGAGGCAAGGCTTGCGGTGAGCGTGCCAATGCCGGGGCCAACCTCCAAAACGCATTTCCCTTCCACCCCTGCGCCCTGGGCAATGGCCTCGGGAATGCGGGGGTCGGTGAGGAAATTCTGACCCAGATCCTTTGAAAAGGCGAAACCGTATTTATCGCAGACGTAGCGAATCGTATCTATACTTGCAAGCTCCACGGCGATCTTACGCTCTCCCTCTTTTTAGCTTTGTGTATCTGCGGCAGGAAAGCTCGTAGCCCTCGTAGGTGAGGTAGCGCCCCAGCTGCCAGACCTTATTCTTTCCCTGACCGGTGTGTTCCATTCCAAGTGCCAGCAGCACGCGGCCGCTGCGGTCGTTTTCGGTGAAGTGACAGCCGTAGATCTTTCTGAAGCCCACGGTCTCAAAGGCGTGAGCCAGAACTGCGGCTCCGGCCTCACGGGCATAGCCCTTTCCCCACCAGGGAACCCCAAGAGAATAGGCAAGGTTTGCCGTGCGGCCGAATTCCGAGACCTCGGTGAGGGTGGCCATGCCGATAAGCTCTCCGCTTGACTTTTCAACCACGCCCCAATAGTAAAAATCCGGGGAAAAATACGCCCGGAGCTTTTTTTCTATGAAATTCTCCACGTCGTAAAGGTTTGGCATAATGGGGGTGGTCATGTATTTGTAGACCTCCTCGGAGCTTCCCCAGTTTGCGTGGAGCATTTTTGCGTCCGACCTGTCAAGACGCCGCAGCAAAAGCCGCGGCGTCTCTAAGGTTACTGTTCCTGTGTGGGTGAGCATTTATCTGATGACTTCGATGCCGCCCAGATATTTGCGGAGGACCTCCGGCACGACGACGCTGCCGTCGGCCTGCTGGTTCTGCTCCACGATGGCGGGCAGAATGCGGGAGGTGGCCAGGCCGGAGCCGTTGAGAGTGTGGACGAACTCGGTCTTGCCGGTGGACTCTCTGCGGAAGCGCATCTGACCCCGGCGAGCCTGGTAGTCTCTGGCGTTGGAGACGGAGGAGACTTCCTTGTAGCCGTTCATGGAGGGGATGTGGATCTCGATATCGTAGGTGCGGGCCATGGAAGCCGAGCAGTCGGCGGCGGCCAGCTTTACGGTGCGGAAGTGGAAGCCAAGACCCTTTACAAGAGCCTCTGCCTTGCCCACAAGCTCTTCAAAGGCCTCGTCGGACTTTTCGGGCAGGGTGTACTGGACCATCTCCACCTTGTTGAACTGATGTCCGCGGACCATACCGCGCTCGTCGGAGCGGTAGGAGCCGGCTTCGCGGCGGAAGCAGGGGGTGTAGGAGATGTATTTCCGGGGCAGGTCGGCCTCGGTGAGGATCTCGTCCCGGTGGAGGGAGACCAGAGCGGTCTCTGCGGTGGGCAGCATAAAGCGGCGCTGGGAATCCTCGGCGGTGTCCAGCCAGTAAACGTCGTCCTTAAACTTGGGGAACTGACCGGCTGTGAGGCCGCACTCGTAGCCCAGCATATGGGGCACGAGGACCAGCTCGTAGCCGTCGCCGATATGGGTGTCGATGAAGTAGTTCAGCAGAGCCCACTCAAGTCTTGCGCCAAGACCGCGGTAGACCCAGAAGCCGTTGCCGGAGAGCTTAACGCCGCGCTCGTAGTCGATGAGACCCAGACCTTTGCAGATGTCAACGTGGTTTTTGGGCTCGAAATCGAAAACGTGGGGCTCGCCGTAGAAACGGAGGGGCTCGTTGTTTTCCTTGCCGCCGGGCTTAAGGTCGGTGTCCGGAAGGTTGGGCAGAGAGAGCATAAGCTCGGTGTACTCGCCTTCGATCTCCTTGACACGGGCGTCGCAGGCCTTTACGTTTTCGGAGATCTCCTTCATGCGGGCAAAAACGGGAGCGGTGTCCTGGCCGGCTTTTTTCATTGCGGGGATCTGCTTTGTGACCTTGTTCTGCTCGGCCTTGAGCTGTTCGGTCTTGAAAATGGCCTCACGGCGCTCGGTGTCCAGCTGGAGAATACGGTCGATGGCCTCAGAGCAGTCGCACTCCTTGGCAAGAAGTCTGTCTTTAACGTCCTGGGGATTTTCTCTTATAAGTTTGATATCAAGCATTTTATCTCTTACCTTTCCGGTTTCATTTCTGTTTTATTTATTTTTCCAGCAGAGCCAGAATTCTGTCAAGATCGTCAAGGTCCGCAAAGTTCAGCGTGACCTTTCCGGCGTTGCCCCGGCTCATCTTAATGCTCACCTGGCGGCCGAGGTTTTCGGAGAGCTTTTTTGAAAGCTCTGCGGCGTAGTCCACCCCGTCCCCGGAGGGCTTGGCAGGCTTTTTGGGGGCGGTTTTCAGCTTTTTCACAAGGGCTTCGGTCTGGCGGACGCTGAGCTTTTCGGCAATGACCCTGTCGGCGGCCATGGAGCAGAGCTTTTCGTCCTCAAGCACCGCAAGAGCCCGGCCGTGACCGGCGGAGAGCAGACCCTGGGCGAGAAGCTGTTTTACCTTTTCGGGAAGATCCAGAAGCCTCAGCGCGTTGGTTATTGCCGGACGGGAGCGGGAAAGCCGGGTGGCGGCGTTTTCCTGGCTCATGCCGTAGCGCTCGATAAGGGTGCGAATGCCCTCGGCCTCTTCAACGGGGTTCAGATCCTGGCGCTGAATGTTTTCCACAAGGCCCATCTCCATTGCGGAGAGCTCGTCCGCCTCAACGATGTGGACGGGAACGGTCTTCAGCCCGGCCATGCGGGAGGCGCGGTATCTGCGCTCGCCTGCGATAATGCGGTAGCGGTCGTCGGATATTTTCCGCACGGTTATGGGGGTTATGACCCCGTGGAGGGCGATGCTTTCGGAGAGCTCGTTCAAAGCCTCCTCCGGGAAGCTCTTACGGGGCTGTTCCCGGCTGGGTTCTATTAAGTTTATGTCCAGCTCGGAGGGGGCGACGGTTACCTCCGGCTCTGCAGAACCGAAAAGCTCGTCAAGACCTCTGCCGAGACCCATCTGTTTTTTTGCCATAGTCTGTTTTTGCCTTTCTTAACTCTCACGAAAAAAAGGGGAGCGGCCTATTTCTTTTTGGGATCCGGGACGATCCGCAGGCGAAGAACGAATTCCTCGGCCAGCTCCTCGTAGCTCTTTGAACCCTTTGAAGACTTATCGTAATACTGAACGGGCATTCCGTGGCTGGGAGCCTCGCTGAGACGCACGTTCCGGGGGATGACGGTCTTGAAGATCTTGTCCGCAAAGTGGCGCTTAACCTCACGGGCCACCTGGCTTGAGAGGTTGGTGCGCCCGTCGTACATGGTGAACACAAGGCCGCAAAGCTCAAGGGAGGGGTTCAGCTTTCTGCGGACGTTGCGGATGGTGTCGATGGTGAGGGAGAGCCCCTCCAGCGCAAGATACTCGCACTGTATGGGGATGAGCACGCTGTCCGCCGCGCACATTCCGTTGAGCATCAGAAGCCCAAGGCTGGGGGCGCAGTCGATAAGGATAAGGTCGTAGGCCGGGCGGAGAGTGTCCAGCCCCTCTTTTAAGCGGAGCTCACGGTCCTCCTCGGAGACAAGGGAGATCTCGGCACCCACCAGTCCGATGGTGGCGGGGATGATATCGCCGTATTTTGTGTGAACAACGGCCTCGGCGGCGGTTGCCCGGCGGGAAAGAAGGTCGTAAACGTCGGCCTTGATATCTTTTTTGGATACGCCGAAGTTTCCCGTGGCGTTGCTCTGGGGGTCGAAGTCCACCAGCAGGGTCTTCACGCCAAGGCGGTTAAGGGATGCGGCAAGGCTTACGGCGGTGGTTGTCTTTCCAACGCCGCCCTTTTGGCTGGCAACGGCAACGATCTGGCAGGGCATTTTGTCCCTCTTCCCCCTTTACATACATATTCCCATATATTATAGCATTGCCGAACGGGGATTTCAATAGAGCTTTTGGGGCTTTGACGGTATTTTTTAAACTTATCTTTCCCGTTGAATTGGGAAGGTCAGGGTGGTATAATATATATGAAGAACATTTTCCACCGAAAAGGAGGTATCGGCAAAATGGACTCTCCCGCAGAGCGCATCCGCAAGCTCACCGACCTTTTGATATACCACTCCGAAAAATACTATACCCAGGACTCTCCCGAGATCTCCGACTTTGAATACGACGCCCTCTCCCGGGAGCTCCGGGCTCTGGAGGCGGAATATCCGGAGATTGCCCTTCCCCAATCACCCACCCGGCGTGTGGGCGGCAGGATACTCGAGGGCTTCACCCCCGTCACCCACGCCTATCCCATGGAGAGCCTCAACGACGTTTTCAGCTTTGAGGAGCTCTACGATTTCGACCGCCGTGTGCGCGCGGCAGTTGAACACCCGGTCTACGTTGGGGAAAACAAGATAGACGGTCTCAGCGTTTCTCTCACTTACGAAAACGGCATTTTTGCCCTCGGCGCCACCCGGGGCGACGGAGTGACCGGGGAGGACGTTACGGAAAACCTCCGCACGGTGAAAAGCCTGCCGCTGAAGCTCAGGGGAGACTATCCGGCTCACCTGGTCGTCCGGGGAGAGGTGTACATGACCGAAGCGCGCTTTGCCGCCCTGAACGCCCGGCGTGAAGAGGCCGGGGAGAGCCTTTTTGCCAACCCCAGAAACGCCGCCGCGGGCAGTCTGCGCCAGCTTGATTCCTCTGTTGCCGCATCCCGCGGACTGGATATTTTCGTTTTCAACCTGCAAAACGCCCGCGAGCTGGGCTTTGAGAGCCACAGCGAGTCCCTTGAAAAGCTGGCCTCCTGGGGCTTTGCGGTGAGTCCGGACTTCTGCCGGTGCGAAAGCATGGACGAGGCGGTGGAATACATTGCCGCTCTGGGTGAAAAGCGGGGCACTCTGGGCTACGGCATAGACGGCGCCGTTGTGAAGGTGGACTCCCTTGCCGCAAGAGAGCTTCTGGGCTCCACTGCCAAAGCCCCCAGATGGGCGGCGGCATATAAATATCCCCCGGAGGAGAAGCGGACGAAGCTTCTGGACATCGTGGTTCAGGTGGGGCGCACAGGCGTGCTCACCCCCAACGCCGTTCTGGCGCCCGTGCGCCTTGCGGGCACCACGGTAAGCCGGGCGACCCTGCACAATATGGGAAATATCGAAGCAAAGGACATCCGCGTGGGGGACACGGTCATCGTGAGAAAGGCCGGAGAAATAATACCTGAGGTGCTCTCCTCGGACAAGTCCGCCCGCACGGGAGAGGAAAAGCCCTGGCATATGCCGGAAAGCTGTCCCGTGTGCGGGGGAAGGGTCTTCCCCGACGAGGGCGGCGCGGCTTACCGGTGCGTCTCGGCCTCCTGTCCGGCACAGCTTGCCCGAAGCCTCACACATTTTGCCTCCCGGGACGCCATGGACATCGAGGGTCTTGGCCCGGCGATAGTTTCGGCTTTTTTGGAAAAGGGGCTTATCTCCTCTCCGGCAGACCTCTACACCCTCCGGGCAGAGGATATCGCCGCCCTTGAGGGCATGGGCGAAAGATCGGCGGAAAAGCTTTTGGCCGCCGTTGAAAATTCAAAGAAAAATCCTCTTTCCCGTCTGCTCTGCGCCCTTGGCATCCGTCAGGTGGGTACGAAGGCCGCCGCAGTTCTGGCAGAGGAGTTTGGCTCGCTGGACGAAATCGCCGGGGCCGGAACCGAGCGCCTTTCCCAGATACGGGACGTTGGCCCCGTGACCGCAGAATATATTTCCGAGTGGTTTTCTCTTGAGAGCTCAAAGGCTCTGGTTGAAAAGCTGAGGGAAAACGGGGTGAACATGACCCAGGAAAAGAGGGAAAAGGGTACGCTTTTTGCCGGACTCACCTTCGTGCTCACGGGCACTCTGCCCACCCTTTCCCGGGCAGAGGCTTCGGCAATTATCGAGGCCAACGGCGGCAAGGTGAGCGGCTCGGTGTCCAAAAAGACGAGCGTCGTTCTTGCCGGTGAGGATGCGGGAAGCAAGCTCACCAAGGCCGAGGCCCTTGGGATAGAGATAATCGACGAGGCCGAGTTCCGCAGAAGAATTGGAGAATGAAATTATAAAAAAACCGGCATCCCACGGGATGCCGGTTTTTGTGTTCAGATCTTTTCCAAAGACTTTGCCAGAAAGGCCTGGGTCTTGGGGCTTTGGGGATCTCCGAAGACCTCTTCGGGGGTACCCTCTTCCTCGATAACGCCGTCTGCCATGAAGATGACCCTGTCCGCAACGCTGCGGGCAAATTCCATTTCGTGGGTGACGACGATCATTGTGGAGTCGCCGGATTTCAGACCCTTTATAACTCTGAGCACCTCGCCGGTAAGCTCCGGGTCAAGGGCGCTGGTGGGCTCGTCAAAGCAGAGTATCTCGGGCTGGCGGGCAAGGGCCCGGGCTATGGCAACGCGCTGCTGCTGACCGCCGGAGAGCTGGCAGGGATAGGAGTTCTCCTTGTCCGTAAGACCAACTCTGGCGATAAGGCTGTGGGCGGTGGCGTGGATACGCTCGATCTCGGCGCGGTATTCCGCCGTTCCCTTTCGGTAGGTCTCGGCGGCTTTCAGCTCCGGGGCAAGGGTCACGTTGCGGAAGACCGTGTACTGGGGGAAGAGGTTGAAGCTCTGAAAGACAAGGCCGAAGTGAAGGCCGTTTTTGCGGATCTGAGCCTCGCTGGGGGCTTTCTGGGCGGAGGCGTCGTAAACCAGCTCGCCGTTAACGTAAAAGCTTCCTCCGGAGGGAGTCTCCAAAAAGTTCAGACAGCGCAAAAGGGTGGTCTTGCCGCTGCCGGAAGAGCCGATAATGGCAAGAACCTCGCCCTTTTCCAGAGAAAAGCTTATGCCCTTTAAGACCTCGGTCTTTCCAAAGCTCTTGGTTATGTTTTTAACTTCCAAAACAGACATTTTTCTGCCCTCCACTAACTTCGGAAATAGGACAGCCGCTTTTCAAGCTTGTTGAAAAGGATTGTCAGAATGGTGTTGAAAACAAGGTAGAAAACGCCGGTGTAGAACAGCGGCCAGATTATGTTTTTCAAAGACAACAGCTCGTAGGACACGAAGAATATCTCTGCCACCGCAACGCTTCGGGCAAGAGCGGTGTCCTTGACGAGGGTGATGGTCTCGTTGCTGATGGGCGCCAGAATGTTTTTGAACACCTGGAGCAGAATGACCTTAAAGAAGACCTGGCGTTTGGTCATGCCAAGCACCTGACCGGCCTCGTACTGCCCCCGGGGGATGTTTTCGATGCCGCCGCGGTAGATCTCGGAGAAATAGCAGGCGTAGTTTATAACGAATGCCGCAAGCGCGCCGCAGAAATATGCCACCTCAACGTTTCCGCCGAAGATCCCCCATTTTGTGAGGGGGTGGTGGAAAACGATGCCCGGAAGGTAGACCACGATCATAAGCTGGAGCAAAAGGGGCGTGCCCCTTATAATATAAACAAAGCCCCTTGTTATAAATTGAAGGGGCTTTGTTTTGCTCATTGATCCGAAAGCAAATACCAATCCGAGGGGCAGTGCAAGCACCAGCGTCGAAATAAACAGCAGACATGTAAGGCCGAAGCCTTCAAGCAGTTGTAAAGTGACGTCCCAGAAAAGCATTTTACTTGTTCTGTGCTTCCTCGTAGCGCTCGGTCAGACCGTACTTCTCGGCGATGGCGGCAAGGGTGCCGTCCTTTTCCAGCTGATCGATGATCTTGTCGACCTTTTCGACCATGTCGGAACCGACGCGGAAGCCGATGGCGTACTCTTCGTCGGCCAGCTCAACGCCCTCGAGGATCACAAGGTCGGCGTAGGCGCCGGTGCCGCAGGAGGCGATGGCCAGAGTGTAGTCGATGATGATGGCGTCGGCGTTGCCGGAAACGAGAGCCAGCAGAGCGTCGGTCTGGGTTGCGGAGGCGGAGTAGGTGGCCTTGGAGAGGTTGGTGTCGGCAGCGATGGCAGTTTCGCCTGCGGAGCCGCCCTCAGCAGAGAGGATAGCGCCGGAAAGGCTGGCAGCGTCGGTGTAGCCGGCAGAGGCCTTTGCAACAACGACCTGCTTGTTGGTGAGGTAGCTCTGGGTGAAGTCCATATCCAGCTTGCGCTCTTCGTTTACGGTAAGGCCGTTCCAGATGCAGTCGATGTTGTAGGACTTGAGCTCGGTCTCCTTCATTTTCCAGTCGATGATCTGGAACTTGGCTTCAACGCCCAGCTTTTCGCAGACGGCGTTGGCAAATTCGGTGTCAAAGCCGATAAGGTTGCCGGCGTCGTCGTAGTAGTTCATGGGGTCGTAGATGGTGATGCCGATAACAAGCTGGCCGTTTTCTTCGATGGCGGCCCAGTCGGACTCGGCGCCGCAGCCGGCCATGCAAAGTGTGCCAAGAAGCATAACTGCCGCGCAGATGATGGCGAGAACTCTCTTCTTCATAAGTGTTTCCTCGATTCGTTTTCTTGTGTGATGAATTTTTCACTTTAACGTAGTGATGCGGTAAAGCGTTAAGATTATACATCATATACCGCTTTTTGTCAACGGGGGACGGGAAGAAAAAGAAAAAATTTTTCAACCCGGACGGTTTTTGAGACGGTAGAAGGTTAAATTTCCCGTTGACACCGGTTTTTTGGTGCCGTATAATAGACGTGAACGGAAAAAACATTCAGAGAGGATATGGTAAAAAGGTGGATATCGCAATTGCCCTTGTTCAGCTCGTCGCAATTTTCGCCGTACCGGCGCTGATAATGCGCTGGCGGAACAACCGTCTCACCCGTTTTATCGGAACTGTGGGCACGGCCTATCTTTTGGGTATTCTGGTGGCCCTGGCGGTGTGGGCGGTGAACCTGGCCGGAGTTGAGTTTTCCCTTAACAGCGACGTTGGCGAGATCGGCTCCTACGTTGCCATCGGCCTTGCAATTCCCCTTTTGCTCTTTGGCACGAAGCTTTCCGAGGTTCGGCGGCTGTCCGTGCCGGTGCTGATAAGCTTTGGCTCTCTTGCGGTTTCGGTCTGCGCCGTGTGCATCGGAGCGGGACTGATCTTTGGGGACAGGGTCTTCGAGGGCGAAAAGCTTTCTGCCATGGCCGTTGGTCTCTACACCGGGGGCACGTCCAATTTCAACTCCATCGGCGTTATCATCGGCGCGGAAAACTCTGCCATCGTCAGCGGAAACCTTGCAGATATGCTCATCGGCGGCGTTTTCTACGTTTTCATTCTTCTGCTGGCAAGACCCCTGCTCTCGCGGATACTGCCCAAAAGCACCCTTTCCTCCTACGTAAAGGGCGAAGAGGCCGCGGTGAACGCAGACCGTGTGGACGCTTTGCGCTTCACTCCGGGGCTGATCAGAAACCTGCTTTTGTCACTGGGCTGTGTGCTGGTCGGAGCGCTGATCGGCGCGGGGCTTTGGCTCTGGCGGGGCGGAAAGCTTACGGACATGCTGGTGCCTGCGGTGATGATCGCCGTTACGGTGCTGGGGCTGGGGCTGTCCTTCGTTAAAAAGATCCGCGAGGTCAGCTCAAACGTTGCCGCCGGGCAGTATCTTATCCTGGTTTTCTCCTTTGCCCTTTCAAGCTCCCTGAAGATAGGTGATATGGACAGGGGATTTTGGGCGGTGCTTGCCCTTTTGGGCGGCATAACTCTGGTGAGCTTCGTGCTCCACGCCCTGCTCTGTGCCATCTTCCGCATAGACACGGACTGCGCCATCGTGACCATGACCGCCGGGATCTACGGACCTGCCTTCGTGCCCGCAGTTACCGCCCAGCTTAAAAACGAAAAGCTCACCGCCCCGGGACTTATCTGCGGCGCTCTGGGCTATGCAGTTGGCACGTTTATGGGCTGTCTTGTCTATCTTGTATTTTAAACGTAAAAATCCGGAGGAGGTGTGACGTACCGTGAGCAAAGCATCGCTCAGGCTTCGGCCCCACCACATAATCTGCATTCAGCACTACGCCGGCCGGGGCTACGACGACAATTTTACCCGGCGGATGAACGAGATATGCCAGCTTCTGCGCGACGGCTCAACGGAGATAACCTTTGTCTCCGGGGCGGACGACGTGTGCGGCTGCTGCCCCAATTTCTTCGGGGGAAGCTGTCTTTCTGCGGAGAAAATAGACCGGCTTGACCAAAACTGGCTCTCCGCCGCAGGCTTTGAGCTGGGTCAGACCCTGACCTGGGACGAGATCTGCCTTGCGACCAAGGGGCTCTTCAACCGCCCCGACCTCTTCCGCCGATATTGCGGCGAATGCGTGTGGTACAATTTCTGCACCCGGGTACGCACCTTTGCCGTTGCAACGGCGAGGAAATAGAAAAAGTGATATATGCCCTAAGGGCGTGTTTCGGAATAAAAAATACCCGTTGCGATAAGCAACGGGTATTTTTTCAATAAGTAGAGCCTGTTGCCCGTTGCAGCCTGTTGCGATTTTGCGTCCGGGGTTTAAGTCGTGTGCCGAAGGCGGCATTTCGGACGCCCCGGGAGGGGCGTCCCTACGTTTGTGCGGTAACGCGCGATGAGCCGTAGGGACACCCGTCCCCGGGTGTCCGAGCCTGTTGCCCGTTGCAGCCTGTTGCGGATTTTGCGTCCGGGGTTTAAGCCGTGTGCCGATGGCGGCATTTCGGACGCCCCGGGAGGGGCGTCCCTACGTTTGTGCGGTAACGCGCGATGACCCGTAGAGCCTGTTGCCCGTTGCGCCTTGTTGCGGATTTTGCACCCGTGACTTAAGCCGTGTGCCGATGGCGGTATTTCGGACGTTTGTGCGACAACGTGCGATGATCCGTAGGGACACCCGTCCTCGGGTGTCCGAACCTGTTGCCCGTTGCGCCTTGTTGCGGATTTTTCATCCGGGGTTTAAGCTGTGTGCCGAAGGCGGCCTTTCGGACGCCCCGGGAGGGGCGTCCCTACGTTTGTGCGACAACGTGCGATGACTCGTAGAACCTGTTGCCCGTTGCAGCTTATTGCGGATTTTGCATCCGGGGTTTAAGCCGTGTGCCGAAGGCGACATTTCGGACGCCCCGGGAGGGGCGTCCCTACGTTTGTGCGACAACGTGCGATGACCCGTAGAGCCTGTTGCCCGTTGCGCCTTGTTGCGGATTTTGCATCCGGGGTTTAAGCCGTGTGCCGATGGCGGCCTTTCGGACGCCCCGGGAGGGGCGTCCCTACGTTTGTGCGACAACATGCAATAATTCGTAGGGACACCCGTCCCCGGGTGTCCGAGCCTGTTGCCCGTTGCGCCTTGTTGCGGATTTTGCGTCCGGGATTTAAGCCGTGTGCCGATGGCGGCCTTTCGGACGCCCCGGGAGGGGCGTCCCTACGTTTGTGCGGTAAGGTGCGATGACCCGTAGAACCTGTTGCCCGTTGCGCCTTGTTGTGGATTTTGCATCCGGGGTTTAAGCCGTGTGCCGATGGCGGCGTTTCGGACGCCCCGGGAGGGGCGTCCCTACGTTTGTGTGGTAACGTGCGATGATGGGGTTAATTTTGGTGAGTCAGCAACCACTTCGCCGGGTTATTATCAATATATTCCCATGTTTCGTTGTAGTCCTGTTGGTTGCGGATCACGTGATCGTAATATCTGCTCTGCCAGGGATTTTTGCCGTATTCTTTGTTGCAAAAGCGTTTGAAGGACCCGACGAACCTTGCTATAGCGGCAGAGGTTTGGGGTTGACCGTGAATACTGAGAAGGAAATGAACGTGGTCAGGCATTATCACGTAGTGGTCAACAGACAAATATTCGTATGTTGCGTTCATTTCGCGTATGGTTTTATCTGCGATTTTTCCGAGATGTAATAGTTCGTAACGGATCTCATTCCTGTCACCGGACGAATTGATTTTCGAAAGGATTTGTTTGCGGTCACGAATACACACGGTAATGAAATACGAACCGTTTTGATCGTAATCAAAATCTTTTATACGGTACTATTTTCTTGCGGCAAAGTCCATATTACACATGATACTCTTTCTGTGTTACGTTGACAAAACCCCCATCCAAAGGATGGGGGTTCCATTTTTGCAGTAAGCTTATGCCTTTGCGGCGGCGAGGAATTCGGCGGCTTTGATGGCGGCGGAGGCGGCGTCGGAGGTGTAGGCATCGGCGCCGATGGCGTCGCAGAAGCTCTGGGTGACGGGAGCGCCGCCGACCATGATCTTGACCCGGTCGCGAACGCCCATCTCGTTGGCCTTTTCCACAACGGACTTCATAACGTTCATTGTGGTGGTGAGCAGTGCCGAGCAGCAGATAACGCCGCAGCCCTCGGCGATGGCGGTGGAGACGAACTTTTCGGCGGAAACGTCGGTGCCGAGGTCGATGACCTCAATGCCCTTGCCCTCAAGCATCATCTTGACCAGGTTTTTGCCGATATCGTGAAGGTCGCCCTCGACGGTGCCGATGCAGACCTTGCCAAGGGGCTCAACGCCCTCTTCGGCCAGGCGGGGCTTGATGATGGCGGTGCCGGCGTTCATGGCTCTGGCGGCGATGAGAACTTCGGGCACGAAAACTTCGTTCTTCTGGAATTTTTCGCCGACAACATTCATGCCGGCAAGAAGGCCTTCGTTAAGAATAACTTCGGGGGACATACCCTCGTCAAGGGCCTGGGTAACAAGCTGGGAAACGATCTTTGCTCTGCCTTTCTGAAGGGCTTCGCTGATGTCGGTAAGAATTGACATTTCTATACAGCTCCTTTTTTCGGACATGATATTGTCGGTTCTATTATAAATGATAATGCACGGGATTGCAACGGGGTCTATAAAAAAATTTTTCATATTTCTCCTTTGTTTTCTCATTTCCCCAGACATTGCATTTTCCCTTCGGTTATTTTGCCGCTGTACGGCGGAAATAATATGACCTGCGGCGAAAACCGCCGCGAAAAACAAGATCGGGAGGGATTATTTGGAAAATTTTTCTAAAAAACTCCGCCGCTTTGTGGCATCGGCGGCGGTTCTGGCTCTGTGCGGAGCAATGCTTTCGGCCTCTGCGGCCTACAGACCGGAGAGCCTCGTGCCCGTCGGGCGCACTGCGGGCATAAAGCTCTTTGCCGGGGGCGTTGCGGTTCGGTCGGTGGAAGAGGTGGAGACCGAAACGGGAAAAGCCTCTCCGGCCAGGGACGGGGGAATCCGGGCCGGGGATCTTATTCTGGCGGTGAACGGAAGCAAGGTGGAAGCTATCCCGGAGCTCACCGGTGCCCTGAACGCCTGCGACGGAGAGACCGTCCGGCTCACCGTTTTGCGTGAGGGCCGGGAGATATTTCTGGACGTCACCCCGGCGAAATGCACCGACGGAAGCTGGCGCATCGGCGCATCCGTGAGGGACAGCATGGCCGGCATCGGCACGCTGACCTTTTACGACCCGGAGGCGGAGGTATTCGGCGCGCTGGGACACGGCATTGCGGAAAACGACTCCTGCGGGCTTTTTCCCGTGGCAAAAGGGTGCCTTGTGCCATCGGCGGTGACGGGGGTGAAAAAGGGCGTTGCCGGAGTCCCGGGAGAGCTCATTGGGCAGTTCCGGGCGGATGAGGACTGCGGAAGTGTGACGGCCAATACCGGGAGCGGCCTTTTCGGCACGCTGTCCCCCGGCGAGCTCTGTCCTGAGGCGCTTTCCGGCACGGCCATCCCCGTTGGCTACGGCGAGATACAAACAGGCAAAGCGACAATTCTTTCCAACATCTCAATGGGTGAAGTCCGGGAATTTTCTGTCGAAATCGTGAAAATAGTCAGCAAAGACCGAACGACAAAAAATTTTCGTATTCGCATCACAGACCCTGTATTATTAGAGGCAACGGGGGGCATCGTCCAGGGCATGTGAGTGTGTTATAATAGAAACAACACAGGAAAAGCCCGTAAATAAAGGGTTTTCCGGCGTTAGCCCAAGTCATTGACCACGACAAGGGAGATTATCTGCGCGGATAAGTTTGTATTAT
>SVLY01000102.1 GCA_015067715.1 Oscillospiraceae bacterium | reverse complement strand
CTGGAGGATGACGTTATGTAGCGCATGTTAAAGCACACGCCTATCTTTCTGCCGTTGCGCCTTTCCGCCTCTAAAATTGCCCGGCACTGGTCGGCGGTGATGCACATGGGCTTTTCCGTCCACACGTCAAAGCCTCCGTCCAGACCCCGGACGATATACTCCGCGTGGGCGCAGTCCGTTGTGGTTACGATAATGCAGTCCGGCTTTTGCTCGGCGAGCATCGTGTCGAAATCATCGTAGACGGGAACGTCCAGCTCGGCGGCAAAATATTTTGCCCGGCCGACGTTAATGTCAAAAACGCCGACCAGCTCGCAGGCAGACGCGATAGCGTCCCTGTCGGCGGCGTCGTCCCCGTAGCCAAACTGCCGGATTTCGACGCGCTCCTTTGCCATCTCTGCCAGCGGCCGTCCGTAAGAAGAAAGCGCCCGGGACGAAGCTCCCACGATAACAAATCTCTTTTTCATGCCCAAATCCTCCGGGTCTGTGAGATATTTGATCTTCAAAGTCATTATACCACAGTCGTTGCGCTCTGACAATATCTGTATCCGTGCTTGAGCAAAAAAGAATGCAGACCGCGCCCGATGCCCGGCGCAGTCTGCATTTTTGTCTTTGGTAAAAAACTCAGTTAAAATCCTCTAAGGGAGTGCGGATGCCGTTTATAAAGGCCTCAAGATGCTCCTGGGGGGACACGGCGGAAACGGCGTAGAGCACGGTGCCGTCGGAGGCCACGATCAGCGAGTCGCCGCCCTTAACGGGGATGGAAACGTAGATCGCGTTGAAAAAGTCAAGATCCCTGCAGTTTGCGTTGACCTCGTCTTCGGTTATCTTCAAAAGCTTTGCCGCCAGAGCGACCTGTTCGGATCTGTTCATTTTGTTAATCTCCTTACATCATCATGCTTATTGCCTGTCAGACCAGAGCGCACCATTCGGTCACGTTGCCGTAATCGTGGGGCCAATCCATGATCTTGCCGGTCTGACCGTCCAGGGTGTAGATTTTTTCGCCGTCGTAAAAGGCGTTGAACCAGTGTCCCGCGCCGTTGGCACGGTTTATGCCGACGATAAGGTCAGAGCCCGGGCCGCGGGATCTGAGCACGTTTTCAATGTCCCCAACGCTCATGTATTGGCAGGAAAGTCCGGTGATAGACTCCATCTGGGGGTCGGTGCGGGCAATGTTGACGGGGCCGGCTTCGCCCAGGTTGTTGCCGTTTATGCGCTCGTGAACGTAAAAGGCGCAGGTGCCGCAGTTTGAACCGTAGGGGGAGAAGGGGCTGTATCTGGGGTTGATCTCTTTTATCCAGGAGGATATCTCGTCCAGCTTCAGCCTGGCCTCGGCAACACCGGGAAGAGAAGCTTCGGTGAAGTCCGCAAAGACCTCGGGAGTCTCAAGCTCCGGGGTGATCTTTTCTGCGACGGGAGCGGCGGTAACGTTCTCCGCTTCGGTCTCCCAAAGGGTGCGGAAAAGCCGGCTGATCGGGCGCAGCGCCCGGTCCTTGTTTTCCCCGTCCAGCGCGGCGACCTTTTCGAAGACCCTGGTGTAGACCTCGGCGCTGTCGTTGCAGGCGAGAAGTTCCTTGTCGAAGGTCAGCGCGCCGTTTTCGGGGGAGTCGGGGGAGTCGGAAAAGTCGATCTTCAGCCCGGCACGCTTTTCGGCGGGAATGAGCATTTCCTGGGACATACAGTGGGAAAGCTTTTCGATAAGCAGCTTTCTTTCGCCAATGTCGGCGCCGGTCCAGCGCTGGGTGGTGATGCCTTCGCTTTTCATGCGCTTTGAAACGTCGGAAACAAGCTTTGTTGCCGGGCGCTCGCAGATGACGGCGCTGGGGGCTTTTACGGCGACGTATCTTCCGTCGTCCCTTTCGGTGACCCTGAAAGTCCGGTTGACGCGCAGGCTTTTGTTTTCGGACTCAAGAGATTTCAGGGCGATCCTGTTTCTGATCTCTTTTCCGATGACCTTGATGGCCTTGCTTGCAATAAATGCGGCGGCAGGATGCATGGCGGTAACACCTCTTTGGTATCGTTTATTGTGCCGGTTGGTTTGTGATCATATTATACTTCAGGACAGCATCGAAATCCACACCGGTTGTCACAGCCTGTGACAGCCTCGGCTACGTGGCGGAGCTTTCTTTTACGTACATATCCGTGAGATATTTCAGATAGTCCTTCGTCAGTCTTCCGGGAGTCATGCCGAAGACCTCGCGGAGCTTTTCTGCGAAGAGCTCGTCCCTTATCTCCGGAGCGGCGCTCCAGACTCCGTCGGCAAGCTGTTTTACAACTCCGGCTTCGGGGAAGCTGCCGATAAGCTCCGTAACGCGCTGGATCGCCGCGTCGCCGGAGTTTTCGTAAAAGAAGGAGATCCGGGGGTAGAGCCGTTTTTCTCTGTAATCCGAGAAAAGCTCGGCCTCGGTGTCGGTCAGGCCGGAGCTTTCCCTGTCCGCAAAGAATTCCGAAAGCCTTTTTACGAACATTTGAGACATTTTGGAAAGACAGTACTGCCCCGGGAACAGCTCGCCTGCGGCTTTGGATATGCAAACGTTAAGCAGGGGCAGGAAATTGAGCTTATCCGAGAAGATGGCGGCATTTTCCCAGCCGCAATGGTAGACGATAAGCTTTGTGACCGTATCCCGGAGGGCGTTGAAGCATTTGCCCACAAGGCGGAAGTCCTTTTCGAAAAGGGCGCTTGTAAGGTACATTTTGCCCGCCTGGCTCAAAACGTCGGTGAGAGCCTCGTTCATCAGTATCCGGTCGTAGGCCGTGCTCACAGAGGGTACGGTGGCGGAATGCCCGTGGAGAACACACTCTTCCTTCTCCCGGCAGAGGTAAACGCCCACGTGGGAGGGCAGGGTCATTGACCCGAATCTCACCAGAGCCTCGCCGCACTTGAGAGAGGCGGTGGTTTTTTCGTCGCTGTCAAGCAGAAGCACGCTTGAGAGCAGACGTATATCCTCGCCGTAGTCAACGCGGTGGGCGATCTTTACGGCCGTGTTTTTTAGCACGGAGGGGCTAAGGGCAGAGGGGCTCTGGTCTACGATGAGAAATCCCTCGCCGTAGGCGCGGATCTCCGCAAGCAGGTTGCCAAGCATTTTGACAAGCTGAGCAGAAGAGCTCTGTCCGTTGCCGCTTGAAGGCTGGCTCTCCTGGAAAAGATGGTGAGCCTCTTCCAGCACGAAAAGGTGTCTGAGTCCGTCGGATGCTCTGTGGGAGGTGTTGTTCTTGACGAACTGGAAGTACTGGACGAGGAGCGCGCCCATTACGATGGCCTTGTCTGCGTCGTCCGCAAGGGCGTCCAGCTCGATGACCACGTTTTGCTCTGCCCACTCTTCAAATGGAATATATGCGGTGGTGTTCAAAAGCACGCCCTTTGAGCCTCCGGTGAAGCTCTGAAGCCGGGAGAGAAGGGCGCCCCTGTAATTGTCCTGAAGCTCGCCCTGGAATTTTTCGGAGATGTATTGCTCAACCTCGGCGCAGAGGGAGGCGAAGGTGGGGTAAAGCTCCTCCTCGGGAAGCTCGTCCCTGTAGATATTGTTTCCGCTGATAAGATCCCAGCCGCAGTTCATATACACCCTGTAAAGGCACTGCTCCAGAATGTTTGGCATTGCCGCGTACAGGTCGAACGCGGAGGAGATAATGAGCTTAAGGCTGTCGATATGGTATTGCAGACTTCCTCCCCGGGGGAAGCGGAAGGGGTTCATATACAGGCTGTGTTCGCTTCCGGCGACCATGTTGAAGCGCCTTGTGTTGGGGATGGAGTGGTATTCGCCCTTGACGGGCTCGATGACGATGAATTTCAGATCGTCCAGAGAGGACAGCAGGCTGCACACCGTGTTGGTTTTTCCCGAGCCCGTCATGCCGCAGACGAAGGTGTGGCGGTTAAGCTCGCTTCTGGGAATGCAGAGCTCCTTTCCCGTCTCGCGGCCGTTCCAGAGCACCCTGCCAAGGGCAAGGTCACCGCTCTCCCTGTTTTGGGGAGAGGGGGGATTGAGGTTCAGCCCGTTTGATTCTTTTGAGGAAAAACCGGGGAAATCTTTCGTCGGAACGCTGACCAGCGGCAGAGCGTCTGCGGCGGGCAGACACAGCCCCGCAAGCACGGCGCTGTCCGGCTTTGTTTTGTCCCGGCGCTTCCATGTACAGGAATAGTTCATGGAAAGGAGCACGCCGCTGAGAATATCCCGAAGGGCGGCGCCGCGAGAGTCGGAGAGAGAGGATGAGAACACGGAGACCCGGATAAACCAGCCGCGCGATGCCATCTTTTCCAAAAGCATCGCCCGGTCTCTCAAGAGCTTTTCTGCGTTTTCGGCCCGGGGATCCACCACGGAAACGTCCTTTGAAAGGTTGATGGAGGCAGTTGAGCCGGAATTTTCGGATGAGGATTTTTTGTGTATGGAGATTATCTTGTTGGCAGAAGCCGTGGAGGTGGAGCTCTCTCCGAAGTTTGAGGAGAGCTGACCCTTGGCGGAGAGGTATTTTACGTAAAGCTCAAGCTTTTTATATACCCTGTCGAGCTCTGCGCTGACCCAGGCTCTGTCTGCCGGGATAAAGTCGAGCCGTATTCCGCAGTCCGAGTTCATCAGAACGGGGATGACCGCATCCACCCACTTGTTTTTGATTTTGTCCTCCGGCTTTTCGTTTTCTTCCTTTGCCCGGATAACGGGTACGCAGAATGCCTGCCATTCTTCGGAAA
>SVLY01000023.1 GCA_015067715.1 Oscillospiraceae bacterium | reverse complement strand
TCGATAAATCTCTTGATTTTGCAACACAGGTAGTATTGTTTTACGAGGATCTTTCCAAAACGAAAAAAGATACCACCATTGCCAAACAATTGCTTCGTTCCGCGACAAGCATCGGTGCAAACATAAATGAAGCTGTTTATGGTAACAGCAAAGCGGATTTTATATCAAAGCTTCATATTTCTCTTAAGGAAACGGGTGAAAGTATTTATTGGCTCATGCTTCTGAAAAGAACAAATCTGATAGAATATAACTTTGATGAACTCCTTTCTCTTGCTGAAGAAATTAAGAGGATGCTGATTGCATCGCTTAATACCGCAAAAGAAAACAAATGAAGATTCTTTTCACTGCCTTCAAAGGCGTTCACAACACTTCTTTTCAGTTAGTAAATCAAACGGTAGCGAATCATATATTATTAACCAATAGCTTTCAAGGCTTGGAAAAAGACATTTCATTTGTCAGCGGCGATTGTAGCATAGTGTATATGTTTGGTGTCGATAAAGAATTGATCGATAAAGTCAGAATCGAAAAGTGTGCAAAGTACAATGCTGAAACGGTGTGCACAGATTTTGATGTACATTATTTGGAAACGATGCTGAGAAGCGTAGGCGTCTCTTACTCCATTTCAGATAAACCGACCCGTTATCTATGTAATGCGGCGTATTATCATATGCTCAAGAAAAATTCTAATACAGTTTTCATTCATATTCCGTCATTAAAGGGCATGAGTGTTGAATTGATGAATAAACTGATTAAAATTTTCAATGATATATGTTCCGACTAAAACTGCAAGAGTTCGAATTCATACGCAATAATACCGAAAATATCTTTTTTGTAGCCCATAGACAGAAAAAACGACGTGTTTCGACACGTCTTTTTTTCAACTAAATCCACCCATCCGCCTCGGCGGCGGATGGGTGGATTTAATTTCATCTGAGGCAAAGCCGAAGATTTCATCAGCGTTAGCTGATTTCATCCTTGCCCGAGCCGGGATTTCATTTTTGCAAGAGTTCGAATTCATACGCAAACTCGGCGAAAATATCTTTTTTGTAGCCTATAGCCAAGAGCAGATTCCTTTTGGAATCTGCTCTTTTTGTTTCCGGGAGGGGAGTTTTTCCGGAAAGAAAATGTTTTCCTTGTTTTTGCCTGCTCTGTGTGGTATAATCCAGACGGAGATATATGTGTTTTACGGAGGTTTCGTTTATGAGTAATAAATTCGGTATGTTCATACATTGGGGAATACATTCGCTTCTGGGCGTTCACGAACAGGTGCTTGCCAGAAACGGCATTCCCAACGGGGAATACGAGGCTCTCGCATTAAAGTTCAACCCCACGGAATACGATCCGGAGGAGTGGGTGCTTCTGGCCAAAAACGCCGGCATGAAGTATATCTGTTTCACCGCCAAGCACCACGACGGGTTCTGTATGTTCGACACGAAGTACACCGACTACAACATAATGAACACCCCCTATGGCAGGGACGTTCTTAAAATGCTGGCCGACGCCTGCGCCAAACACGGTATGCTTCTGTCGATCTACTATTCAAACCCCGACTGGCACCACGAAAACGCCTTTAACTCCTGCTCGTCCCATATGTGGAAGTGCAAAAACTTTGACAGGGGCGATATGGATCTGTACCGCGAATACGTGAAAAATCAGGTGAGAGAGCTTCTTACGAACTACGGCCCCATTTACACCTGGTTCTGGGATATCCCCACGGGAATTTACGATCCCACAATGAACGGGCTCATCCGTGAGCTTCAGCCCGACATTCTTATCAACGACCGCGGCTGGGGAGAAAAGGGCGATTTTTCCACCCCCGAGCGTGAGGTTCCCGAGGGTAACCGCTTTGAGTCCATGACCGAGGCCTGTCAGGCGGTCGGTGAACAGAGCTGGGGCTACAGAACGGACGAGGACTATTATTCCGTCAGCTTTCTCAAGCGCTCGGTGTGCAAGATAATGGCAATGGGCGGAAGCTATCTGCTGAACGTAGGCCCCATGCCTTCGGGTAAGATCGACCCGGTGAGCGCGGATATCATCCGTAAGGTCGGTGACTGGTACTGCCGCATGGAGGGCTGTCTTGAGGACAGCCGGCCGGACCCCGTCCCGTTCCTTTGCGCGAGAAGAAACGAGCCGCTTATCAAGCTGCGCAAAAACGGAAAGACCTATTTTGTCTACTACAACGGCCTGGATTCATCTGCCGTTAATCTCGAATATTACCCCGCCTGGCCCAAAAAGGTGCGTCTGCTCAACAACGGACAGGAGCTTGAGATGAAAAAGACCTACCTTCCCAACTACTTTGCGCCGGATGGGACTTCCTGCGGACCGCATATCAGCCTTCGGGGCATTCCCGTTGACGAATTCGACAGCGAGCCCATTGTTCTTGAGCTCGAATGGTAGGGGAGAAACGCAGAATGGAAGGGAAGATCGACAGGTACGCCCTGGTCTCCCGGCACGATATCGTCATGGGTGACAATGACAGATGGACGACCGTGGGCAACGGCGAGCTCTGCTTCACAACCGACAGAACCGGTCTTCAGACGTTTTCGGGCAATACCCTTGCCCACTGGGGCTGGCACAGCTTCCCCGAGCCTCGGATCTGCGAAAAAGGCCCGGTCTGGGAGACCGGAACTTATCAGAAGGGCAGGCTCACCGGCAAGGGCGTTGACGTTTTTCCGCCGGAAAAGGCGGAGGAGTGGGGCTATCTTCGGGAAAACGCCCATCTTTTCGACCTTGTTCGCCTTCGCTTTGCCCTTCCCGGGGGAGGTGCGCTTGCCCAGAGCGATATTTCCGCCTCCACACGCCACGTCTGTCTCTGGACGGGTCTGCTCACCGCAAGGTTCTCATACGGCGGCGGAAGGGTGACCGTTGAGAGCTGTGTTCACCCCCACCGCGACGTTATCGGCATATCCGTGACCGCCGAGGGTCTGGAAGATCCCATCTCCTTCTGCGGAGATTTTCCCTATCCGTCCCTTGAGTGCTGCGGAACCTGGGTGGCGGATTTTGACAGGGCAGACGCTCACACCTCGGACATCGCACTTTCGGGAGATTCCGCATCGGTTTTCCGCCGGGTGGACGGAACGGATTATTTTGCCCGGTTTTCTGCCACCGGCGACGGGGAGTTTTACGCCCCGGGAGCCCACACTCTTGCCCTTGACCTGCCCAAAAACGGAAGAGTTGAGCTTTGCGTCGGGCTTTCAAAAGAGCCCTGGGGAGAGCCCTTGCCGGGTTTTGAGGAGTGCAAGACCCTTTCCGCAAAAGCGAGAGAGGCCTTCTGGCTATCCGGCGGAGCAATTGACCTTTCCGAAAGCGACGATCCCCGGTGGTTCGAGCTTGAGAGAAGGATCGTTCTCTCCCAGCATATTCTCGCCCTTCAGTCCTCGGGCTCCTTCCCCTGCTCCGAGGCGGGCATTACAAATATAGACCCATGGTGCGGCCGGTCGCACATGGAGATGCTCTGGTGGCACGCCGCCCATTTCTTTATGTGGGGCAGACCGGAGCTTGCGGACGAACAGCTTTCCTGGTACGGGCGGTTTTTGCCCGTGGCAAAAAAGCTTGCCGCCCAGCTTGACAGCGTGGGGGCAAAATGGGGCAAGAGCGTGGACTGCACCGGCCGCAGCGCCCCGTGGGAGGGCAATCTTGCTCTTCTTTGGAAACAGCCCCACCCCATCTTCTTTGCCGAGCTTGAATACCGCGTGCGTCCCGGCAGACCCACTCTTGAAAAATGGGCGGAGATAATCGAAGCCACCGCCGACCACATGGCGGATATCGCCGTTTGGGGAGAGGACGGGTTCTTTCACCTTGATCCCGTCATGCCGCCCAGCGAGCTGGGCTTCACCCGGGACACCGTTTTCGACCTTGCCTACTGGCAGTGGGGACTTGAAACTGCAAACCTCTGGCGGGAACGCATGGGTCTTGGAAAAAAGCCGGAGTGGGACGAAGTCTCCAAAAAGCTCTGCCCCCTGCCGGTGCAATCCGGGGTCTACATCCGCTCGCCGGAGTGGACGAGGACCTACGAGGATCAGAACTACGAGCACCCCGACCCCGTGGGCGTATGGGGAATGCTCCCGCCGACGGAGCTTGCGGACCGGGAGACCGCCCGGGCAACTCTTGTGAAAATATGGAACACCTGGCAGCGTGACCGGGTATGGGGCTGGGATTTCCCCTGGATCGCCATGTGCGCTTCCAGAACGGGCGAGCCGGACATCGCCGTGGACGCCATGATGTACGTGGATATAGATGCCACGGGCGCTTGCGGAGCGGGAAGCTACCCCTATCTGCCTGCCAACGGAGGAATACTCTTTGCCGCGGCAATGATGGCGGTGGGCTCAAATGGCGAGCACGCCCCCGGCTTCCCCGAAAAGGGCTGGAAGGTACGGGCAGAGGGACTTTTGAACTGGTAAAGACCTACACCCCAGGAGGAAAAGGAGAAAAGCACTATGTCCTCACTTACGAATAAAACGCTTATGATCACCGGCGGCACAGGGTCCTTTGGCTCCACCGTGCTGAGGCATTTTGCCTCCACGGACATCGGCCAGATACGTATATTCTCCCGGGACGAAAAAAAGCAGGACGATATGCGTCACGAGCTTCAGGCCACCATGCCGGAGTTTGCCAAAAAGGTGAAATTCTTCATCGGCGACGTCCGCGACCTGCGCTCCGTTCAGGATGCAATGCCCGGTGTGGACTATATTTTCCACGCCGCCGCCTTAAAACAGGTGCCCTCCTGCGAGTTCTTCCCCATGGAGGCCGTCCGCACCAACGTTGAGGGAACGGACAACGTTCTCCACGCCGCCATTGCGGAGGGTGTAAAGCGGGTGGTCTGCCTTTCGACGGACAAGGCCGCCTACCCTATAAACGCCATGGGCATTTCAAAGGCCATGATGGAGCGCGTTATCTACGCCAACGCCCGTGTTGCCGCCGAGCGGGGACAGGGCACGGTTATCTGCTGCACCCGCTACGGCAACGTCATGTGCAGCAGGGGTTCGGTGATACCCCTGTTCATCGACCAGATAAAGGCCGGAAAGCCCATTACCATCACAGACCCCAATATGACCCGTTTCCTTATGAACCTGGACGAGGCCGTTGAGCTGGTAAAGTATGCCTTTGACCACGCAAGCCCCGGAGATCTCTTTATTCAGAAGGCAGATGCCTGCACCATCGGAGATCTGGCAAAGGCCGTTCAGCAGCTCTTTGGGGACACGGGAACGAACATAATCGGTACCCGCCACGGAGAAAAGCTCTACGAGACTCTTATGACCCGGGAAGAGAGCCTTCGAAGTGAGGACATGGGAAGCTATTTCCGGGTCGCCGCGGACAACCGCGACCTGAACTACGACAAATTCGTGGTAAAGGGCGAGGTTCGCACCATGGCAGACGAGTCCTACACCAGCCACAACACCAACCGCCTGGACGTTGAGGGTACCGTGAAAAAACTGCTCACCACCGAATACGTCCGTCAGGCGCTGAAATAAAGGCTGAGGGTGGATATGAAAATTCTGATCACCGGTGCCCATGGCTTCGTGGGCAAAAACCTTACCTCTGCGCTTGAAAACCTCCGGGACGGAAAGGACCGCACCCGTCCCGGCCTTGAGATAGAAAAGCTCTGGCTTTTCGACGTGGATTCCCCGGAAGAACTTTTGGACGAGGCCTGCCGGGAGGCGGACTTTGTATTTCACCTTGCGGGGGTGAACCGCCCCAAAGACCCCTCAGAGTTTACACAGGGCAACGTGGACTTTTCCGCAAAGCTCATTGAAAAGCTTTCCCGGGCGGAAAACAGATGCCCCGTGGCGGTGACCTCTTCTGTGCAGGCCACCCTTCTGGGCAGGTACGACAACGACTACGGCAGGAGCAAAAAGGCCGGAGAAGAGCTTTTCTTCGACTACGGCCGCCGCACGGGGGCAGAGGTGCTTGTCTACCGTCTGCCCAACCTCTTTGGAAAATGGTGCCGCCCCAACTACAATTCCGTCGTTGCGACCTTTTGCCACAATATTGCAAACGGTCTGCCCATAACCGTAAACGACCCCGGGGCGACCCTGGAGCTTTTGTATATCGACGATCTCGTCTCTTCCCTTCTGGATGCCGCCGGGGGGCGGACGGTCCGCTGTGACTACGAGGGGCTTGACCCGGTGATAAGGGCGGAGGGCAGATTTTGCTGTGTGCCCGTGACCCACAGGGTCACCCTTGGGGAGATCGCAGACCTGCTTTACAGCTTTGATGCTCAGCCGAAAACTCTTACCCTTCCCCGGATGTCACCCGGATCCTTTGCGAAAAAGCTCTGCAGCACCTTTCTTTCCTATCTTCCCGAAGAAAAGGTCGCCTTCCCCCTTAAGATGAACGCAGATGCCCGGGGGAGCTTCACCGAGCTTTTCCGCACCGAGGGCTCCGGCCAGATAAGCGTTAACGTGTCCCTTCCGGGGATCACCAAGGGTCAGCACTGGCACCATACGAAATGGGAGTTTTTCGTGGTGGTCAGCGGCCGGGGGCTTATGCAGCAGCGGCGCATCGGCTCGGACGAGGTCATCGAGACCTTTGTCTCCGGAGACAGGCTTGAGGCCGTGCGTATGCTTCCAGGCTACACCCACAACCTTATCAACCTTTCGGAAACGGAAAACCTCGTCACCGTCATGTGGGCAAACGAGTGCTTCGACCCGGATCATCCGGACACCTTCTTTGAGAAGGTGTGAGAAATTTTATCAGTTAAGGAGAGATTTTTCCATGGCCTTTAAAAACAACGGCAAGCTGAAGCTTTTGATAATCGTGGGCACAAGGCCGGAGATAATCCGTCTTTCTGCGGTGATAACGAAATGCCGCCGGTATTTCGACACGGTTCTTGCCCACACGGGTCAGAATTACGACTACAACCTCAACGGGGTCTTTTTCCGGGATCTTCAGCTTGAAGACCCGGAGGTCTACATGGACGCTGTGGGCAGTGACCTTGGCCAGACCATGGGAAACATAATCGCAAAGTCCTACGCCCTCATGGCCGAAATAAAGCCCGATGCCGTGCTTGTGCTGGGGGATACAAACAGCTGTCTCTCAGTCATCTCCGCAAAGCGCCTGCACATTCCCATTTTTCATATGGAGGCCGGAAACCGCTGTAAGGACGAGTGCCTTCCCGAAGAGACCAACCGCCGCATCGTGGACATTATCTCTGACGTAAACATGGCCTATTCCGAGCACGCAAGGCGCTATCTTGCAGATTGCGGTCTGCCCCCGGAGCGAACCTACGTAACGGGCTCTCCCATGGCCGAGGTGCTCCGCTCCAACCTTGAAAAGATATGCGCCAGCAATATTCTGGAAAAGCTGGGGCTTGAGCCGAAAAAATATATTCTCCTCTCTGCCCACAGGGAAGAAAATATCGACACGGAAAAGAACTTCACCAGCCTTTTCACCGCCGTGAACCGCATGGCAGAGAAATACGGTATGCCCATTCTCTATTCCTGCCATCCCCGCTCCCGCAACCGCCTTGAGGCTTCGGGCTTTAAGCTGGATCCCCGGGTCATCCGTCACGAGCCCCTGGGCTTCCACGATTACAACAAGCTCCAGATGAACGCCTTTGCCGTGGTTTCGGACAGCGGCACTCTTCCCGAGGAGAGCAGCTTTTTCACCTCCGTGGGCAATCCCTTCCCGGCGGTGTGCATTCGCACCTCCACCGAGCGCCCCGAGGCTCTGGACAAGGGCTGTTTCGTGCTTGCGGGCATCGACGGGGACGGACTTCTCCGCGCCGTTGAGACCGCCGTTGAAATGAACGCCAACGGGGACTTTGGAATTCCCGTTCCGGACTACGTTGAAGAAAACGTATCCACCAAGGTGGTCAAAATAATCCAGAGCTACACCGGCATCGTAAACAGAACGGTCTGGAGAAAATACTAAGCTCAAAATAAGCCGGACGGCCCGTCTACCCCTGCAGCAGGGGAGACGGGCCGTCTGTTTTTGTATTTTAGTCCTCTTTCAGCGTGACGGAGTTTCCGGAGATCCGGTATATCCTGTCGCAGTACTTTAAAACTCCGGGGCGGTGGGTGGTGATAATGCAGCTCCGTTTGCCCGGAGAGGACAGGACGTTTGAAAGCACCCTTGCCTCGGTTTCGGCGTCAAGAGCGCTGGTGGCCTCGTCCATGATGAGAAGGGGTGCGTTTTTGAGCAACGCCCGGGCGATGGCCAGCCTTTGCACCTGACCCTCGGAAAAGTTCACGCCACGCTCCCCAACGACGGTGTCCATGCCGCCGGGCAGAGCCTCAACGAAGCTCCAGGCCTCTGCGGCCTTCAGAGCGGCGATAAGCTCTTCGTCCGTGGCTTCCGGACGGACGATGCGAAGGTTTTCCGCCACCGTGCCGGAAAAGACCGTGTTCCCCTGGGGAACGTAGGCGCAAAGCCTGCGGGTGTCCGGGGAGACGGGAAGGGTGATCCCCCCCGCGGAGAGGGTCAGCTCGCCTTCTGTCGGAGATACGAGAGCTAAAAGCAGGCGGAGGATCGTGGTCTTACCCTCGCCGGAGGGACCCACGAAGGCGACCGTTTCTCCGGGGGCAAGGTGAAATCCGGCGTTTGAAATAACGGGAGAGTCGCTGTCGGAATAGCGGCAGGTGATATTGCTCGCGGAAAGGGAAACGCCCTCTGATCTTGCCTTTTCGCCAAGCTCTCGGGCAAGGGAATCGTCGGTGTGGGACTCAAGGGGCAGGTCGGTTATCTCCTTGATGCGCCCGGCGGCGGTGGCGATGGATATTGCCGAGGGAGCCATGGAGACCAGCGCCGAAAAAGAGGAGGAAAGCCGGCCGGTTATCTGCAAAAACATTGTCATGGTGCCAAAGCTTATGGCGCCCTGCCACAGCCTCCACACTCCCCAGCCGTAACAGAGATTGCTTACGATAAGGCCGATGACCCCCAAAAGAAGTGAGATGCGCTGAGTGAAATAGTCGTGCTCAAGGCGAAGCCTGCGGTGGTCGGCCAGAAGGGAGACAAACTTTTTCGTGTAGCTTTCCGGCAGGTCGAAGGCCTTGACGGTCTGAAGGTTCTGAATGGACTCCTCGCTGTAGGAGAGCACACGTCCGTTGGCCTGGCGGCTTTCGAGATTGTATTTCCGCATTATCTTTGCGGAATATCGGGAGAGGAAAAACATCACCGGAGCGCTGAGCAGTGCCATAGCGGCCATTGTGGGGTCGTAATAGAGCACCAGCGCCAGACAGCCCGCGAACATGGCGGTCTTTGTGAAAAGAGAGGGGATGAAGGAGATAATGCTGTTTGAAACGGCAGAAACGTCACCCTCCAGCCGGTTGAGCAGCTCGCCGGAGTGGTATTTGCTTATGTCCTCCCAGTTTGAGCAGACGATGTGCCGGTAAATGCTTCCGCGCACCTCGTTGCAGACCCTCGTGCCCGTGGCAGAGGCGATGCGCGAGGTGAAAAAGCCCACGGCTATCTGCATAAGGGAAAGCCCCACGACCAGCCCGGCGCTGAGAAGGATCGTGTTTTTGTCGTGGGACACGACGGAGTCGATGAGGTATTTTCCGGCAACGCTTCCGGCAAGCCCCATGGCCGTGCCAAGAAGCCCTATGACAACGTAGAGCAGAACTGCGGTCCTGTATTTTAAAATGTAGCGGAAAAGCCATTTCCATTCGGCCTTGAGCCCGGAAAACGTGGCGGCGTATTCGCTTGGTCTTTTCATTGCGTTTTTTCCCGTTCAGCTTATTTTCGTCTGTATTCTACCACAAAGACGGTACAAACGCAAGTGCCGCCGGGCAAAGACGGGAAAAACTGTTTCCGGAGTTGGATTTTTCCGGGCTTTGGGATGCCGTTTTGATGCAATTGGGTGGTATACTCCCTTAAAGAGAACAAAGACAAAAGGGATGATATGCGCGTGATAAATATTTTGATAGTAGAGGACGAAAAGCCCATATCAAATCTGATGAAGCTGAGCCTGAAGCGTGCGGGGTATGGCTGTACCTGTGTTTACAACGGCGCCGACGCCGCAGATATGCTGGACAGGCGGGGGTTCGACCTGGTTTTGCTGGACGTTATGCTCCCCGAGGTGGACGGGTTTACTCTGATGGAATATATACGTCCCAAGGGCATCCCGGTGATCTTCATAACGGCGAAAAGCTCAGTCGGGGACAGGGTGAAGGGACTTCGCATGGGGGCGGAGGACTATATCGTAAAGCCCTTTGAGGTGCTTGAGCTTCTCGCCCGTGTGGACGTTGTGCTCCGGCGTTACAGCAAGGCCGGGGGAATTACGTCGGTGGGCGGTCTGACCGTGGATACCGACGCAATGCGGGTGAGCAAAAACGGTGAGGAGATCCCCCTCACACCCAAGGAATATGAGATACTCCTCCTCTTCGTGCGCAATCCCGGCGTTGCCCTTTACCGGGAGACCATCTACGAGCGGGTCTGGCACGAGGACTATCCCTTTGGGAGCAAGACCGTGGATCTTCACATACAGCGCCTTCGCAAAAAGGTGGGCTGGGAGGAAAACCTCAGGGCGGTGAACAAGGTGGGCTACAGGCTGGAGGTGTGACGGGACGTGAAATTCCGCATGAAAATGGCCCTTGCCATGCTCGTTTTGGTAACGGCGGCCTACTCTCTGGGGTGCTCTCTGGTGATCGCCCAGTCCCACAAAAGCGCCCTGCAAAGCGAAAAAGAGCGGGCTTTGGGGGCTTACCGCATCGCCGTGACGGCGGTCGGGTTGGTAAATGGCATGGACACCCACAGAAGCCTTTCCAATATCTCTGCCACTCTCCGGGGGCTTGCTCCGGGGTCGGGGTGGCAATACGTATCTCTCCGGGGAGGGGAGGGCGCGATATTTGAATACGGCGACAGGGACGGGCTTGATCTGGCCTCGGAGACGGAGCAGGGGCACAGTCTTTGCGTGATCTCCCGGGAGGACCGGCGGTATATTCTTGTTTCAGGTGAGCTGGAGGCAAACGGCCGCACGGTGAGCCTTTCGGCGCTCACGGACATATCCGGCATCTACCGTGTCCGGGATGGGCAGATAAAGACCTGCCGCCGGGTGTTCTGTGTTCTGTTTTTCCTCTGCGGAACGGGAGCGTGGCTTATCTCGTGGTGGCTCACCCGTCCCCTGTCGAAGATGAGCTCCGCCGCGAAAAAGATTGCCGGAGGCGATCTGGGACAGCGGGTGGCGGTGGCCTCCCGGGACGAGCTTGGAGATCTTGCCCGGGATTTTTCGAAAATGGCTGAAAAGCTTCAGGAAAACGTTGGGGCAATACGTGAAGAGGCACAGCGGAGAGAGCAGTTCATGGCCAGCTTTGCCCACGAGCTGAAGACCCCAATGACCTCGGTCATCGGATACGCCGACCTTATCCGCACGGATGCCCTTGACCGACGGGAGACCATGGAGGCCGCAAACTATATCTTCTCCGAGGGAAAACGGCTTGAGAGCCTCTCTTTAAAGCTTTTGGAGCTGATAATGGCCCGGGAAGAACAGGTGAGCCTTGTGCCCACAGACATGGAGCGCCTTGTGGCGGCGACGGTGAACCGCCTTCGCCCGGTGTACCGTGAACAGGGGGTGGACATAAAATGCCGCACCGCCCCGGGAAGCTGGAGAGTGGACGGAGATCTTATCTCCTCCCTGCTTATAAACCTTGCGGACAACGCCCGTAAGGCCATGGAGGGAAGCGGAAATATCTATATCGTTCTGGACTGGCCTGAAAACGCCTGCCGTCTCCGGGTTTTGGACAACGGCCGGGGAATGCCCCCGGAGGTGCTGGGTCGGCTCACCGAGGCCTTTTACCGTGTGGACAAATCCCGCTCCCGCGCTCAGGGAGGCGTGGGTCTCGGGCTTGCCCTGTGCGATAAGATCGCCCGGCTCCACAACGGAAAAATAGAGTTTGACAGCCGTGTGGACAACGGCACCTGCGTTACGGTCACTTTGGGAGGTGAAAACGGTGAGAGCTAAGCTTTTTTCGGTTTTTGCGGCGGTTCTTGCGCTGGCGCTGACGGGGATGACGGGATATTTTCTGCCGGAGGCAGTGCTTCGGGTCTCAGACAGGGAGCTTGAGGGCGTAAGGGAGACCGTGGACATGGAAAAAATAAGCCTCAGCTACGAGACCCGGCCGGATATCTGCCGAAAGCTGTGGCTGGTATCGAACGCGGTTGAGGTGAGCAGCTTCTGCCCGGAAAAGACGACCCTGTCCGAAGGGGAGGCCGCAGGTGCCGTTCTGGACTTCGTCTCGGGCTTTATGGGTGAGACGAAGCACATGTTAAATATCTACGCCGATCCGAGGATTGTGCTGTATGCAAACGGCGAGAGCATCGTCCTGTGGAACGTGACCTTTCACTCCGAGGAATACTTTCAGGGCTTTTTTACCGTGGACGACGAGAGCGGCAGTATTCTGGGCTTTGAGCTTCTGCCGAATATGTTCATTGCCGCCGAAGATACCGTTTTGGAACGGGAGATCCTTTGGGACATGGAGGCGGTTGCCGCCGCGCTTATCGGGAGCTACGGTGTTCCCGGGGCGTATTACGCCGAAAACCGGCTGTGCATCCCCTGCGGTGAGGGGGAAATTCTGGAGGCGGAGCTCTATGATGTGCCGATAGAGGGCGTGCTTATTTTCAACCGCTGAAAAAATTTTTTTGGTGATTGCTATCCCGGGGAAGATGTGGTACAATGAAAAAAACGGAAAGGAGTCCGTGAAGATCATGAAATACAACGTTGTTTCACCCTTTGAGTTTACCTATCCCGACGTCTGGGACTATGCCACCGGCTCGACCCGTGCCGACGTTTTTGCCCCCAGAGGAGGCTACGCCTGTTTTCAGCTTTTGCTGGGAGACCGTAAGGATAATTCCGTTTCCGTAGAGGTCTCCGGACTTCCCCTGGGAGTCGCGGCCGAGGTCTACACCATGACTCCCGTTCAGGTGGAGAGAAACCACGGGATTTCCGAGGAGGAGTGTGCTCCCCACTATCCCGAACGCAAAGCGCCCTACTGGCTCTACGACTGCTACCGCACCTTTGACGGCACCCTTGACCTCACCGGGGAGGCAGGCGGCCTGTATTTTGCCCTTAAGGTCGATGCTAACACCCTTCCCGGGGACTACCGCGCAACCCTTACCGTGGACGGGGAGGATATCCCCGTTGATCTGAAAATATATTCCGTGTGCCTGCCGGAGGAGACGCTGAAGATAATAATGGGCTATTCCTCGCCGGCGGTCGTCCAATACCACGGCGTTGAGCCCGGGTCGGAGGAGTATTTTAAGCTGGAGGAGCAATACCTCGCCATGCTCCGCCGCACCCATCAGAACATGATGTACACCGGCGGTATCAGGAGCATAAACCTGGGAGACAACCGCTGGGATTTCGACTTTTCTCCCTTTGTGGCTCAGGTAAAGCGCTATATGGCCGCGGGAATGAAGTATTTCAACGCCCCGGCGATCGGCTTCCGCAAGAGCTGGAGCGACTCTGCCATAAACCTCTGCGGAGCCGGGATCGAGGCGCTGTCCTACGAGGGCTATTGCTATCTCTCCCAATATCTGCCCCGTTTCAGAGAGGTTCTGATAGAAAACGGCTGGCTGGACAATTTCGTCATGGGCATTGCGGACGAGCCCAACGAGGCCAACGCAACGGCCTTCCGGGCTCTTTGCGGTTTGGTCAGAAAGCTCTTCCCGGAGATGCGCCTTATCGACGCCATGTCCTACGGCGTTCTGCACGGAGCTCTGGACATCTGGGTGCCTCTGAATGCTGAGTACGACAAGCACATGGCCGAGATCGAGACTCTCCGCGCCGCAGGCGACGAGATATGGCACTACGTTTGCTGCGGTCCCAGAGAAAAGGGCTATATCAACCGCTTTATGGACTATCCGTTGCTGTCCACACTCTATCTCCACTGGGGAAACTACAAATACGACCTTGCGGGCTACCTCCACTGGGCTGCAAATTGCTATCAGCCCGGCCAGGATCCCTTCACCCTCAACTGCCCCGAGCACCACAATGCGGACGCTGTATGCTACCTGCCTGCCGGAGATACCCACATCATCTACCCCGGAAAGGACGGACCCTGGATGTCCGCAAGACTGGAAGCCGAGCGCGTCGGTGCGGAGGATTACGAGCTTTTGCGCCTTCTCGCGGAAAAAGACAAGTCCCTTGCAGACGGCATCTGCGACAGGGTCTTCCGCTCCTTTGCGGACGTTGAGTACGACGTTTCGGTCTACACGGCGGCAAAACGGGAGCTTTTGGAGGCTCTCTCGGAATAAAAACTCAAATTTCTTTTTGTCTGTTAAGTGATATTCTATTCGCCCATAAACTTGCGAAGCAAAATAACTGTGCCGAAGGCACAATATAACTCGCCGAAGGCGAATATAACTGCGTAGCAATATAACTGTGCCAAAGGCACAATATAACTGGCGTGATACTCCAAGCGGAGTATCACGCCAATCCGTATCGGCTTTTGGTTTTGACGCAAGAAGCTGCTCAGATTTCCTCAAAGAGCACAAGCTCGCTGGCAAGTGGAGCGGGAAGGTTAAGGCTTACGCCGTGGGTGAGAAGCTTGTAGCCCGGGCGGGTAAAGGATGCGCCGGAGTTGTCAAGGGTGACGCGGTAATTCTTTCCGGCGTCAAGTCCCCGGGGAACAACGGTGAGCGCTCCGGAGGGTCTGCCTGCCAGGGCAAACACGCCCATAACGCCCTTTGCGCCGTCGGGAGAGGCAAGCTCGATAACACAGTGGTCGGTCACGCCGTCCTTTGCGGCTTCGGGGTCGTGGTGGAATATCTTTGCGGTGGGGAGCATGGGGCGGATGAAGCTTTTGTAAAGCTCAACGCTGTGGCGGATGAAGTCCATCTGAACGGTGTTGGGCACGGCGGGCGTGGGGGCAACCACGTTCAGGGACATATGGGAGAGCATTGTGTTTCGCATCTGGAAGTCAAACGCGCCAAACTCGTGACAGCCCATTCCAGCAAAGAGCCTGTCCACCCTTTCGGGGGGAAGCATCATGGTCATGCCGTTGGTTATCAGCAGAGAGTTGGGGGCTTTCTGCCAGTCGGAGACCCAGGTGTGGTTAAAGCACTTCATCATGCCAAGGTCGCATCTTCCGCCGCCTCCGGCGCAGTTTTCAAACACAACGCCCGGGAACCGCTTTTTCAGGTTTTGGTACATCTTGTAAACTGCGGCAAAATGGCGGATGGAGATGTTTTCCGGAATGCCCGCGCCCCGGTCGGTTCTGGCGAAATAGTCCCGGTAGGACACGTTGTTGTCAATGCGGAGCATATCAAGGCGGTATTCCTCGATCATGCGTGCCAGCTCGTCCTCGGCCCAGCGGGCGGCCTCGGGGTTGCCAAGGTCGATAAAGCCCTTGTTGAGCCTGCCGTATATATCCCGGGCGAACCAGTCCTCGTGATCGTTCCAGCCGGAACAGAGGTCACCCAGCCGCTCTATCTCTATCCACATGGCAAACTTCATGCCAAGTTCGTGGCAATAGTCCGAGAGCTCCCCAAGTCCGTTGGGGTAGCGGTCGGGGTCGGGTCGGTTTACGCCGTTGTAGCCGCCCCAGTTTATGTCCCTTTGGGCGGGGGGACACTCCCAGCCGGCGTCGATAATGAATATCTCGGCGCCCATTTCCCGGAATTGGCGGATAAAGCTCTTTGAGGTCTCAACGGACATATCGTGCTCGGCACCCATTCCGGCGCCGACGGTGAGGTCGACGGGGTTGATATCCTCAGAGTTCAGAACGCAGGCACGTACGTGGGCATGCATTTCGTTGACGGCACAGTCCAGATCGCCATTTACGGCGCCGAAGTGGACCTCGGGGGTGACGAAGGTCTCTCCCGGGAGAATGACCGTCATGGGTGCAAAGCCGGTTATCTCTGCGGCAAAGGAGAGATAGCTTCTGTCCCGCTCGGCAACAGCGTTCAGGTCTGCGGTGAAGCGGCAGCCGCCCGTCCAGCCCAGCTGGGCAAAGAAGAACCTGCCGTTCACGTTGTTGCGCAGAAATACCATGGGCTGGCGGAAACGGTCCCGTCCGAAGCGGCAGTCAACGCTCTTTGCACCGGGGGTGAGGTCGTGCCAGGCGAACATGCCTTCTCTGCCCCAGTTGTCGTCCTCGAAATAGCCGATGGAATAGAGCCCGTCCACCTCCCGGGGGGCGTGGAGCTGTGCCCTGTCCATTATCTCGAGCCCGCCGGAAAGGAGAGCCAGTCCGGAGAGGTTCATGGGGCGGTCAGAGAGGTTTTCGATCTCGAACCACCGGGTGAACATAGCATAGCCGCCGAGAAGAGTGTGGATCCGGAGCCTGACGGGCTTGAACTCACAGCGAAGGGTGATCACAGACTCCAAAGAGTCCTCTCTGCGGTCTTCGCTGTAGTCCTCAAGGACAAGACACCGGTCGATGGCGGCTCCGTCCAGCTCAATGCGGAAGGAGGAGGGATCCTGAAAGGCGTATGGGTCGAACCTTGAGGGGTAGTTGGAGAGCACGTCCAGAGGATAGCCTGCGGTGTTGATACCGGCGGCGGTCATTACCCCGCTGTGCAGGACCTCCTCGAAGGTGAAGAGCCCGGTCCTGTGGGAAAAGACCGGATGCTCTCCGGGGGCGCGGTAAACGTCGAAAAATCTTTTGCTCATTGCAGGCACCTTAGGTTAAAGGCTGATGCGGAAGGTCTTGATCTCCCAGGGGCCGAAGGCAACGCCCTGTCCGTCGGAGGCGGCGAGATCCCGGCCAAGCAGGTCGGTCTCGGCGGTGATGCTGCCGCGGCCGACAGAAACGTTTGCGGTTGCGGCGTTGTCGGAGTAGTTGCAGAAACGGGCGTAGAGGTTGCCGTCCTCGGGGTAGAGGGCGGTGAGCATCACCTGGCCGCCCTGAGCAGAGAGCTCTGCAACGGAAAGCTCGGTGAGCTCGCCCTTGCCGGGGAGAACGTCGGCGGCGATAATGGGCTGCTGAACGGAGAAGGCAATGCGGTGGATGTCGGCGTCGGAAATTTCGCCCAGGGGCAGCAGGGAGAAGCTGTTTTCAAAGGTGCCGGTGAGGTATCTTGCGTTCCAGATATAGTCGTTGGAGTAGATGAGGGGGATGGAGATGCTGTTGCCCTGAACAGCAGAGCCCATACAGCCCTTGTTGATGACCGCAAGGCCGGAGAGCTTGTCCCTCAGGGCGACCCAGTAGATGCCCTGGAGATAGGTGACGCTGTTCCAGCTCTCCTCGGGAGAGACGGGGCAGTCGGCGAGAACGTGGTTTTCCTTGTACCAGGAGCCAATGACCTTTTCAACGGAGCCGTCCCAGTCGGAGATGGAGAAGGGCATGTCGCGCACCATGCGGCGGTCGTTTTCAAGGCAGAGGTCAAGGCAGAAGCGAAGCTTGGTCTCGTGGACGAAGTTGTTGACCGTGACGGCCTCGTCCAGACCCTTGGTAATGCCGATCTTGCCGATGAGCTGATCCTTAATATCGAAGCTTGCCTTGCAGTCGATGGTGGGACGGTCGGCAGAGAGCTTCATTTCAAAACGGAAGGGAACGGTGCCGATCTCGCCGGTGGAGACGGCGGTGGCGGAGTGCTCGGAGACGGATACGCTCCAGCCGCCAAGAGAGACGCAGTCCTCGTCGTTGATAACGGCGCGGAAGAGCTTGCCCTCGCCGTTGTCGGCCACGGTGAGGCCGGTCTCCTTATTGAATATGGAGACGATGCCGTTGCGGTTGAGAACGACGGTGTAGAGGGGGGACTCCAGCTTGCCGGAGGCGGCGTCGAAGGAGAAGGGAGTTGCGTCGAGAACGCTCTCCTCGGCAGAGAGGTCGATCCTTGCGGCGGTAAGGCCGGGCAGGGTGACGAGAATGCGGAGCTTGCCATCGGAAAGCTCGGTGGGAAGAGCCTTACCGTTTAAGCTTGCGGAGCGGAAGCTGCCGGCTTCGGTCTCCACCCAGCCCGTTGAGGCGTGGGAGGTGGGGTTAAAGGCCAGAACGCCCTTTTCGCCGGAGGCAAAGTGGGGGGCGATGGCGGCAAGAGAACTGTCGGTGACCTTTTGGGAGGCTGCAAGGGATTCGGGCAGGAAGCGGCGGGACTCGTCGAGCAGGCCGCAGATAGTAACGTCGTGGTGCTGGGTGATGAGCACGTTTTCCCATGCCTTCTGCAGGTCGGCCTGGCTGCTCTCGCCGCCCAGCATAACGGAAATGGCGTTCAGCTTTTCTGCAACGGCGGCGTTGTTTTCTGCGGTGCGGATGCCGTTGAAGGTCTCGTTTCCGCAGTAGCCCCAGGGCATTCTGCCGTGGAAGTCGTTATCGGTGGTGGGCATTTTTTCGGTGGCCTCGCCGTAGATCTCGGGGATCTCGTCCAGAAGAATAAAGCGGCAGTTGCCCTTTTCCTCGGCGTGGACGACCAGCTCTTCCTTGCGGAGGGTGAGGTCGTCGTATCTGGAGGCCAGCATGGGAGAGTATTTCTCCATGGTCTTTTCAAAGTCCTCAAGGGACTGCTGGGCCTCGCCGGGCCAACGGGTGAGCACCCAGTTGTCTATGGTGCAGTTGAAATAACCCATGCCCTGTTCGCTGGTTGCGGGAACTGCAGGCAGCTCCGTTCCGTCGCGGCCGACCCAGAGACCCCAGGGGCAGTCGAAGGTACGCTGATAGCCGTAGTTCATAACGTGGGTGCGCATGAGGGCGGCCTTGTAGCCGGAAAGCTTAAGAAGCTGGGGGGACTGGTTGTTAAGGGCAAACTCCGAAATTGCGTAGACGGAGGGTGTCGTACCGAAGTTGCGGAGATTGGATTTTATTGCATAGGTAAGTTGGCGAACGTTTGACTCTTCGGAAATGAAGAGGGAAAGGGGCTGACCGTAGGTGGTGGAGCCGAGCCCCAGTCTGCCCTCGTATTTTTTGAGAGCGTCCTTGATGACCTGAAGAAATTCGGGGTCGATCCGGCTGAGTTCGTCGAAGGTGAAAGCCTCAAAGTCGAGGCCGGTCTTATAGGACGGATATTTGTCCAGCCAGTCAAGGGCGCTGGCAAAACGGTCCTTGAGCTTGTCGCCCCAGAGAACGTAGCCGCCGTGGTCGTAGGTGAGAATGTAAAGCGTTTTGTTTGACATAAGCGAATCACTCCCGCATAAAAATTCCTGTGGTGAAGGGGAAAGAAAACATCCCGTATGAACAGTATAGCAAGTGGGGGCGGACTTGTCAACGGGTTTTTAAAATTTAAGTCATACAACAAAAACCGTCCCGGCCGGTGGGAAACGGCGGGGGCGGTCTTTGCCTATGGAGGGGGCTATAAGCGAGGTTCGCTAACGTATAAAACGGGATTGGCGGAATGAGTTTCTGTTAGTCGCGGCTAACACGAATTAACTGTGGATTGACTCAGTTATCGGGGTAATTCAAAGAAAATTGTAGAAAACTCTTTACAAATCACACATATTATGATATACTATTTTCACATAAAATCAAATTATAATTCTTTTGGTGTCCATAAAATTTTGTTATGGGAGGGATCGTATGCTGGACATGAAACTTGACACGCTGCTTTCTGTTGTCGAAACAAAAAGCTTTACCGGCGCCGCAAGCGTGCTTTCGTTGACCCAACCTGCCGTCTCGAACCACATTCAGCAACTGGAAAAAGAGCTTGGAGTAAAAATGTTCGTTCGCAAGAAAGGCGAACTTTATCTTACCTATGAAGGCGAAATTGTTGTACGATGCGCAAAAAGATTGAAGAATCTTTATGGTCAGCTTCTTACGGAACTTGCGGACGCCGGAAACAAGATCACCCGTCTTCGTGTGGGTATAACCCACACCTCGGAGAGTAACATAATAACCGAGATGCTTGCCAAGTACGGCGCTCAGCACGGGGACGTAAGTATAACCATAGTTACTGATACCATAAAAAATCTTTATGATAAACTGGCAAATTACGAGCTGGATATGGCGGTTGTGGAGGAGAAAAACGTCGGCCGTAAGTTCAGCTACCTTATGCTGGACACGGATTATCTGGTGTGCGTGCTCTCCAACAGCCACCGCCTTGCCAAAAAATCCATGGTCACGCTCCAGGAGCTTAAGAACGAACAGATGATCCTGCGCCTTCCCACCAGCGCAACCAGACAGCTTTTTGAGGCCACGCTTACAAGCATGGGCGAGTCCATCCGGAACTTCAACGTGACCCTTGAGGTGGATAATATCGCCACCATCAAGGACCTTATCCGCAAGGAGCTGGGCATCTCCATACTCCCCAAAAGCGCCTGTCAGGACGAGCTGAGAAAGGGCAAGATAACCGTTCTGCCCATCGAAAATCTCAGCATGCTCAGAGAGGTCAGCTTCGTTTATAACCGCGACTTTTTCCATACTGAGGTTCTTCACGAGCTAATCAAGATCTATCATCAGCTTGACCGCAGTTGACATATTCCGGGTGCGGGCTGACAAATAAAGTTTACATTTTCTTCCGGCGGGAAGGGTACCGACCCCTTTCCGCCGGTCTGTTTTTGGTTGCCGGAGTGGGGAATATGACGGAAATGCTTAACGAGGCTAAAGAAGGTTGATTTGACTTTCGTTTTGGGGTATAATCTTTTCTGCACCATACAATAAGGAAGGTATAAAATGAACACGGTCATTTCCGGTAATACATATGACGAAGAGCGGGCTCTTTACGGCGCCCGTGACACACTTGTTGAAAACTGTACCTTTGCCGGCCCTGCGGACGGAGAAAGCGCCCTTAAGGAGTCCCGGAACGTTGAGGTGAAAAACTGCCGCTTTTCCCTGCGCTATCCCCTTTGGCATGCGGACGGATTTTTGCTTCAGGGCTCTTCCCTTGACGAGCTCACCCGCGCTCCCATCTGGTACGCAAAAAACGGCAGGGTCGTCTCCACGGAGATCAACGGTGTGAAATGCCTCAGAGAGTGTGAGAGGATATCCTTTGAAAAGGTCAGGGCTGTCTCCGCTGAGTTTGGCTGGCGCTGCCGGGATATTTCCGCAAAGGACTGTGAGATCACGTCGGAGTATTTCCTCTTCGAGACAAAGGGCGGCGATTTTGACGGGCTTCGCTTCAAGGGAAAATATTCCTTCCAGTACACCGAGGATCTCACCGTTGAAAACTCCGTTCTTGACACCAAGGACGCCTTCTGGCACGCAAAAAACATCACCGTTAAAAACTGCACCGTAAAGGGCGAGTACCTTGCCTGGTACTCCGAAAACGTCACCTTCATAGACTGCCACATCGTGGGCACCCAGCCCCTTTGTTACTGCAAGGGTCTGAAGCTTATCAACTGCACCATGGAGGCCACCGATCTTGCCTTTGAGTATTCCGAGGTGGATGCCGACATCCGGGGCAGTGTGGACTCCGTAAAGAATCCCCTTTCGGGCCGTATCGTTGCAGACGGCATCGGCGAGATAATCCTCCGGGACAGCGTTATGGAGACAAACTGCGAGATATCCGTGAGATAAAATAAAAAGATACCACCCGAAAAAACGGAGAGAAAACTTTTTTCGGGTGGTTGTTTTTTCTTCTACAGGACGGCGCCGTGACGGACGCCGTTTTCTTCGTATATGCCGAATTTGCGGAAGCGGTCGTAGCGGTTTGAGAGAAGCTCTCCGGTGGACAGGGCGCGGAGCTTTTTCAGGTCGGAAGCCATCCTGCGGCGTATCTCGCCGCACATTGCGTCCAGGTCGCCGAAATTTTCTTTGAACACACCCTCGGCAACGCCGAAACGGTACATATCCCGGGAGGTGATGTGCAGAGCCTCTGCCGCATCCGCCGCCCGGGCGGAATCCTTCCAGAGAATGCTTGCGCAGCCCTCGGGGCTGATGACCGAGTAGCAGGCGTTTTCCAGCATATAGACCCTGTCGGTGGTGCAAAGGGCAAGAGCACCTCCGCTGCCGCCCTCGCCGATGACAAGGCTGAGGGTGGGGGTTCTGAGTCCCGTGAGCTCTAAAATGTTCTCGGCAATGGCCTGTCCCTGACCCCGCTCCTCGGCCTCGGCGCCGCAATAGGCACCCAGAGTGTCCACGAGGCAGATGACCGGACGGCGGAATTTTTCCGCCTCCTTCATAAGGCGCAGAGCCTTCCGGTAGCCCTCGGGACGGGGACAGCCGAAATTGTTTTCCATTCGGGTCTGAAGGTCCTTTCCCTTTTCCGTGGCGATATAGGTCACGGGGATCCCGTCCAGAAAGCCCACTCCGGCGGAAATTGCCCCGTCCTCCCCGAAACGGCGGTCGCCGCAGAGGGAAACTCTGTCGGTGAAGAGCCTTTCGATATAGTCCGATGCCGTGGGGCGGTTGGCAGACCTTACGGTCCTGAGTTTTTCGTAGGCTGTCATCATATGGCGTCACCTGTGTAGAATTTTGTGCTGTGGGTGCGGAGCAGTGAGCCCAGAGTGGAGCGAAGCTCCTTTCTTGGCACGACTCTGTCTATAAACCCGTGGTCGCAGACGAACTCTGCGCTCTGGAAATTCTGGGGAAGGCCGGTTTTTGTGGTCTGTTCAACAACGCGCCTTCCCGCAAAGCCCACCGTTGCTCCGGGCTCGGCGAGAATAATGTCCCCCTGCATTGCAAAGGATGCGGTAACGCCGCCAGTGGTGGGGTTTGTGAGCACGGAGATGAAGAGGTTTCCACCTTCGGAGTGCTTTTTCACCGCGGAGGAGACCTTTGCCATCTGCATGAGGCTGAGTATACCCTCCTGCATTCTGGCGCCGCCCGAGGCCGCAAAGCCGATGACGGGAAGCTCCTCCTCTGTGGCGTATTCAAAGGCGCGGGTGAGCTTTTCGCCCACCACAGAGCCCATGCTGGCCATTATAAAGCGCTGGTCCATAACGAAGATCACGTAGGGCAGACCTTCGGTTTTTGCCGTGCCGATAACAACGGCGTCTCCCTCTCCGCAGAGCTTTTCAGCCTTCTGGAGCTTGTCGGAGTAGCCGGGGAACTGGAGAAAGTCCACGCTTTTCAGTCCTTTAGACATCTCTGCAAAGGAGCGTTTGTCCGCCACCAGCCCGATACGCTCCCGGGGGGAGAGGGAGAGGTATTTTCCGCACTGAGGGCAGATATTGAGATTGTTTGCCAGCGCAGACGCGGAGTGCTCCGCCCTGCAGAAATTGCAGGTGCGCTTTTCGTCGGACCTTGGCCGTATTGCGTTTGCAAGAGAAGAAAAAATTCCGTTCATACGTTTTCCGCCTTTGTTGCAGGGATGAGGGCAAATGAGAATCTGGCTGTGGCGCAGAGGGTATCCTTAACGCTTACGGTGCCCTCGGCGGTGTAGAAATTTCCCATCTGCCCGACTATTTTGCATTGGGTGACCGCCGTATCACCGGGGCGCACGGGGTTTTTGAATCTGACCCGGTCAAGCCCTGTGAGCAGGGTCTTACAGCCTCCCGCCCTGTGGGAAAGCAGAACGCAGGCGGTCTGAGCCAAAAGCTCGCAGAGTATCACACCGGGAACGATGGGATCGTCTGGAAAATGCCCGTCCAGAAAGAATTCGTCCCCCCGGATAAGCCTTTCTCCCCGGGCGGTGCCATCGGGGGTGAGCTCTGCGCTGTCCGGCAGGAGCATCGTTCCCCTGTGGGGGAGCAGGTTTTCAAGCTGAGCTCTGTTCATCTGCTCACCTTTTTGAACACGAGGCAGGCGTTGTGGCCGCCAAAGCCAAGGGAGGTGGAGACAGCCGTGTCTATTTGGGCGCACACCGCAGAATTGGGGGTGTAGTTCAGATCGCACCTGGGATCGGGGGAGTTCAGGTTAATTGTGGGAGGAACGATGCCCTCATCAAGGGCCTTGACCGCGGCGATGGCCTCTGCGGCACCGGCGGCGCCCAGCATATGTCCGGTCATGGACTTTGTGGAGCTCACCCGGAGCCTGTATGCGTCATTGCCGAAGGCAAGCTTTATGGCATTTGTCTCGGTTACGTCGTTCAGGGGCGTGCCCGTGCCGTGGGCGTTGACGTAGGTGGTCTCCGGGACGAATTCCGTGTCTCCCAGACCCTCTTTTATCGCCCGGGCGATCTCTTCTCCCGTGGGGGAGGGGCTTGTGACGTGGTAGGCGTCGCAGGTGGCGCCGTAGCCGGTTATCTCGGCGTAGATATGAGCTCCCCGGGCAAGGGCGTGGGAGTATTCCTCTAAGATCAGCACGGCGGCGCCTTCCCCAAGGACGAAGCCCGCTCTGCGGCTGTCGAAGGGCAGACAGGCAAGGCTCGGGTCTTCGGCGCGGGTGAGAGCCATGCAGTTAATAAAGCCCGCGGCGGTGAGGGGGGTCACGGCGGCCTCGCTTCCTCCGGCGATGGCGGCGGTGAGATAGCCGTGGGCAATGGCGCGGTAGGCCTCGCCGATGGCCGTGCTTCCCGTGGCGCAGGCGGTGGAAATGCAGATAACGTTTCCGTTGGCCTTGTGGCGGATGGCAAGCTGGCCTGCGGCCATGTTTATGATCATCTTTGGCACAAAGTGGGCGTTTACAAAACGGGGACCCTTTGCGTTAAGTGCGCTTTCGTTTTCGCAGAGGGTGTGTATGCCGCCCACTCCGGAGCCCATGTAAACGCCGAAGGCGCGGGGGTCGACCTTTCCCGAAAGGCCGCTGTCGGCCATGGCCTCGTCGGAGGCGACCATGGAGTAGAGCACGAAGGGGTCGGTGCGGTAGACGGTGGATTTATCGAAGATGGCCTTGGGATCGAAGTTTTTCACCTGAGCGGCAACGTTGCAGCCCGTGGCGGTAACGGCGGGGTCTGTAACCGGGGCAATGCCGGAAATTCCTGCCTTCAGCGAGCTCCAATATGCGTTCACGTCGTTTCCGACGGGGGTCACGGCTCCAAGGCCTGTAATTACAACTCTGTTCATAGTTCTGCGTCCTTTCAAAAAGGGAGGATCTGGTTTAGTGGCAGGTCATGCCGCCGTCTGCGGTGATGACCGCGCCGTTGACGTAGGATGCGCCGTCTGAGGCAAGCCAGGCCGCACAGGCGGCGATCTCTTCGGGACGGCCGAAGCGCCGTGCGGGGATGGAGGCCTTCAGCCCGGCGATGTCGGGAAGGCCGGCTGTCATGTCCGTTTCCACAAAGCCCGGTGCAATGGCGTTGCAGGTGACGCCCCGGGGGCCGAGCTCCCGGGCAACGGCCTTTGTCAGACCGATAACTCCGGCCTTTGAGGCAGAGTAGTTTGCCTGACCGGGGTTGCCGATAAGCCCCGAAACGGAGCTCACGTTAATGATTCGTCCGCTGCGCTTTCTCATAAATATGGGGTACACCTGTTTTACTGTGTTAAAGACCCCGTAGAGATTGGTTTTTACGACCCCGTCGAAATCCTCGGGGGTCATGGAGAGAAGGAGCTTGTCGCAGGTTATTCCGGCGTTGTTGACCAGAATGTCCACCGTGCCAAAATCCGAAACGACCTCCCGGAAGGTATCACTTACGGCAGAGTAGTCTGCAACGTCCGCAGGGTAGCACTTTGCCCTCACCCCCAGAGCGGAAAGCTCTGCCTCGACCTCCGGTGCGGGCCTGCGGGCAAAAAAGGCGATATCCGCGCCGCAGGCGGCAAGCTCAAGGCATATGGCCTTGCCGATGCCCCGGGAGCCCCCGGTGACAACGGCGACTTTTCCCTTCAGACTCATCCCGCCACCTCCCGGGCAACCGCTTTTGCGCCCTCCGGGGACTCAACGGAGTACACCGCTGCACCCGGCAGAGTCTTTGATATGAGCTTTGCGAGGGTGGAACCAACGCCCACCTCAATAAAGGTGTCGACCCCGGAGCGGGACATTTCCCGCACGGTCTGTTCCCAGAGCACGGGGTGGTCTATCTGAGAGGCAAGGGTCAGATGGGGAGGCGCGTAGTAGGGGCGTGCAGTTGCGTTTGCGTAAACGGGGATGATGGGGGTAACGCTTGTTTTGTCCGAAAGGTAGCTTCCGAAATCCTCTGCGGCCTTTGACATATAGGGAGAGTGGAAGGCTCCGCTCACAGCCAGGGGCATCACTCTGCCCCCTGCGGCCTTGAAGGCCTCGGTCGCGGCGGCAAGAGCGGCCTTTTCTCCGGAGACGACCAGCTGACCCGGGGAATTGTAGTTCACGGGGTAGACGCCGTGTTCGCGGCAGATCGCCTCGACGGTGCCGTTTTCAAGCCTTAGCACTGCGGCCATGCCGGCGTCGGACTTTTTTGCCTCTCTGCCCATGAGCTCGCCTCTGCGGCAGACCATGCGGAAGCCCTCTTCCCGGGAAAACGCTCCCCCAAAGGCAAGGGCGGGGAGCTCCCCAAGGCTGAAGCCTGCAAGGGCGGAGGGGCAGATGCCGAGGTTCTGAAGATAAATTGCCGCGGCAAGGTCTGCAAGATAGAGACCGGGCTGGGTGTTTTCGGTGGCTTTGAGAACCCCGGGGTCTTCGCTCTTCAGATTGTCAAGAGTTCCCGGCCGAAGGGTCTCGGCCATGTGGAAAAGCCGGGCGATCTCAGGGTCGGCGGCGGCAAAGTCCAGACCCATACCCCGGCGCTGAGCGCCCTGGCCGGAAAATACAAATGCGATCACGGACATATTTCTGTTCCTTTCAAAAGCTCTCTGCACCCGGAAAGCGTGGAGTCGATAATTTCTGCGGCGGTGCGGCGGGAGTTTACCATGCCGGAGATCTGGCCGGCCAGCACACAGCCGTTTTTCACGTCCCCGTCCACTGCGGCGGTGCGAAGCGCCCCAACACCCAGAGAGGCGATCTTTTCGGGGGTGGCTTCAGGGGAGTATTCCCTGCGGAGAAATTCCCGGGTGAAGCTGTTCTTTATGCACCGGCAGGAGCTTGCCTGAAAGCGGCGGCCGGTGACCACCGTGGAGATGTCCCCGGCAGAGAGCACTGCCTGCTTATAGTTTTCGTGGACGCGGCACTCCTGGGCGGAGAGGAAGACCGTGCCCATCTGAACGCCCCGGGCGCCAAGGCACATGGCGGCGGCCATGCCGCGGCCGTCTGCAATGCCTCCGGCGGCAATAACGGGAACGTCCACGGCGTCGCACACCTGGGGAACGAGGGCCATGGTGGTGAGCTCGCCGATGTGTCCGCCGGACTCGCCGCCCTCGGCAATGACGGCATCCGCGCCGGATCTGACCGCCATTTTTGCCATGGCAACGCTGGCCACAACGGGGATGACCACGCACCCGGCTTCTTTCCATTCGGGAATGAATTTCCCTGCACTTCCCGCTCCCGTGGTTATAACGGGCACCCTCTTTTTTGCGAGAAGATGGGCAACGGCCTCGGCGCTGGGGCTCTGGAGCATAAGGTTCACCCCAAAGGGGCGGTCGGTGAGGGTGCGGATAAGGTCTATCTGTTGGGAAACGCAGCTCTCCGGCGCGTTTCCGGCGGAGATTATCCCAAGCCCCCCGGCGTTGGACACCGCCGCGGCAAGATTTGCCTCGGATATCCAGGCCATGCCCCCCTGGAAGACGGGCTTTTCGATGCCCGTCAGACGGCAGATGGGGTTACTGCTCATTGTTCTGCTGAGCCCTGATGCTTTCGATAAGGTCGCCCACGGTGGCAAGGTGGGGTCCGGGCTGGGTCTGGGTGCCAAAGGTCTCGTCAACGCGCATGAGAAGGTCAACAACGTCCAGGGAGTCAAGTCCCATGGAGTCAAAGCGGGTCTCCTCTGTGAGGGTCTCAACGTCGAAGTCTACGGTCTCTGCCATTATCTCTTTGATCTTTTCAAGTTCCATTTTGTTTTTTCTCCTTAATTTTCGCCCCCTTTTGCGAGGGCTGTTTACCCGGTTTGTTGCCCCGGAGAAAGGGAAAGTTACGGGAAAAAATTTATTTTTATTTTTGTAACCTTTTGCTCTTTACAGGAACGAAGTTAATGTATATACTCTTTTCAGGTAAGAGCCCGACCGTGAAATCGGAGAGAGGAGGGGTGAGCCACGGAGATATTCGAGCAGATATACAACGAAAACTCAACGGCGGTCTACAGCTTTCTCTACAAGCTCTGTTCCGACCCGGCCGTTGCCGAAGAGCTCACCCAGGAGACCTTTTTCCGGGCTCTGAAGGGCTTTCACAAATTCCGGGGCGAAAGCTCGGTTCTGACCTGGCTTATCGCCATTGCAAAGCGCACCTATTACGCCCACCTTAAATCCCGAAAAAAAGGTCTTGAGTGTATAGACATCACCGAGGTGGTGGAGACCTATTGCGAGGCGGAGGAGACCATGGAGGACGGGGTCATGCGGCGCATGGTCACGGAAAAGGTGAGAGAGCTGCTGTGGGAGCTTCCGGACAAATACCGGGACGTGGTCATGCTGAGAGTCTATGCGGAGCTCAGCTTTGCCCAGATAGGCAGTACCATGGGCATAACGGAAAATTCCGCAAAGGTCATTTATTTTCGGGCGAAAAACATGCTTAAGGAGAGGTTGAAATGAGTATAAGCTGTAATGCGGTGAGAGATATTTTCGTGCTGTACCGGGACGGGGCGCTTAGCCCGGAGACCGAGGCCGAGGTGAGAGCGCATATCGACTCCTGCGGGGCCTGCCGGGAAGAGTACCGGGAGATGGAAAAAAGCTATAAAAACAGCACGTCAAAAAAGACCTCCCCCCGGACGGTCACACCTCCGGAAAACCTGCGCTTTCAGGTGGTTGCAGGAAAGCTGAGGAAAAACCGGATAAAAAAAGAGCTTATCAGCAACACCGCCTGGGGACTTGCGGTGCTGGGAGGCGTGCTTATAACCCTTGCTGTGTATAAGGGACATATAAACAGACTTCAGGGCAAATAAAGGCAGTTCCGTGTAGACGGAAAGCAAAAAACGTGGTATAATATAGCCGTTACAAAATTATTTGAAACGGAGAGTTTATTGCATATGATCTGCTTTATTGCCCACCGCGGCTACAGCGGCCGCTATCAGATGAACACCGAAGAGGCCTTTCTGAAGGCCGTTGCCCACGGCTCCGGCGGAATCGAGACCGACGTTCGCGTCACAGCGGACGGCGTTCTGGTAGTCAACCACGACGATGCCGCAAAATTTGCGGACGGCACAGAGCTTGACGTTGCCACCTCCACCTATGCCGAGCTCACCGCAAAGCCCCTGCTGAACAGGTTCACCGATACCGACCTTCGGGTATGCACCTTCAGACGCTATCTTGAGATCTGCCGCGACGGAAACATGGTCTGCTTTATCGAATTCAAGGGTGTTTTCACCGACGAACAGATCAACGCCGCCTTCGAGCTGGCGCGGGAGGTCTATGACCTTAAGATGTGCTCCCTGCAGTCCTTCGAGTTCGACAACCTCATCCGCACCCACAAGGCCTTCCCCGAGCTTCAGATAATGCTCACCAGCGGCGAGATAAACGCCGACGTGGACAGATGCCTTGAATACGGCTTCGATATCGATATGTACTACGGCTGCTGCACTCCGGAAATCGTGGAAAAGTTCCACGCAAAGGGTCTCAAGGTCGCCCTCTGGACCGCCAACACCAAAGAAGCTCTGGACGCATGCGTCGCCCTTGGTGTGGACTACATCGAAAGCGACCTTTTCTGCGGACCGGACGGGGAGTAAATAATTTAAGTTATATTCGCCGGGGAGCAAAGCGTGCTTTGCTCCCCGGCGAGTTATATTGCTGCGCAGTTATATTTGCCCTGCGGGCAAGTTTTGAGTTGACATTGATAATAATATTATGTATAATATTATTATCAATGTCAAGGGGGCGGTTTTGTGAGCTGCATAGAGGAGCTTCGGGAAATATCGAAGAACAACGGAGGAATAATTGAAACTGAAACTGCGGCTGAAATGGGGATTTCCCGGGCCATGCTGTCAAAGCTATGCAAAGAAAACAGGCTCTGCCGGATCGCCCACGGGCAGTATATTTTTTCGGACGATATGGCCGATGAGCTTTTGTCCATTGCCAGACGGAGCGAAAAAATAGTCTTTTCCCACGAAACCGCTCTCTATCTCCACGGACTTTCCGACCGCATCCCCTTCATACATTCCATAACCGTTCCGACCGGATACGTTCCCTCCGAGGGGCTGAAAGAAGTGTGCAGGGTCTATTATATTAAGCCGGAGCTGTTTGACCTTGGAAAAACCGTGATGAAAAGTCCGGCGGGAAACGGTATTTTCGTTTACGACCTTGAACGCACGGTCTGCGACGCAGTCAGAAGCCGCAACAGAATAGGAACGGAGACTTTTTTTGCGGCGTTGAAGCTTTATGCGGACAGTCCCGGAAAGGATTTAAACAGGCTTAACGGATATGCCAGGAAGCTTCGCGTGTCAAACGTTCTTCGTGGGTATTTGGAGGTGCTTTTATGAGCGGTGCAATGAGCCTTAAGGCTAAGATCAGAAATATAGCCGGGTCGAAAAATATTCCGGCACAGGTGATCCTTCAGAACTATATGTTTGAGCGCCTGCTTGTACGTCTTTCCGTTTCGGAATACAGGGAAAAATTTGTCATCAAGGGCGGAATGCTTGTTGCCGCGATAGTCGGGCTGGACAACCGGGCGACGATGGATATGGACACGACTTTGAAAAATCTTCCCCTTACGCCGGAAGCTATTCGCCTTGCGCTGGAGGGCATCTGTTCGATCCCCTTTGACGACGGGGTCTTCTTTGAGATAGTGTCGGTCTTACCGATTCGCCAGGACGATATCTACGGTGGGTACCGCGTTATGCTGAATGCGAAATTCGATACCATAGTAACCCCCCTCAGTATAGACGTGTCTACAGGAGACGTCATAACCCCTCATGCCGTTAAGTACAGCTTTACCGAAATATTCGACGATGAAAAAACCTATGACCTTTGGGCATACAACATTGAAACGGTTCTGGCGGAAAAGGTTGAAACGATACTGCGACGGGGCGTATTCAATACAAGACCCAGAGATTTCTATGATGCCTATATACTGGCAACCACCCAAAAGTACAGTAAGGCGGTGTTTTTGACGGCGTTGTGGGCAACTGCAGACCACCGGGGAACGGCCGTGCAGATCAGAGACGTTTCCGCAATTCTTGCGGAGGTCGAAAAAAGCCCGGAGCTGAAGGCCATGTGGGAAAAATACCGCAGACAGTTTTCCTATGCGGCCGGCATTGAATACTGCGAAATAATTGAAGCTCTGAAGGCTTTGACAGATCAACTGTGAAAAAAAGACGGTATGCGTTTTGGGACGCGTACCGTCTTTTGGCTTATTCGATCTTCAGTATCATTGCTCCGTGGGTCAGCCCGGCGCCGAAGGCGGAGAGGGCGAGGGTCTGGCCGGGGAAGAGCTTGTTTTCCCGGCGGAGAGAGTCGATAAGCAGGGGGATGCAGGCCGAAGAGGTGTTCCCAAGGTAAGAGACGTTCTCCGGGAATTTTTCAACGGGGAGCTTCAGCCTTGTTCTGGCCGCCGTCATTATGCGGCTGTTTGCCTGGTGGAGCAGGAATAAGTCGATATCCCCAAGGGCAATTCCTGCCTTTTCCGCTGCAGCTGTTATGTCGGAAACGCAGGCGTTAACGGCAAAACGGTAGACCTCCTGGCCGTTCATATACATAAATCCCTCGGAGTAGGGATCGTCCGTGAAGGGACAGGTACTACGCTTTGAGGGCATGATGAGGAATTCGTCGTTGAACTCGGTGCCGAATACCGAGGCCGGACAGGCTTCTGTCCGGCCCTTTTCCAGAACCACGGCACCTGCTCCGTCACCGAAGAGCACGCAGGTGGCTCTGTCCGTCCAGTCCGCAAGGTGGGTGGGCTTTTCCGCGGCGCAGACCAGAATGCGCCGGGCTTTTCCTGCGGAAAAATAGCTGTGGGCAAGGTCAAGAGCCTGAATAAAACCGGTGCAGGCTCCGTTGATATCAAGGCAAAGTCCCCTGTAGCCTATTGCTCCGGCAATAAAACAGGAGAGTCCGGGGGTTACGCAGTCGGAGATGACGTTGGAGCAGATAACAAGGTCAATATCCTCTGCCTTTACCTTCGCATCCTCAAGGGCAAGTCTGCAGGCCCGGGAGGCAAGGTCGGAAAGTCTTTCGTTTTTGATCACCCGGCGCTCTTTTATGCCGGTGTGGGAGGTTATCCACTGGTCGCTTGTGTCCAGAAATTCTCCCAGCATGTCGTTTGTTATTCTCTGAGCGGGCAGGGCGCTGCCGCTTCCGGTTATTTTCATGGAAGTTTTTTCTCCTTATGGGGGTGTTTTTTTGATCTCATCCGGTTTGTGGGCAGATGGGGGCAAAAGGTTACAGCCTTTTTCTCTTGAAACGGGAAAGGAACTTTGATATAATATAGCCGGAAAAACAGCTTTTTACCGAGGATGTGTTATTCGTGGAGCGGAAGATAGCAATACTTATCGGCTTTATGCCAAACCCCAGAATTTACAAGAGAATAGAGCTTGAAAAGACCATGGGCGAGCTCCACCTTATCTGCTGGGACAGGGGCAACAGTATGCTCGCCGCCCCGGAGGGCGAAGGCTACACCCCGCACGTTATCAGCATTCCCGCCGGAGGCGACCCCGTGAGGCGCTTCATCCCATACAGAAGGTTTTTTGCCCGGAGCTTAAAGCTGCTTGCCGGACTCCGACCGGATATCGTCCACGTTCAGGGGCTTGATATGCTGAAGATCGCCAACGCCTACCGCAAAAAGCACAACCCCTCTGCGGTGATCGTCTACGAGGTTGCGGATCTTCACAGGCTTTTGGTGGACAAACAGAAAAACCCCCTCCGCGCCGCAGTTCAAAAATACCTGCGCCACGAGGACAAGCGCCTTGAAAAGGCCTACGACCTTCTGGTGCTCACCTCTGAGAAATACTACGAGGTCTATTTTTCCGGCTTCGTGCCCAGAGAAAAAATGCTCTATATGCCCAACGTTCCCGACCTCTCTGCCTTTGAAAGCTACGTTCCCAAATCCGGCGGAGATTTCACCGTTGGCTATATCGGCGCGGTGCGGTACAAAAAACAGATGGAAAATCTTATTGCCGCCGGAAAACAGTGCGGCGTTAAGCTTCTCATCGCCGGTTACGAGGACGAGCCCAGAGTCATCGAGCCCCTCTGCGCCGGAGACCCAAATATCGAATGGGTGGGCAGGTTCGACTTTTCCTCCCGCGCCGCCCAGCTCTATGGCCGGTGCGACGTGATGTATTCGGTCTACAACGCCGATATGCACAACGTCCGTGTGGCTCTGCCCAACAAGCTCTACGAGGCGGTGTGGTGCGAAATGCCCCTCATCGTCGCCCGGGGGACTTACCTTGCCGAGCTTACGGAGGCCTGGGGCGTGGGCTACGCCGTGGACCATTCCTCTCCCGACGAGCTCATCGGGCTTATCAATGCTCTGAAGTCCGGGGAAAAGGGACGCGATATCCCCGAAAACTGCCGCCGCATTAAGCCCGGCATAGACCTTGCGAAAAATAACGAAAACCTCCGCTCACGCCTTGAGGCCGCAATGAGTAAAAAGGGAATTTAACCAACGGTTAAATTAAAAACGGCTTTTTTCTGTTGACAAGAGCATTTTCCCGTGGTATACTTTCGGGGTAACAGAAATTTTAAGAAAAGGGGGTGAACAACGTGACGAAAATTAATAATGAAGTAAAAAGCATTATTATATCCGATGCACTGTTGATCACCCCGGAATTTCACGGCGTTTTAGCCTTTTAGCAGTTCATTTTTCCGGAATAACGGGAATTTTCGGCGCATCCGATATGGATGCGCCTTTTTTGTGTGTTTAAGCATTGGAAGAAGACAAACGGTGGAAGAATGAACGAAATAATAAATATAAACAGGATCTCCATATCAGACAGAATAAAAGAATACCGCCGCTCCCGTGCTCTCACTCAGGGAGAGTTCGGCAGACTTCTGGGCGTGTCCCCCCAGGCAGTGTGCAAATGGGAGCGGGGAGTATGCTACCCCGACATAACCTTTTTGCCGGATCTTGCAAGAATTCTGGGGTGCCGTATAGACGATTTTTTTGAAGAATAGCGCCCCCTTGTGTTGGAATTCAGAGAACAGTGAACAGAGCACAGAGAAGAGTGAAGAGAAGAGGTAGGGGCGATTCACGAATCGCCCCGTATATAAACCTCCCCCTTTCGGGGGAGGTGCCCCGCAGGGGCGGAGGGGGCACGGAGGCGGTCTTTAGCACGGTGTTGCCGGGGAAGGCTTACGGAATCCCCCCCTACCCCTCACCCGGCAAGGGGGGGCTTATTGCTGCGATGAATGTGTGAAACGGTATTGCCGGGAGAGGCAAACGGGATGATACGTTGTAACGAATGAATATTGAATAATGAAGCCGCTTCGCTGATGAATAATGAATAATTGCGGTAGGGTCGATTCACGAATCGGCCCATATATAAACCTCCCCCTCTCGGGGGAGGTGCCCCGCAGGGGCGGAGGGGGACGTGACCGGGGGAGGCCAAAATGGAACGGAAAAAAATAATCACAACAGCCCGAATTCCGGAAATATCCGCAATATACTATGCCCTGCTTCAAAGCGGATACGGTTTTTACTCCGTCGGGCGAAGCAGAGAGAAGACCGCGCCCGTCGAAAACTACGCGGGCGTTGAAAAAGTCCCGGATTTTTTTGCGGCGGCAAAACAGAACACCTGTGAGGTCTACCCCTGGTGGCCAAGAGCGGCGATATGCGAAACTGCGGTGTTTTACCTCCGTCCGGACAGGTTGGGATTTGACGGCTTTGAGGCGTTTTCCCGGCAGATAATGACCGCCGGGAATATCTCCGATGATGAGCGGAACGACTCTCTCTGGAGCTGGATAAGGGGTTTTCCGGCGGCGCTTTCGGCGGTGATGGAAAGCCCGGGCTTTTCAAGATATCTTGAATGGGAAGAAAAAGAGGTCTCGCTACGCCTTGCAGAGCGTGGCACGGAGCTTTCTGATCTTGAACACCGCATTTATACCTGCATGGAAAAATACGCTTCCCCCGTTAAAAAGATCGGGATATACCTTAGCCCCATAAAGTGTGCCTGTTCTGCGGATTACCATCTGATCGGAGACAGCTTTGTTTACAGCTCCGGAGAGTTCAGCGCAGATTCGGTGCTCCACGAGTTTCTTCACCACGTCATTCACCCCGTTGTGACAGAAAAAGCGGCTTCGGCGGTTCTTAAGGATGGCTCAGTTAAAGCTATTGACGGGTCATACCTTCGGGCAGGGGAGCTGAACGCCTTTGAGGAATTGGCGGTACGCAGGCTCACGGAAGATATTATGTCGGGGTATTATCCGGAAAAGCTTGAGGATTACATTATATCGGCGGATTGAGCCGTCACGGGAGAAGTATATGATTGCAAAACTTGCTGAAGATAATTACGGGATAAAGGTGAGTTCGGTCGAGCTCCTTGACCGGCATTTCGGAACGGAGATATACCGAGTAACAGCCCGGGAGGGGCGGTTTATCTTGAAAACGCTACCCTCATACGCGAAAGACTGCGAGACAGAGGGCAGAATTACCGAGCACCTTTCACGAAAGGGTCTCCGGGTGGCAAGCCTTTGCAAAAACCGTTGGGGAACGTATACCACCGAGGTCTCCGGAGTGCGTTTTACCCTTCAGCAGTTGATCGAAGGTATTACCTTGTCTGTCAACTCTGCGCCGGAGTGGTTTTTGGAGCGCTCTGCCGATTATCTGGGGCGGACCGTTTCGGCCCTTAAAGACTTCCCCGGACTTCCGGTGAGATTCGGTTCGGATTTTTTTGATCCGGCCCATGCCCGGGAGAAAAGAGACAGATGGATTTCGGAGCTTGAAAGGGCAAAGCGGAAGGGGGATGCGGTATCCGTTCCCTATTGGGAAGAACAGATCTGCTGGCTTGAGAAAATATCCGGCTTTGAAATCGACACCGGAAAGCTGACCTACGCCGCTTCTCACGGGGATTTCCACATTGGACAGGCAATTGTGAAAGACGGGGATATTACCGTTGTGGACTGGTCGTCTGCCTGCCGCTTGCCGGTTTGTCTTGACGTTGCAACCTCTTTCGTCTTTGCAAGCCCTGCCTGTGCCGGGGGAGAGATAGACCCGGAAGGGCTTAAAAAGTATATCCGTCGGTTTACAGGCCATTTTCCGCTGAACGATTGCGATATCAAGGCCATGCCCTACGTTTTGTTTTTCTGGCGCACAATGTGCAATTACCGTCCCGACGAATACGGGTCTCTTCCGGACAGCTACCGTCCCACCGCGGAGTTTTTGCGAAGGCTTTTGGCATGGCTCTTCGTTCACGTTGACGGGCTCTCGGAGAGCTTGAGCTCCGGTTAAGGGTATAGATATGCATTGACGGAATCCCCCCCTACCCCTCACCCGGCAAGGGGGGCGCATAAGGAAGATTTACGGAATCCCCCCCTACCCCCCCTTTAGGCAAGGGGGGCTTTTGCTGCGGCGAACGTATGAAATGCCGACCGTCCCTTGCGTTGGAATTTAGAGAACAGTGAACAGAGCACAGAGAAAAGTGAAGAGAAGAGGTAGGGGCGATTTGAAAATCGCCCCATATTTTAATACCGGGATGACACGGCAAAACAGGCGAACGCAGTTCGCCCCTACGGCTCTTGGTCAACCTTTCTGCCTGTAGGGAATCCCCAAACGTTTCGGCGGGAGCAAGCCCCCGCCCTACGGTGTGCGGTTTATCTGTTTGCCCGTAGGGACGCCCCTCCCGGGGCGTCCGGAAAAGGTCGCCTTTGGCACAATGTCGCCGGAAGAGGCAAACGGGATGATACGTGGGTTCCCTCGGCGGGCAGATGATATCTGCCCCTACGGCGCAGGGGTTGTCTTTGCGCCCGTAGGGGAGGCTATCAGCCTCCCGCAAACGTCGCCTTTGGCACAATGTCGCCGGAAAAGGCATATGGGATGATACGCCGGTGCATTCACTCCCTCAGTCTCGGCCTTCGGCCGATCCAGCTCCCTCGGAGAGGGAGCCTTGGGTACGTGCTTTTATTTTTAGCACTATCCTATCTTTACAGGCCGTAGGGGCGTTCTGTGAACGCCCGCAAACGTTGCCTTTGGCACAATGTTGC
>SVLY01000022.1 GCA_015067715.1 Oscillospiraceae bacterium | reverse complement strand
ATTAAAACCGGTTTCACTTATATAGACGGGAGCCAGAATCGAAAGGTTCATTTTGCTTTCAAAAATTAAACGGCACTCGACATTATTTCGAGTGCCGTAATTAACTGTTTTACGACCATCCGCCAATCAAACGGGCAGACTTTTGAGTGTGAAGCGTTTTTAGTCCAGCTTGAAGTTGGATCTCAGGAAGTCGTGGCTTGACTTCATGCAGTCGAAAACGTCGCGGCCGTAGGAATCGTCCTGCTCGACGAAGCCGTACTCTGCGCCGATCTCTTCAAAGGCGGGGACGATGGTGTTCCAGGAGAGGTTGCCCTCGCCAACGGGGGCGTAGTGCTGGCCTTCGGGGACCATGATCATGTCCTTGAAGTGGAAGACGTTAATGCGGCCCTTGAGGCTCTTGATGAGCTCGGTTACGCAAACGCCGCCGTACTGCACCCAGTAGGTGTCAAGGGTGAAGCCCATAAGCTCGGGATCGCTCTCGTTTTTGAGAATGTCGAAAAGGGTGACGCCGTCGAAGCGCTCGAACTCAAAGGCGTGGTTGTGGTACTGGAACTTAAGACCCTTTGCGGCCATCTTTTCCATGGCGGGGCGGAAGTCCGCAAGGAACTTTCTTGCGCCCTCGGGGGTATGGTCTCCCCAGAAGCCGCCGATGCCGATATTGGGGCAGCCCATGAGAATATGCTCTTCAATGAGCTTGTCCGTGTCGTTGACGATGCGGTCTGCAGGGCTGTGGGTGAGGATTATGGACAGACCCAGCTCGTCTGCTCTGGCGCGGACGGCGGCGGGGTCATAGGGAAAGCCGGAAAGCTGAATGTATTTGTAGCCGATGGCGGCTATCTTGCCAAGGGACTCGTTCAGGCTTTCGGTATCCTTGCATTTTTCGCGGATGGTGTAAAGCTGTGCTCCCAGTTTCATTCTGTTTTTCCTCCCGGTGGGGTGATTTTGTTATTCGGCTTTTTCTTCGGCCTTGGGGAAGCAGTCCTCGCAGACCTCTTCAAGGCAGTACATTCCGCGGCGGTAGGGCTCGCGGTCGATCCATGCGCCGCTGGTAAAGTCGGGGAAGGCGACGGCGGCACTGCCCAGAGCGATGGACTGCTCGGAGAGGCAGGTGACGGCCATCCAGGTGGCGGTGTCGTAAACGTCGATGGGGGCGGGCAGGTCGTTTACAGCGGCCTCGGCGTAGGCGCAGAGGACGAGGAAGTCCATGCCGCCGTGTCCGGCGTGAACGCCGTCGGTGACGTATTTCTTCCAGAGGGGATGCTCGTGCTCCTCACGGACGGGGGCGAAATCCTTCCAGCCGTGCTCGCCGCCGTCAAAGGCGATAACGTCGGGGTGGGGGTGGTGACCCTCGTTGTAGATGGCGTTGGTGCCCTGGACAACGTAGTTGCGGCTGTAGGGGCGGACGAGACTACAGTCGTGGGTGAGGGTGACGGTCTCGCCGTTGGCGCACTTGATCATGGTGGTGACAACGTCGCCGCAGTTAAAGCGGGTGTTGTAGTTGTAATAGTCGGGGGTGCGGTTTTTGACCAGCCAGTCGTGAAGGCCGACGCTCTTGGAGGCCATGGAGGTAAGGCTGATAAAGCGGTTGCCGCGGTTGATGGACAGAGCCTTTGCGATGGGACCCAGCTGGTGGGTGGGGTAGAGCTCACCGTTGCGGCAGGTGAAGTTGGCAAGACGGCCGTGGCGGTTTTCTTTGCCCAGGTTGATCTCGTCTCTCAGGTCGTGACGGTAGCCGCCTTCCATGTGGACGAGCTCGCCGAAGAGGCCCTTCTTGATCATGTTGAAGATGGCCATTTCGTTTCTGTCATAGCAGCAGTTTTCGATCATCATGCAGATCTTGCCGGTTTCCTCGGAGGTGCGGACCATCTGCCAGCACTCCTCAATGCTTGCGGCGCCGCCGACTTCAAATGCGGCGTGCTTTCCGGCGCGCATGGCGTCGATGGCGATGCGGGCGTGGGTGATCCAGGTGGTGCAGATAAGAACGCCCTTGATATCTTCTATGGCAAGAAGCTCTTTATAGTCGGTGAACCAGGGAACGTCTTCGCCGGTGACTTCCTTGACGATCTCGGCGCCGTGACGGGCGCGGTCCTCGTATTTATCGCATACGGCGGTAACCTTAACGCCGGGGGCGCTCAGAAATTCTCTCAGCATGCCGGAGCCGCGTCCGCTGATGCCGATAAAGCCAAAGTTGGCGGTCTTTTCAGCCATGGTAAATCAAACCTCCAAAAAATGAGTATCTAATGTATTCTTACTATATAATACAATTATCTGCGCCGTTTGTCAATAAACAAATGGGCAAAAAATAACTTGAAATAGGGCTTCCCTTTGGAGGGAAAATGTGTTATTATATTCTTGCATCCGGCGGAAGGGGCGGTTTGGCCGGGGGAAATGTTTTCTCCCGGCCGATCGGCAGACTTTTCCGGAGGATAAAAAACTTTGTAAACTTATATTTGCGAGAGGCAGGTAAAAAACTATGTCAAAGCTTAAAATCGCACTTTGTGGTTGCGGCGGCAGATGCATGGCCCACCTTCCCCACCTTAAAGAGTTTGAAGAGACGGAGCTTGTGGGCTTTTACGATATCCGTCCCGAGCGCGCAGAAGAAAAACAGGCCTTTATGGGCACCGGCAAGGTCTACTACGGAGGCGTAGAGGAAATGCTGGACGATTGCAAGCCCGACGCCCTTTACATCTGCGTTCCCCCGGATCAGCACGGCGCGATCGAAATGGCCGCCATCGAGCGCGGAGTCCACTTTTTTGTGGAAAAGCCCCTGGCTCTTGACATGGAAATGGCCGAAAAGATCCGCGACGCCGCCGAGGCAAAGGGTCTTATCACCTGTGTCGGCTTCCAGGACAGATATCTGGACATTATCCGCATGACCCGTGAGTTCATCGCCACCCGCACCGTAGCCCTTGTGGACGGCGCCTGGATCGGCGGGATCCCCGGTGTTTACTGGTGGCCCACCTACGCCACATCCGGCGGTCAGATAGTTGAGCAGAACATCCACCATTTCGACATGGTCCGCTACCTCTTCGGCGAGCCCGAAAGAGTTTACTGCGCCGCCAGACGGGGTCTTGTCACCCGTGAGGGCTACGACCTCCACGACGCTTCCTCTGCCGTTATCACCTTCAAAAACGGCGTTATCGCAAATATCTTCACCGGCTGCTACACCGAGGGTCACCCCGGCTACAAGAACGGCATCCGCATCCACTGCACCGATTCCGAGGTTGACTACCAGCTTCGCAACAACGTCACCTTCAAGACCGCGGAGTATACCAAGAACTTCCTCCGCGTCGAGAGTCACGAGGGCGCCATCAACCGCGCCTATATCGACGCTCTGCTTTCCGGCGACCAGAGCAAGGTCAAGTCCCCCTACCGCGACGCCTGCAAGTCCCTTGCACTCACCCTTGCCTGCAACGAATCCCTGTTCACCGGCAAGGTCATCGAGCTTTAAGCAGCAATTTTTCTGAACGGACGGTGGGCTGTCCCCTTCATCCCGGGACAGCCCACCTGAACTTTGAAACATATTTCTGAAAGGAGAGAGATACCGTGGATCACATTCCCGCCACGCTTACCCGGGCCATCGGCGTGCTTGAAAAGGGCGGCTACGAGGGCTGGCTGGTGGGAGGCTGTGTGCGCGACAGTCTTATGGGCAAGATCCCCCACGACTGGGACGTTACCACCTCCGCCTCACCGGGAGAAATGCTCTCCCTTTTCAGGGACTACCGCCTTATCGAGACGGGTCTTAAGCACGGCACCGTCACCGTGGTCATCGACGGGGAGCAGATCGAGATAACCACCTTCCGCATAGACGGAGAATACCGGGACAACCGCCGTCCCAGCTCAGTGGAGTTTACAAGCGACCTCTCCCTTGACCTCTCCCGACGGGATTTCACGGTCAACGCCATGGCCTACAGCCCGGAAAGGGGACTTTGCGACCTTTTCGGCGGCAGAGAGGATCTTGCCGCCCGGGTGATACGCTGTGTCGGCGACCCGGACAGGCGGTTTGGTGAGGACGGGCTGCGGATCCTCCGGGCGCTTCGCTTTGCCTCGGTGCTGGATTTCACCGTCCACCCGGACACCGCCGAAAGCGTCCACCGCAACCGTGAGCTTCTGAAAAACATCTCCGCCGAGCGTATCTTCTCGGAATTTACAAAGCTTCTCTGCGGAGCGGGAGCAGGCAGAATACTTCGGGAATATCCGGATGTTATCGCCGTTTTCGTGCCGGAGGTGCTGCCCTGCGTGGGCTTTGACCAGCTCACCCCCTGGCACGACAGGGACGTTTGGGAGCACACCGTCGCCGCCCTTGAGGCCGTGGAGCGGGAACCGGTGATGCGGCTTTCCATGTTCTTCCACGACCTTGGAAAGCCCTCCTGTCAGGTGATAGAAAACGGTGTCGGTCACTACCGGGGACATCCCGAGGCCAGCGCGAAGATCGCCGCGGATGCCCTGGACAGGCTCAGGTCGGACAATGCCACCAGAAAGACCGTTAAGACCGTCGTTGCCGCCCACGAGACCGTGGTCAAAATGCCTCCGGACAAAATCTCCGTTAAAAAGGCGCTTAATCTTTACGGCGAGGAGAACTTCCGCAGACTCGTGGCCTCTGCCAGGGCGGATCTGGCCGCAAAGCCGAAGCTCCCCGGGCAGACCGAAAAGATTGACGCTGTTGAAGCTCTGGCAGAGCAGGTTATCGCCCGGGGCGAGTGCTGTTCTCTGGCGGGGCTGGCCGTGGACGGAAGGGCGCTTATCGCTGCCGGAATTCCCCGGGGGCGGGAGCTTGGAAATATTCTGAACACCCTGCTTGCCGAGGTCATTGAAGAACGGCTTGAAAACCGGAGCGAGGCTCTGCTTGAGCGGGCAAGAGCGCTGGCTGTCAAATAAATTTGCCCATCCCGGCTAAAAAATCGGCTCAAATCCCCCTTTTACCCCCGATTGGTACTTGTAAAAGGGCGCAATCTGTGATATAATACATCGGAATGCGGAAAAGCTGCCGCAAAAACGATACTTATTTTTCAAAAGGGGTAATATAAATGTCCGGTCACTCCAAATGGAACAACATAAAGCACAAGAAAGAAGCCGGCGACGCCAAGCGCGCCCAGATCTTTACCAAGATCGGCCGTGAGATCGCCATCGCCGTTAAGGACGGAGGTCCGGATCCCGTGTCCAACTCCCGCCTTCGCGACATCATCGCCAAGGCCAAGACCCTTAACGTTCCCAACGACAACATCAACCGCATGATCACCAAGTACGCCGGCCAGGGCGACAGCGCAAACTTTGAAAACATCACCTACGAAGGCTACGGCCCCGGCGGTGTTGCCGTTATCGTTGAGACCCTGACCGACAACCGCAACCGCACCGCGGGCGATATGCGCCACTATTTCGACAAGAACGGCGGCAACCTGGGCCAGTCCAACAGCGTTTCCTGGCAGTTTGACCGCAAGGGCGTTCTGCTTATCGAAAACGCCGGTCAGGACGAGGACGAGATCACCATGGCCGCCCTCGACGCCGGCGCCGAGGATATCACCGCCGACGACGAGATCTTTGAGATCCTCACCGCTCCCGACGACCTCGGCTCTGTCCGTGAAGCTCTCGAAGGCCAGGGCTACGAATTTGTTGAAGCCGAAGTAAAAATGATCCCCCAGAACCTCACCCCCCTTACCAACGAGGATCAGATCAAAAATATGAACCGCCTGCTGGATATGCTGGATGACAACGACGACGTTCAAAACGTCTGGCACTCCTGGGACGAAGAGGAATAAATTAAGAGATAAAAGCTCTCTCCACTGTGTTTTTGGAGAGAGCTTTTCTGTGTCCGCAGGGGACGGGGCATGGGGGTTAGAGAAGAGTGAATAGTGAACAGAGAAGAGAGAAGAGTGAAGAGATGCGGTAGGGTCGATTTAACAATCGACCCAAATATAAGCCTCCCCCTCTCGGGGGAGGTGCCCCGCAGGGGCGGAGGGGGCACGGAGGGCGGCCTTTGGCACGGTGTTGCCGGGAAGGGCAAGCGGGATGATACGCCGGTGCATTCACTCCCTCAGTCTCGGCCTTTGGCCGATCCAGCTCCCTCGGAGAGGGAGCCTTGGGTACTCCTATCTTTACAGGCATACGCAAAACAGGCGAACTCAGTTCACCCCTACGGCTCTTGGTCAACCTTTGTGCCTGTAGGGAATCCCCAAACGTTTCGGCGGGAGCAAGCCCCCGCCCTACGGTGTGCGGTTTATCTGTTTGCCCGTAGGGACGCCCCTCCCGGGGCGTCCGGAAAACGTTGCCTTTGGCACGGTGTTGCCGGGGAAGGCTTACGGAATCCCCCCCTACCCCCCCTTTAGGCAAGGGGGGCTTTTTGCTGCGATGAATGTGTGAAACGGTATTGCCGGAAGGGGCAACCGGGATGATACGCAAATACCCCCGGGCAGATGATATCTTTGTTTTGGGCAGTATTTCGTATTGACATATGCCCCGTCTCACGATATAATGAAGACATAAATTCAGCGGGAGTTTTGATTTATGAGCAGAAGGCGTTCTTTCCGCGTGCCCATTGTTGATCAGTACCGGGAACTGTTTTTCGACGGAAGCCCCGAGGCAAGGGGAAGACTTTGTATGGTCATCTCCGGGATCGTCACCAATATTTCAGGCAACCTGGCCGGCGGCGCTTTTTACAGCGCTTTTCTGCTGGAATACGGCATTAACCTCACCAATATCGGCATTATAATCTTCATCCCCTATATCGCCGGACTTTTCACCCTGCTCTCTCCCATGGTTCTGGCTAAGTTCCGCCGCCGTCGGTGGGTACTGCTTGCAACAAGGGTGATCTACTACACCCTCTCAATTGCGGGAGTGACGGTATTGCCCATGGTGGTCAAGGGCGAAAGCGCAAAGGTGGCGTGCTTTGCCCTTATCATGTTCCTGGCCAACGTTATAAGCTCTCTCTTCGCGCCGGGGTATTCGGTGTGGCATTTCAACTTTCTGCCGGAAAGGGTGCGGTCGGGCTATTTTACCCAGAGCCAGTTTTTGTCTGCCCTCGTGGGCGGAATTATGATCGTTCTGGTCAGCATCGGCGCGGACTATTTCGTGGGCAAGCCCCAGGAGCACACTGTGCTCATCCTCGTGCGCGTTATCGCATTCGTCTTTGCCCTTATCGACTGCCTTGCCCTCGCCCTGCCCAAGGAATATCCCTATCCCCGAAGCGAGAAAAAACAGCGCCTTGCCGACGTTATCCGTAAGCCCCTCAAAAACAAAATGTTCCTGGGCGCCATCGGCCTTTACTGCGGCTATTGCGTTTACATGAACCTCTCAAGCTCCGTTCAGAACGCCTATATCCTCAGCGACACTCAGGTGACCTACACCATGATATACGGCATAAACGCCCTTTACGCCGTGTTTTTCATTGCCTTTTCCGGCTTCTGGCAGAAGCTCATCCGACGCAAGGGCTGGGTGCCCGTGTTTTCACTGTCTTCCCTCATGCTCACGGTCACATATATCATGTTCCTGTTCATAAACTATAAGAACAGCATCTGGCTCTTCCCGGCGCTGCGGATCCTGCAGCACTTTATCGGCGTGGGTCAGAACGTGACAGCCGCAAACCTTCACCTGCTCTATATGCCCCGTGAGGACAGGGACAATTTCGTCTCATTCTACCAGATGGCCGCAAACCTTGCAAACTTCGTGGCCATGATGCTGGGCACGGGCTTCGTTGGTCTCATGGGCGAGAGCTCGCTGGTGGTTTTGGGTCACGAATTCACCTCCGTCCCCCTGCTCATGGCCGGCCACGCTATCGCCTGCGTCGTCGTTGCCCTTCTCGCCCGGAGATTCCACAAAGCAGAGCTTAAGCTCGCAAAGTGAAAAAAACAAACACATCCCGACAGGACCGTTTTCCGGGATGTGTTTTTTGCTGTGAATATCCCCGTACGGAGCGAAGCTTACGGAAACTTAAGCTTCGTTCCGGTTCTTTTTACGTGGCGGAATGTGGTATAATATAGGCAGGATATTACCCCGTGGGAGGAAAAAAGAAATGCCACACGTTTTGCTCTGTGAGGACGACGTTCACCTCAGAAACAATATATCCGAGCTTTTGCGGGCAGAGGGCTACAGCGTTTCGGTCTCAGAAAACGCTGCCGGGGCGGAGAGGGAGCTTCGGGCGCATTTTCCGGATCTTGCGGTGCTGGACGTGCTTTTGCCCGACGGCTCCGGGTTCGACCTTTGCCGCCGGATACGCAAAAGCTATCCAAAGCTCCCGGTGATACTGCTCACCTGCTGTGCCTCTGAAGAGGACGTGGTCTTCGGCTTTGAGGCCGGGGCGGACGACTACGTTGAAAAGCCCTTCAGCTTCCGGGTGCTCCTGTCCCGTATGGCCGCGCTTTTGCGCCGCAGCTCGGACAGCTCGCGAAGGAAAGAGGTGGGAAATATGACCCTTGACCTTGAGGAAAAGACCTGCCGCCTTTCCGGGACAGATGTAAATCTCACCCCTTCTGAATTTGTAATACTCTGGGAGCTCGCCGGAACCCCGGGAGAGCCTGTGGACAGGGAGAGCCTCGTTCACGCTCTGTGGGCGCTGGACAGCCCCTACGTGGACGAAAACGCCCTTTGTGTCCACGTGAGCCGCCTGCGCTCAAAGCTGGGGCCTGCCGCCGCCGCTTTGCGGACGGTGCGGGGCGAGGGCTACGTGCTGGAGGTGGACAGGCTGTGACGAAGGTACTGTGCGCGGTATTTTTCGCCCTTGGGATCGGGGCGGGAATACTGATTCACTCTGTGATAACCAAAAGGCGGGTGCGAAGACTCAGCGCCGACCTTGAGTCCGTGGTTCGGGGAGAGGGAACGATGCTCTCCCAGGTGTGCCGTGAGGGGCCTTACGGGCTACTTGCCAGCCAGCTTGAGCTGGCGGTCCTGCGAAGCCAAAGGGAGGCTCACCGCCTTGAGACCGAAAAACAGACCCTGCGGAAATTTACGGACGGCATCTCCCACCAGATAAAAACTCCCCTTGCGGGGATAGTTTCCTACCTTGAGCTCCTCTCCCGTGGTGAGAGCGACCCGGCCAGACTCCAAAAGCTCGCCTCCGCAACGGAGCTTGCCGGGCGGATAGAGGGGCTCGTCCGGGCGCTTTTGGAGCTTTCCCGGGTGGAAAACGGCATAGCCCTGCGGTACGCCCGGCTCTCTGCCCGGGAGCTTGGAGAAAACGCCTGTCAGATCGCCCTTGGAGAGTGGGGCGGCGGACGGATCGTCAAGATCGCCATACCGGACGACCTGTGGCTCCGGGGCGACGAAAAATGGCTTACCCAGGTGCTTGTGAATCTGCTCTCAAACGCTTTGCGATATTCCTCCGGAGAGGTAGAGATATCTGCCCAGACAGCGGAGCGCACGGTGATATTCCGCATAATAAACCCCGGAAGCCTTTCCCCCGAGGTGCTTTCCCATATGTTCGAGCGGTTTTACCGCGCCGAGCCGGACGGCCGGGGCTTTGGACTCGGACTGCCCCTTGCCCGGGCGGTCGCCCGGCTCCACAAGGGGGACGTCAGAGCCGAAAATACCGAAAAAGGGGTTGCTCTCGTGCTCTCCCTTCCCAAAAACGACTGCGCCGAGCCTTACATTACGGCATCTTAAGTTGACCCGAGAGGAAAATGGGGGTATCATTTTTCCTGTAAGATCGGTTTTGCAAGGAGGAATAAAAAACCATGATGCCAATCGTTGAGACCCGGGGTCTTTCAAAGACCTACGGCTCGGGAGAAAACGCAGTAAGGGCGCTTTTGCCCTGTGATATCCGCTTTGAACGGGGAAGCTTTACCGCCGTTGTGGGGCGCTCGGGCTCCGGAAAATCCACGCTGATGCACCTGCTTGGGGGACTTGACCGCCCCACGGAGGGGGACGTTTTTATAGAGGGTCACAGCCTTCACAGCGGAAGCGACAAGGCGCGCACTGTGTTTCGCCGCCGGAGGATAGGCTTCGTGTTCCAAAGCTACAACCTCATGCCCGAGCTCACCGCCCGGCAGAACATTCTTCTGCCCCTGAGCCTTGACCGCCGGCCTGTGGACGAGGCCTATTTCAAAGAGGTCACAGAGCTTCTCGGCCTGGAAAACCGCCTTTCCCACTACGCTTTGGAGCTTTCCGGCGGACAGCAGCAAAGGGTCGCCATAGCCCGCGCACTTATCACAAAGCCTGCCATAATCCTTGCCGACGAGCCCACGGGCAATCTGGACGGAAAGAGCGGCGCAGAGGTGCTTGAGCTTCTCCACGCATCCCGCAGGCTTTTCGACCAGACTCTTATCATGGTCACCCACGACCGCACCATTGCCGAGGGTGCGGACAGAATAATCACCCTTGAGGACGGCGCCATTGTTCAGGACACCGCCGAAAGGGAGGGAGAAAAATGAAAACGGCCTTTGCCCTTGGATGGGGCTTTCTGAAAAAACAGGTCAGAAGCTCCGCTCTGCTCCTTGGCACGGTGGTGCTCTCGGCGGCTTTTCTGGTGTGTATGTGCCTGGTGGGCTCCGGCGCCATCCACACCGCCGAGCTTGCCCGCAAAAACACCTACGGCTCCTATAAGGCCGCCGTATGGGGCGTGGAGACGGACATGGAAAACCTTGGGGAGCTTCATTCCGTCTGGACGGATATGGGCCGGGTGGAAACCTACGCCGCCTTTGCCGGCGTGGACGGCAAGCTCCACCTGACAGGCCGGGCGGACGGCACCGCGGTCTCCCTTTTGAACCTTCGCCTTATCTCCGGAAATATGCCGCAGGCGCCGGGAGAGGCGGTTTTTGAGGCGTGCATGGCAAGTCAGCTTGGTCTGGAATCCATCGCCCCTGGGGACAGGGTTGAGCTTGAGCTCTCAAACGGAGAAACGCTGGCTCTCACCGTCTGCGGAATTGCGGAAAACTATTCCGCAGTCAAGCACAACGCCATAGATCCCGGCAGCGAAAAAGTCCTTTTTCCCTCTGTCCTGGTCTTTTCCGGGGGAACGCCCATTGACACGGTCTATCTGCTTGACTCGGATACGGAGGACTTCTGGACTCTGGGCCCCTGTCTGCCCCCTGCGGCAGGGGAGCATCTGAACACCGACGCCTATCCCGGAGGCTACGCCACGGGGGGATTTTTCTTCTCCGAAGAGGTGGGCATCACCCTTGGCACCATCGGCCTTGTGGGCGGGATCATTGCGGTTTGCACCGCAACGGTCATGCTGAACGGCTTTCTCATGTCCGTTGACAAGCGCCAAAGACAGATGTCACTTTTGCGCTGTATCGGCGCGACGAAAAAACAGGCCATGTCCGTTATCTGTGCCGAAGGACTTATTCTTCTGGGGCTGGGTCTTCCTGCCGGCACGGCGCTGGGAGTCGGCATTTCGTTTTTTGCGGTGAGGATATTCGGCCTGTTTTACGGGGCTGAGGTGATCTGGCACTTTGCGGCCTGGCCGATTCCCCTTGCCGTGGCGATATGCTCGCTGTGCGTGGTGCTCTCCACGCTTATCCCGGCCTTCCGCGCCGGAAAACAGCCGCCCATCGTAGCCGCAAGACCCGCCCTGGGACACAAAAGACGGAAAAAGGGCATCGGACGTCCTCTCGGCACCCTTGGGCTCACGGGAGTGAACCTGATGCTCTCCGGCGGCAGGACCCTTATCACGGCGCTTTCGTTTTCTCTTGTGATACTGCTCTGCGGAAGCGCCGTGCTGATCACCGGGATGGTCTCGGACACGGGCTACGCCGTGCCGGACGTGAAGATATCTCCGGAGAGCACCGGCATCTCCTACGAGGGCGAAGAGCTTGAAATGCACAGAGCGCCCTTTTACGTGAACTACCGCGCCCTCACCCGTCACCTCTCCCTGCCCCGGGAGCTCCCCGAACGCCTGGTCTCCGAGCTTGAGACCGCCTGCACATGGAGCTATATCGAGCCCCGGTTTGCCGTTGCCGTGAAGGCCGGGGATTTCGACGATTATCTCAACGGGTTTTTCATCTACGAGAGCGAAAAGCTTCCCGTACCCGAGGGAAACATGGATGGCGCAGAGGATATTGTCGGCCTGCCCTCGGGAAAATATCCCTATCTCTCCGACCAGGTCTCCCGGGGCTTTGAGAAGGACGAATATCTTCTTGAGACCTATATCTTCTCCGTCAGCGACGAGCTTCTCTCCCGTCTGAGTGCAAACGTTATTTCCGGCAGGATAGACGTGGACGCCATAAGCCGGGGAGACGAGGTTGTGCTCACCGTTCCCAATTACGAAGCGGACTATTCAAACTATCCCTACGGTCAGAGCTTCCGGATCCTGGGAAGCGGGACCGACTCGGAATATATGGACGGCACGGTGTTTCAGAACACAAGCTGGACGGCCGGGGATAAGCTTGCCCTTACCTGGGTGGATATTGACCTTAACGGGCAGGCCCACCTTGTCCGCCGTGAGGTTACCGTGGGCGCAACCGTGAAGGAAGGGCTCTCTGCCTACGGAATGCCGGGGCAGGTCTTTGGGCTCTACGTCGGAGCGGGCACTCTCAACGCCATTGGCGCGCCCCACACCATACGGAACTCAAGCGTCTATTTTCCCGCAGACGTGGAGATAGAGGACGGGGAGAAGGCCGTTTTGTCCTGGATTGAGGAAAACTATCCCTCCGTCCACACAAAGACCCTCACCGAGGTCAACCGTGCAGAGCAACAGAACAAACAGCTTATCACCGGCATCGTGGGCATGGTTGTGGTATGCCTCGTGTCTTTGGGAACGCTGGGGCTTGTGAACACAGCTTCCGTGCGCATACACAGCCGAAGCCACAGCCTTGGACTTCTGCGGAGCATCGGTATGACCAAGGGACAGATAATCCTCATGCTCACCGCCGAGTCTGCCGCCATCGGCCTTGGTGCCTGTGGGGTGGGACTTGTTGCCTGCAGGGTTCTGCTTCCCCTTATGGAGGAAAACTGGCGCTATCCCGCCCTTGGCCCTGCACTTGGGCTTGCCTGTCTTGGCACGGTGGTGCTGGCCGTGGCAACGGTCTTCGTGCCCGCACTGCAGATAATGAGAAAGAGCCCCACGGAAATAATCAGCTCTCCGGACTGAGTTTTTTCTTGCATTGAAGGGTCGGGGGTGGTATAATGCAGAAAAGAAAACTTTTTTCGGAAGTGAGGTCAGATAAATGATCCTTCGTCAACAGGCCTTTGAAGGCAACGGGAAAATGCTGAAGGGCGGGCTCCATTGCCATACCACCCGTTCCGACGGCGCACTTTCCCCGGAAGAGACCATTCGCTACCACGCCCAAAACGGCTACGATTTTCTCGCACTTACCGACCACAAGATCTATAATTTCCAAAATTTCGCCCCGGAGACCGGCGTGACCGTGATCCCGGGCATGGAGTTCGACAACGGCCGTATGCCCTGTGACATCGGCTTCCGCTGTTTCCACACCGTCTGCATCGGCCCTAAAAAGGAGGACGGCAACGGCTTTTCCCAGGACGAGCGTCCCGAGACCGCCAACGCCCCCGACCAGGAGGCCTACCAGCCCTATCTGGACGAGATCCACGCCAAAAAGAATCTGACGGTCTATTGCCACCCCCAGTGGAGCTCCACCCCGGCAAGGTATTTTGAAAAGCTGAAGGGCAATTTTGCCATGGAGATATGGAACTCCGGCTGTGCCCTCCATTGCGACATGGATGCCGACGCGGCCTATTGGGATGAGCTTTTGGGTCAGGGCATCCGCATTTACGGCGTTGCCACCGACGACGGCCACAGCATAGACAGCCATTGCCGGGGCTGGGTCATGGTTCGGGCGGAAAACGACGTGAACGCCATTTTAAAGGCCCTGGAGGAGGGGCGATTCTATTCCTCCTGCGGCCCCGAGATCTACGATTTCCGGGTTGAGGACGGAAAGGTCATCGTGGAATGCTCCGCCGCCGCGCGCATTCGTCTGCAGTCCGACGCCCATCCCACCGTCGTCCGTATTGGCGAGGGTCTCACCCGCGCCGAGTTCGACCTTGCAAGCTGGTGCGGCCCCTACGCCTACGTCCGCGCCACCGTCGTCGACAGCTCCGGCCGCCTTGCCTGGACAAACCCCATCTATCTGGATTAATACAGAAAACCCCCGGAAAAGCATTTTGCTTTTCCGGGGGTTTGTGCTATTGCTGATGATTCAAATACATCATTACTCTATATAGGGTTACGTATAGATAAAAGATCTCATCTACTTATAAGTCTGAAATTTTTGTGAAGTGTCCGTTATTGCACTTTACGTAGATTCCATACTGACTAACTCCAGCGTACATTTCTTTGCCACAGATTGGACATCTGCCGTTCTTCTTATTCAGATAATTATTCACAGTTGGTACAGAAAGCAGACTATATTCCCCGCACTTAGTACACCTCAATGTAAATTTTCCACTGCGACCTTGATGTAGGCTCATTGGTGAACCGCATTTTTGGCATGGCACGGTTTTTCTGATAAATGAGTCTAATCCTTTAGAACCGATTTTGGGCATGAGTTTTATGTGTCTTCCGTTAGCATCAATGTGATAACTCAAATCACAAAGAGAATGAATTATTTCATATGTATGCTTGCCCGTGATTCTGAAAATGGGACTCTGAAGAGCAAGGTATTTAGTATCCTTATCTTCAAAATACAAATCCGACAACGGGAAACCATACCATATGGTTGATTTATCAATAACTATAAGCGGGAATGCGGCATCTTTGGAATCAAATAGGAGATCTTTCCAGACTTCATTTAGTCTGGCAGATTCTTTGGTTTTTCCTATAACAACGACGCCCAAATGAAGTCGCTCACTGATTGCTTTATAAATGATTGATTCATATTGGGGGTTCAGTTTACCGGTTGGAGAAGTAATTATGATATTCTTTTTTGATAACTTAATATCTGAAAGCAACGAGGGCAATGCTTCTTCAGCCGAATAATAGGGGGTTATATTTTGTCCGTAATCCAAAGACTTGATGTAATCAAAAATACGCTTTTCTTTTATGTCGACTACAGTATTATTAGTCTTAATATGCTCCAGGAGCTTGAAGTATGTGTTTTGGGTTTCGCGGAACTTGTTACTCCAAAAACGGGAGTTTGCCAACGTAATAAACTTACATCTTGCTCGGGTCAAAGCAACGTTTATGAGTCGTAAAACTGAATTATTATCATCTTTTGACACCAACCACCCTGGTTTTACAAAAGGATAGCTTTCAACAGCGTCAAAAACAATAACATTACGTTCCGAACCTTGGAATTGATGAACAGTTGCACAGGATAATGCTGTTGAGCCTTTTTGTCTGTAATCTTGGATGAGTGCCCTGACGAGTCTTGTCTGTGCAGAATAAGGAGTTATTATTCCAACCTTTTCCTCATTCTTAATAGTTAATCCGGTTTGAGCTGATTCAGCGTTCAAAGCGATTGCAAAAGCTAAAATTGCGCTTAAAATGTTGAAGCGCGAATTGTCAGCATTTTTACTCGCCGCACAAAATGTTCCATAAGTATCTATTAGTGCCATTGCGGTATCCGGCAAAGGTTCACGGGACACGATTGTGTCCCACTTTGTGTATACGCTAGGATGGTTTTTCAGTAGCCCCTTATACACTCGATGACTAGAAAAACTGGATATATGCGGATGCATTCGCCGTTGTTCATCCAACATAACTAACCAAGGATGATTGTATATTTCCCCATATTGACAAATGTTCAAAAAGGAGAAGATATCTGGCTGAAGGACATCCTTAGCCAAATCTGATTGTACAATAGGGGAAAGTTGTCGAAAGTCTCCGACACAAATAAACTTTTCTCTGGCAAACGATGCTGCACAAAGTAACTGAGGTACGTATGCCATACTGACTTCATCAAACATCACCACATCATATTTTCTTCCCTCAAAAAGCTTATCAATGTATAATTTTGATACAGTTGTAGCTACAACCTGTGCTTTCGCAGTGGATTTTTGTGTTTCATCTCTGAGTTTAGCCCGGATTTCCTTTAATAGTTCCTCGAGTATTTTTCGTCTGGATGCTTTTTCTTTGTCAGGACGAAACTGCAGCTCAGTTTTCAGCCTTTTGCTTTCCTCTAAATAATCAAAATATTGTTTTCTTATCGCTGGGTATTTACATAATACATAGTTAAAAGCAACACAGTTAGTATTCTGGCTCAATTCCTCGTCACGAACATACCCGTATCGCAATACTTTGCCCTGAAGTAAGGTAGATACTAAGTTATTATTTGCAAACTGATCCGATATCTGCTTGACAACATTATCCACAGAAATATTACTGTGAGACACAATGAGAACAGTTTTTCCTGCGGAGACAAATCTTTCTGTCAATTGTGCCATTGTATAGGTCTTTCCCGTCCCGGGAGGACCCCATATTACGGTAATGTCATCGTTCAGCGCGTGATTTATGGCGGCATCCTGTCCCCGTAAAACAGTGTTAACGTCAGAAGTTTTTGCAGCAAGGGAAGGCCCTATGTTGAATAACTTCCATGCAATGTGATCGTTTTTGGAAATAAACCTAATTCTGTTACATAGACTTTCAAGGAGCTTCCAAGGTTCAACGTTAATCTGGGCAGACGTTACCTCATCCCCAATATTTCTATCCAATGAAACAATAATTTGAAAACCGTCACATACTATTACTGTTCCGTTAGTTTTTTCAAGTCCGTAAGTTACAGAAACCGGGGCATCATCCGATAGGTACAATTCTGATTCCAATTCAAATGAATAGCAATATTCATTTGAATTTGGTGTTAGTAAGTACCCATCGGTGATTTTATATGTTTTTCCTCCGCTGTTTTTTAGAAATGATACTTCATACGAGAGCGCCTTTATATACTTATCGAACCTGGATCGTGGTGGTATGGGTGGAATGGGTGGTATGGGCGGAATAGGTTCAGGTGGAATTTTTGATGTTAATACTGCAAGAAAATAATCCTTATCTGATTCGCTCATATCAGCAATAGCAACCGATTTCAGAATAATGGGCTTATTGATTTCATGGTAATATGTTATGTCCACAGATTCTCCATTCTGTGTAAGAATATTAAAGATTATGGTAAGAGAGTTTCTGAGTAGATTTTTTCCATCAACGACGATATGAGGTTTGGAGAATTTGAAAAAATTGTGCTGACCTTCTGGTTCTTTCACAACAACACTATTTCCGATCCTATCTATAATGGTACATTCTTTCACAATGTATTTCGATGAGCCGGTCTTTCCGTTGTAACTAACAGTATAATCAATGTATATATCCGAACCAACTATACTCACTTTGGGGAATATAATACTAAAAGAACATTCTCCAAAGCCTTGCTTTTTCGATTTGTATTCTTTCATTTGCCCTCCTGTAATCGTTACAATATCTCTCGAATATTCCCGAAGCTTAACTCATAGAGATGTGGAAATAAACAACTAATCATCATAGTGAAAGAATCCGCCGCCGGGAGTCTTTGTGCTGAAACCGGTTTTAACCCCTTCAACAGTGTAGTGAAAATAGCCGCCTCCGTGGACTGGGGTGCTGTAGCCCATTTTGGCACCATCTTCATTGAAATGAAAATAGCCTCCCAGTGGCATGGGCTTGCTGAAGCCCCTGCGAACAGAATTGCTGTCATAGTGAATGTACATTCCACCAAGTTCCTGTACGCTGTATCCGGTTCTGTTTCCGCTATTATTGTAATGAATATAATCGCTTAAAAAGGATTTTACAGTATATCCGGTTTTCCTCATAATACACCATCAATCGGCAGTTTCGTCGCCTGGTATAATCCATGGACATCGAAGCAGGTGTCTTTTTCCAAATGGGTAACAAATTGTTTGGCCGAAGGTAAATCTTCGAAAAACTTAATCTTATAATCAGGGTTACCGTCGAACTGCGGTATATAATACATAACTATGTACATTCTGTCACCTCTGGCATTATATAAAGATCTGTTTTCTTTTCAGGTATCAGGAGAATATTCCCACAAAGGTTTAAGAGGAATTCTGTATTCCCGAGAATATTTTTGAGCTGCACTTCCCGGAAGGCAGTAGACTGTACCAACATTATAGAAAGGGCCCCCCGAAATTTCGGTATCCATACCGCAAAAGACTATATCAACCTTATTGTTGTAGTCACTTGAGCCAAAAATCTTGTTTGAAACCAGTTTTGTGTTTTTCGGAACAATGATAACCTGAACAGACGTGCACAAAAAGCATAAATCTTGCAGTTCAACCAAAGATTCCGGCAAGATTATTTGATTTAACAGTCTGCAGAAGGAGAATGCCACTGACTCGATTTTTTGAACGTTTTTTCCAAACGTAACTGATGTCAGAGGTTTGCAGTCACTAAAACAGTGTTTGCTAATTACCTTTACAGTGTCGGGAATAATTATTTCTTTAAGTCCGGACTCCCGAAAACACTGTTCCCCGATATATTCCAATCCATCAGGTAAATCAATATTACTCAGATTCTTACAGTTATAAAAGGCCTTTGGCAGTATGGCTTTTACTGTTCTTGGTATAACGACCGAGCTGATTTCCATGTTCATGAACGCTCTTTGACCAATTGAAATAACCGGAACACCGTCTATGCTTTCAGGAATTACAATACTCTCAACATCAAACCCATTGTATGCAGTTATCCTCAGTCCTTTCCCTGCAAAAGCGGCAAGTTCCTTACATTTTGACTTAAGGCGTCTATCACCTGTGAACCGTTCTGAAAACAGTTCACCGGATTCTGTTTCATAGGAAAAATCTTTTGGATCGGCAGGAGTATAGCTTATAGGAGAAATAACTTTCTTTGCTCCTGACAGACTATCTTGATGGATCAAATGTTTGTTGTTGGTTAAATTACATTTTTCTCCTGATGTTTGATGGTGAAAATATGATTCCATCTTTTGGACTTTTTTCTCCAGGATCTCAATTCTTTGGATTAAACTTTCCATAACTTGCCCCTTCCTACGTTTCACCTAATATCAGAAATCAAATAATACACCCGAACTCAATTCCGACAAACGAAATAGTCACGGCCTTTCCGGGCGCTCTATCCGTGGCTTAGTATTATTCTCTGCCACATGACAAAAGAATTCAAGCTTTTCATTTTCGGAAAGCTTCTCAAACCCGTATGCAAGGATTTTTGTCTTGATTTCATTGCAGCTCTTTATGCCTAGATTTCTTATACCGCTAAGGCCGTGGTCATTGATAATCTCAATTAACGTGCCAACAGTAACTATCCCCGCGCGGCGAAGGGCATTATAACTTCTGACTGACAGCATCAATTCATCAATACCTTCATTCCTGACCTCTTCGGAATACCTCATACCCACTCTGATGCTATTACCGTAAGACCGATAAAGAGTATTTACTAAGCCGTGTTTCTTCGAAGACTCCATAAGAGTCCTTGCGATTTCGTTAACGTTCATTGCACACCTCGAATTCAGTATTCGGGGATGATGCTTCCTTTCACAACGTCGAGTACCGAGTTTGCATTGATCGAAAGAATGCCGTTTACAGACCTGTATATTCGATTTACGAAATCACGCATGGTCTTAATATCCCTGGAAACACAGATCGCAACAAGATGGCAGTTTCCTGTGGTCTGAACCAGCACGGTCGTTTCAGCAGCTTCCGAAAAAGCTTGTTTGGCATCTTCAAAACACTCCGGTTTTGTTTCGATGTTGACTATGAAAGTCATCATCTCCGGTGATTCCTGAGGATTGATAATTGCACGGTATCCGCCTATAATACCTCGTTTTTCAAGGGCGGCAATTCTGTTCTTTACCGCAGTACGGGAAAGAGATATCTTTTCTCCGATATCGGAGTATGACATACGGGCATTCGACAACAGCAAATTGACGATCTCATTGTCCTTCTCGTCGATACCGTTAATGTGCATTTCAAATCCTCCATAATCTGCAATTCGGTGCGCACCATGACTGCTTATTACATCATAATTATAACACTTTCAAAACAGAAGCGCAATAGCTGAACTTTCCATATGTAATTCCTGTATTGAGATATGTGTATAATTAACATTGGATACTTTCTGTTTGCAACTTTGCAGGTGCCGCATTTTTCAGTTATACCAAATAACAGAAATTGATACAAATGGAACTGTGACACATATGATACGTGTGTCGCTCATAGAGTAGGCTATCAGCATCCTGAAATTTACCTTGCACAAGTAACCGGGATGTTGTGTTAGTCAAGCGGTGCAGTATACAAAAAAGAGAAGCTCAGCGCATAAACAGAGCTTCTCTTTTTTCTTTTCAGAATGCAATAAGACACCAGTCGCCGCCGGGGACGGTGAGGGTATAGCTGCCGTTTTCGGTGGTCAGCCTGCCGCCGCCCTCTAAGACACGGGGAGAGGCATCGGAGGAGGCGAAGGTGACTTTGGCGGAAACTTCCGAGCCGGGGATAATGCTTTCGCCCTCGGCAACGCTTCGGGTGACGCCGCTGTGGTTGAAGGCCGTGAGGTAATAGCCTCCCCCGAGGCGGCGGTTGACCATCCAGTGCAGTCCGCCGTGGACGTAGCAGGGCAGAAGCTTTTTCAGCAGCTCCGGAATATCCTCTATGCCGCAGAGCTTTTTGCCCTCCGGGTCGACCTTGCCCTTACCCTCCAGGTCGATAAGGTGATCGTACTTTGAAAGGGCGGAGGGGATATTGGTTAGCAGGTCGACCGCATCGGGTATGAGGCTGTTGATAAGGGTGCCGGTCTCGTCGCCCACCATTTCCGTGGGGGCGGAGAAGATGCGGCACACGCCATCTTTGATCTGCTCCAGACCCCCGTGGGGATAGGAGAGGTGGGTGGAGGGGGAGTGAATGTCCTCCAGAACTCTGAGCTCTGAGGGGAGCACGGCGGCAATGGGGGCAAGCTTTGGTCCCACGTCGGAGTATTTCCGCACAAGGGACAAAAACTCCTTCTTCACCAGCCCATAGGGGGATAGCTCGCATTCGTTCCAATCGTTGAACAGGTTGCAAAGACCCCACTCCTCGCTGAGGAACTCCGCGTTGGAAAAGAGGGCGTAGAGGAAGATGCGCTTTTGCAGTGAGCGGGAGCTTCCGCCGTTTGGCCCTGCGGAGGAGAAGGGGAAGTCCGAGCTTTCGCCGATGCCCCATTCGTTCTTTTCGTCCCTGTTGTAACAGCAGGTCGAAAAGGGTCTTCCGCCCCAGGGCTCGTAATAAACGCCGAAGCTCTTGCCCCGGGCAAGGGCTTCGCCCCGGGCAAAACAGACCTGAACTCTGGCGTCCGGTGTCTGAGCGCCAACCTCGGGCATAATGCGCTTTGCTCCGGCTTCAAACTCAAAGGGATAGGTCAAAAACGCGCTGTCGCAGGGGACGAGCTCGCCGTAGTCCCGGGTGCGCCTGAGATAGATCTCGGTCATATTGTCGTAAAGCTCTTTTGCGGTGGAGGGGTGACCGAATTCGGCCATCTCCCCGGCGGTCATGCTCTCGAGGAAAAGGCAGGGGAAGGGGAATTTTTGGTAGATATTGGCCTCGATCTCTTCCTTTGTCCAGCCGGGAACGGGCTCGGACTCCAGCTTGCGCAGGTCGCTTCGGTAGTTTGAGAGCCACTCGTGCATCTGAAAGCCCCAGAATTTGTCCCCCAAAAGCTCCCGGTATGCCCCCAAAAGCCCGGGGTCGTAAACGTAATCGTCGATATAGCATCCGCCCTGGAGCCTGTCGATGTAAAAGGGGGCGTTCAGCTCTGAGACAATGCGGAAAAGCTCGCCCTCCCGGGCGGCAAGGCGGTTGAACTTCAGCGCTTCGGAGATAAGCCTGCTCTGGCAAAAGCGAATGCCGTCCCCGGGGTTCACAAGCCCCTGCTTTACCTGGGGCTTCCAAAGTCCGGGGTAATACCCATGAAGAAATGTAAGCATTTTTTTCTCCTTATTTTCCCAGGTATTTGTGGATGACCGGCCAGGCCAGGTCGGCGTAGAACCTGTGACCGCCGTCTCCTGTGACGTTGGTGAGGTTTTCCGGAGCATTGGCGGCGGCAAAGACCTCACGGGCGATCTCCATGGTCTCGTCCACGCCGTTCTGGGGGAAGATGGGGTCGGTCTTGCCGTTTACGATAACGAGGTGACGGGGGGCGATAAGCCCTGCAAGGTCGCCCATGTCGAAATATTCTCCGATGCGGGGAACGTAGTTGCAGCAGCAGTGGTGCATTCCGGCGATGGAGTCCTTATAGGTGCACACCGCGCAGGAGGGCACGGCGCAGTAGATGCGCTCGTCCATACAGGCGGAGTAGAAGGTCGTGGTTCCGCCGCCGGAGTTGCCAAGGCACACCAGATGCTCCATGTCCAGACAGTCGAAATGCTTTTCCAGAACGTCGATAAGGCGCATCACGTCCCACACTCTCTCGCCGATGGCGGTGCGTCCGTAGAGGGAGGTGATAAGGGCGGCGCTGTAGCATCCGGTGCCGCGTTCCGTTCCGCCCTGCTCGCCCATATAGCGCTGTTCGATGGTTATTGCGGCACAGCCCTCGCGAACGGCGCGGATGGCAAAATCCCGGTCGCCTCCGGAGATGGTGCTCTCGTCCCCGGGATATTTGGCGCGGCCCAGAGAGATGTGCATACCCGTGGAGTGACCCTGAATGCAGATCACGGGAACAAAGGGCGCTTTGACCTTTTTGGGGAGAAGAATGTGGCAGGGAACGACAAAATCCTCTTCGCTGTTGAAAAGAAAGCGTATCTCGGTGAAATTCTCGTGCTCGGTTTGGAATTCAACGGTGAAATTATCCTCGCAGGGCTCGAATGCGTCGAAGCACAAAAGGTCTGCAAGAGTGTCCCGGGCGACGTTTTGCCAGGTGGCAAAGTCAGCCTGACCGTCGTAGCGGAAGGCGGGATAGGTCTTTTTTGCAATGGAGCTTACGTGGTCGTAGGGGGATCTGAGGGGCATTTTGTTCATCGCCTTTCTTGTAATTTTCTGTGTTAAAACTCAAATCCGGCGCCGTCAAAGGCAACCGTCATGCCAAGGGGCGCAAGGATGGCAAGGTGTGCTCGTGGTTAACGTGCAGAGTCCGGGCAAGGTGGGATGCGATAAGTTTTGTTTCGTCCGTTGCCATGCCCGTGCGCTTTATCTCGGGGATCATCATGCGGAGCATGGGGACGGTGTTGTGCTCAAATATCCGCCAGTCGTCACTGTCTCCCACGGTGCAGTCAAAAATCATGGCGTCGAACCGGTGCTTTTTCATCTCTTCCCAGCTGGGGCGCAAAAACCACGCTCCGTCCAGCCCGTAGAAGAGCTTTTTCCCGTCCGGGCAGGTGATAACGTAGTGGAAAGCCGCATCGTCCCCGGAGATGACCGTGTGGTGGTTTGCAAGCACGGGCATGACCCGGTAAGCGCCGATGAGCGCTTCCTTAAAGGGGGAAAAAGGGACGAAGGTGATGTTTTCGTGGGGGCCTACGGCCCTGATAACTGCCTCACAGCCGCCAACGGTGATGGGGTGGGAGGCGGCAATGCGGCGGACAGAGTCGGGAGAAAAATGGTCTCCGTGGGTATGGGAGATGAGCACGGCTTTAACCCCGTCGAAAAGCCCGGGGCAGCTGTGGCTTTGAGCATAGTCGAAAACGTGGTCGCCGCAATCTGCCATCAGCTCGCCGTTTACCAGACATGAGGAGTTTCTACGGAAAAAACCGGCTCCACGGTCTTCGATATTCCAGTCTGCGGCGCCTGTGCCGAGAAAAAGAAGCTGTGACATAGCTTTTTCACCTGTAGTATCCTGCGTATTTTTCCATTGCGTCCATGAGAGCAATGGCGTTTTCAAGGGGAGTTCCGGGGTAGAGCCCATATATCATCATAAGCCCGCCCTCGGGGGAGCCGAGAGTTTCGATCTCGGTCTTTATAAGCCTGTCGATATCCCTGGGGGTGCCAAAGCAGGTGACGTTCTGGCGGTCGACGTCCAGCTCGATACAGACTCTGCCCTTCAGGTTTTCTTTTATCCAGTCCACCCCGTTGACGAGATCCTGCAGGTTGATAATGTCCACGCCGCCTTCGATGATATCGTCGAGCAACAGGCGTATATCCCCGTCGGAGTGCATATGGATGACAAGGTCTTTGTCCCGGGCGGGCTGCATGAGCCGTTTGTAGGAGGGTTTAATGTATTTTCTGAAATGCCCGGGGGAGAGCATGGGGCCAAACTGCATTCCAAGGTCTTCGGCATAGCCCATTCCGTCCACGCCGCATTCAACGTAGTTTTTAACTATGCCCAGGTTAAAGGCCTCCACCTTTTCGATGAGATCATAAAGCAGGGGCTCTTCGTCTGCCATGTCGAAAAGCAGATTTTCATAGCCCCGGAGATCGCTGAGCTGTAAAAAAGTGTGCCCGTGGCGAAGTCCGCCCATTTTGAACCAGTCGGAGGGCGAATTTGCCCACTTTTTGACCTCTTCCCAGTCTATTGGGCCTATACCCGTGCAGATCCCCGGGTCAGGAGGAGTCCAGGTCTTAAATGCATCCCAGTTTTCAAGGGGGTGTCCCTTGACCGTTCCCGTAAGACCGTTTACCGCAGTTTCCCACACACAGCCGAAATCGTCGGTGAAGGGCTTGTCTTTTCTTGCGATGGGGGGATAGTCCGGGGTAAAGGGGAGGGGAGGTCTGGTAAAGCCCGGGAAGAGCAGGGGGTGATTTTCCATAGCCTCAAAGAGCGCATTCTGGTCGACGCAGTCGTAATATGCGCCGCTTATGCAAAAGCTCATGGGGATGTAGTCGGGCTTTTCAAACCGGACTGTTCTGATATAGTTTTCTTTTTGTGTCATAAGCTTTTTACGCCTCGTTTACCAGCTTTCCGCAGATATGCTCGGGGGTGAGTTTCAGCAGAAGCGTGTTTTTTGCGGACTCGGCCAGCTCTTTTTTGATGTACTCTTCGTCGTCGGTGAATTTGCGGCAAAGGGGCTCGCATATGGCGCGGACGGCGTCGATATCGTCAATGATCTCTATTTTGCCGAAAACGATAACGCTTTTCACGTTATACGCCCACTCTCCCTCTTTTCGGTAGCCCTGGTCGTAAACGCAAAGGGAGACCCGTCCGTCTTTTTTCAGCGCGTCCGTTCGGTGGCCGTGTCTTCCGGTGTGGAAATAGACACAGCCGTCGGCCTCGTTGTAAAAGTGGTTCATGGGCATTCCGTAGGGATATCCGTCCTCCCCGTTGACAGAGAGCACTCCCCGGGTCTGGGTTTTGAGTATCTCAACGCACTCCTCCGGGGAGAGGCGCTGTTTTTTTCTTGCAAGGTCACGGAACATATCCTGCTTCCTCCTTAGTCCATGGGGGAAAATTCAAGCCCGTCTGCGGTGGCCGCGCCCCCGTAAAGCCGGGTGTCGTATCTGCCGGTCTCAAGCCAGTGGCGAAGCACAAAGGGCGGACAGAAGGGAGCGGGAAGGTCGGGCGCCTTTTCCGGAGACAGGGCAACAAGCTCGCCCTCGTTTGAGGTAAGCCCTGCCGCTTTTTCCGGGGATATCCGTCCAAAGAAATAATAGTTCTGGCGGATCTCGCCGTTGGCGTATTTCAGAGCGATATACCGCAGAGCAAGGCCGGCGATATCCTCTTTTTCCAGCCCCAGCTCTTCCTTTGCTTCCCGCAGAACGCAGACCTCGGGGGAGCAAAGCTCGCTTTCCTCAAAGTGCCCTCCGGCGGCGGCAACGTAAAGATCCTTTGCGATCCCGCTGTTGCGGCGGAGCAGTATGAGCCTGTCTCCCGAGAGAAGATACAGCGAGGTCATGCTTCGAAGTTTCAATGGGCTTCTCTCCCTTCGTCTGTGATCACGTTTCAATTTTATCACAAAAGAAAAGTGTTTACAAGGGTGAATGAAAAATGATATAATGGACGTGCAGATTATTTCTTGAAATTCAGGAGGATGGGATAAATGGTTCTTCACGAAAAAGGCCTTGTCCCCTTTTGGGACGATCATCTGATAGACACGCGTTTTTCAACTGCAACTCTTTCCGTAAACAAGCCTGAAAAAGCGGGGGTCGTTATTGAGTTCGACCAGCCCTGGGAGGGCAACGCAACGGACTTTTTCACGATCATCCGCGACGACGGTTTTTACCGCCTTTATTACGAGACCTGGTCCTTCTTCGACCCGGAATATACCGAGGGTATCAACGTGTGCTACGCCGAAAGCCGGGACGGTATCCACTGGGAAAAGCCGGATCTTGGAATGTGCGAGTTCCGGGGAAGCAAGCACAACAACATTATCATGACGGACATATGCGACAATATAACCGTTATGAAGGATCCCAACCCCGCCTGTCCCCCGGAGCAGAAATACAAGGCTCTTATGATGGTGAAAAACATGGCGGGATATGCAAATATTCCCCAGGGTTACACCGAAGAGAGCTGGCCGGATCTTGTGAGCCTGGTCTCGTCAGACGGCATACATTTTGAAAAGTTCAGCGTGGTATCCTGCGGCTACGACTACGATACCCAGAACACCCTCCACTGGAACCGCCACACGGGAAAATACTACGTCTATTTCCGGGAGTTCCACCCCTCTCCCGACGATCCTGCAAGCCCCTTAAACGAGCCCAGCATCCGTGGCATCCGCGTTATGGAGTCCGAGGATTTTATCCACTGGACAAAACCCGTGCCCCTGGATTTCGGCGGAGCTCCGGACTATCCCCTTTACGTCAACGCCGTTATGGCCTACCCCTACGACGACAGATATTACATCGGCTTCCCCAGCAGATACGTGGAACGCCGGGGCTGGACGGCCAATTTTGAAAGGCTGTGCGGCAGGGAAAAGCGCCTTGAGCGCATGAAAATGCAGACCCGCCTTGGCACAGCCGTTACAGACTGCCTGTTTATGAGCTCAAGGGATAACTATAACTGGTTCCGCTTCGACGAGGCTATTATAACTCCCGGGCCGGAGACCTTTGCAAACTGGATCTACGGCGACTGCTTTGTTGCTGTGGGCGGACTTATCGAGACCGGAAGCCGCTTCCCCTACGAGCCAAACGAGCTTTCGATCTTTGTGGATAACCACCATTGGATGGACGTTCCGGTCGAGCTGGTTCGCTACGTCTACCGTATGGACGGCTTTGCCTCTGTCAAAGCCCCCTACGCCCCCAAGACCCTCCGCACAAAGACCTTTACCTTCGAGGGGGAAACGCTTAAGCTGAACTTCCGCACCTCTGCCAGAGGACATATCTATCTTCGCATTCTGGACGAGCGGGGGACTCCCATCGAGGGCTATTCCACCTGCGAGATCTTCGGAGACAGCATAGACCGCACCGTGGATTTCGACAAGCCCCTTGGCGACCTTGCGGGCAGGCCGGTGATCTTCGACTTCACCTTAAGCGACGGCGAGATCTACTCCATGAGATTTGAATAATAAACTGAGCGCCGGGATCTCCTTGGGTTTGAGGATCCCGGCGTGTTTTTTTTCAGTCTTCGGTTACAAGCTTTCCATCTTCCTCGCGGATGGGGATAAAACGGGGAGTTTCCCCTCTGCCCCGATCGTTGTCGTTGGGGGCGTGGAGCACGAGGTATTTCTTTCCCTCCGGGGTGGCAAAAATCATGCCGTGGCCGCCGTCGTAGTCCCCGTAGCTGTCTTTTGAATAGAGCAGCTTTTCTTCGTGGATCCATTTTCCGTCCGGTCTGCCGTTTGAGCTTCTTGCAACGGCAACGCAATAGCCCTGGGCGCAGAAGTTTGACCACAGCATCAAAAGCTCGCCCTTTTCGGTGGTATAGAGAAAACAGCCGTCGGTAACGCCCAGCTTTGCCCAGGCGGGCTCGTCGCCCCGGAAGAGCTCCACCGGCTCGGAGATGAGCTCTGTCAGATCCGGAGAAAGCTTTGCGGCGGCAAAGGTGCCAACTCCGTCGGGCATGGAGGTCCACTCGTGGACGAAGACCATCCAGGGCTGACCCTGGGGGTCGACGTAGAACGTGCTGTCAATGCAGTCCCAATCCCGGGGGGTGAGATGGCCCCGGCTTATTTCGGTAAAAGGCCCCTCGGGGCTGTCGGAACACAGCACGGTGCTGCCCCTGTGGCCGGTGAGCGAGGAGCGGTAAGTGGTGAACATATAGAATTTTCCCTTGTATCTGTGCACCTCCGGCGCCCAGAAATTGTCTAAAGCGTTCTCCGGAATACGGCAGATGGGACCGGGCAGCTTCACCCAGTCGCCCTCCAGCCTGCCGCTGGTGTTTTTGTAACACACCCAGCCCGTGGCGTACATATAGTATACTCCGTTTTCCAAAAGAACGAATGGGTCGCGTACGGGGGAAATGTTTGCATCTGTCATGGCAAAGCTCCGCCTCTCTTTTTTGTCGGTTTTGATTATATCACTCCCGGAAAGAAAATGCAATGGCCGGTGAAAAGGTCCGGCACGGCGTTTTGTTACCGTTTTGTTTCCAAACTGTAACCGTTTTGTAATCGACATTTATGGGTTTATGTTGTATAATATGATTGAGCTAAAAAAGAAAGGGTGGTGGCGACCAATGAAAACTCTGGGAAAAAGCTTTGTTCTCTGTGTCTGTATGTTGTTGGTTTTTTGTATTTGCGCCTGCGGAGAAGCGCCTGCTCCGGATCTGCCGACAGACGGTATGCCCACCGTTATTACCCCGGAGGCCACGTCTGAGCTTATACGGGAAAGCTCCTCAGCTGAAACAGAGGGCTCGGCCGGCGCAGAGCATACCCCCTGCACGTCGATAACCCTTCTTCCCGAAATCTGGAGAATGAACAGGAATGTCGTTCCAAAGCGCGAGGCTGCAGCCTGCCTTGCAGAAATAATGCTGGAAAGTATGTGCCGTCCGGACGGGTCGAGGGCTTTCACCTTTGACCACTGGAAGCTTACCGGCCTGACCTTTGACCCCAGCTTTGACGCACTGAAGCCGGATAACCGCCACGGACAGCTGAACGCCGGTGTGGTTGCGGGCAATACGTATATCGTCCATTTGAACTTCTCTTTTAGCTTCAGCGGTGAGTACGGGGAACTGGAAGAGGGAAAATTCTATGAGTTCCGTCAGGTGGAGCAGGACGTTCCGCTGATCTTTCTTGAGACGGACGACGAATATCTTATGTGGTGGGCTTCGGCTTATCCGGGCACCAATTGCCCCCGGGAGGTTATGGAGTTTATCGGGATGGAACTTTCTGAGACTTTGGAGACCGAACCGCCCGATACCCGGCACATGTCTGTCACCAGTGTTCCTGGGGTTTACCGGATGTCAAAAGCCGGGCTCTCCCGGGACGAGGGAGTCCGGCTGCTCGTGGATGAAATGCTGAAAGCAATGTCGGTACCGGGCGGGGACAGGACCTTTACGGTGCTTGAATACCGTGATCTGCAGATAAGATTTTTCTCCTCAGACCGTGTTTTTGTTGAGGGGGATCCCGTCCGGGCGAAAAATACCTGGGGAGTGAGCATCCGCGCCGAATTCCGTTACCGCGGCACTTACTCGCCCATAGGGCCAAGCCTTGATGAGAGCAAATGGTGGAGCGGTCTGCGCACGGGAGGAGATACTGCAAACCTTCTCGTTTTTCTTGAGACGGAGGACGAATATCTGATCTGGTGGAAAAACGCCTACCCGGTAAACAGCGAAGATCCTTATCCCCCAGAGGCAGAGGGTCTGTTTGAATATTGAACCGGCAGACCATAAATAATCGGCTGCAAAAATATCCCGCGGAACTCAGGGTTCCGCGGGATATTGTCGTTAGTGTCGGGATATTACTCGCAGCAGGGGTCTGCCTTGGGTTCAGCCTTGGCAGGGGCGGGGGCGGAGGGGGTGTTGTCTCCAAGACCGGTGGTCTCTGCGAAGAGGATGTTTGCCTTTGTCATTTCAACGGCGTCGGTGGGGACAATGATCTTGCTGGCGGTGCCGTTGGACATTGCGACAAGAGCTTCGTACTTTTTAAGCTCAAGAACGGCAAGGTCAACTCCGGCGTCCTTAAGGGCAGCAAGACCGTCGGCTTCGGCCTTTTTGGCAAGGAAGATCGCCTTTGCTTCGCCTTCGGCGCGGGCAATGCGGGCGTCACGCTCACCTTCGGCGGCGAGAATAAGAGCCTGCTTGTCGCCTTCGGCGCGGGTGATAACGGCGGCCTTGTGGCCCTCTGCCTCAAGCAGAGTTTCGCGGCGGTCGCGTTCGGCCTTCATCTGCTTTTCCATGGCGTTCTGGATCTCTGCGGGGGGAATGATGTTCTTCAACTCAACGCGGTTGACCTTGATGCCCCACTGGTCGGTGGCAGAGTCGAGTATCTCTGTCATCTTGCCGTTTATGGTGTCGCGGGAGGTGAGGGTATCGTCCAGCTCAAGCTCACCAACGATGTTACGCAGGGTGGTGGCGGTGAGGTTGGAGAGTGCGCTTATGGGGTTGACGGCGCCGTAGGTGAAAAGCTTGGCATCGAAGACCTTGAAATAGACGACGGTGTCTATCTGCATGGTGACGTTGTCCTTGGTGATAACGGGCTGGGGAGGAGAGTCAAGCACCTGCTCCTTAAGGGTGACCTTTTTGGCGATGCGGTCGATAACGGGGATCTTAAAATGCAGACCGGCGCTCCAGGTGCGCTTGTATTTGCCAAGGCGCTCCAGAACGTACTCGTGAGCCTGAGGAACGATCTTCAGACAGAGCAGCAGAATGAGCACAATAAGTGCGGCAGGGATGATGAAAAGAAGCTCGGGATGTTCCATTTTTTGTTCTCCTTTCGGTTGTTTCTGAATTTATTATACCACCGGGTTTTGCTCTTGTCAATCAGAACGTGACCGTGCTGACGGAGCGGGGCTCAAGGAGGTAAGAGCGGCCTTCGAGGGTGACGGTCACCTCAAAGGGGTAGGGGTTTGCGATTATGCTGACGCAGCCCCCGTCGGGATTTCTGAAGGTGACGCAGTTGGAGGAAAACTCGCCCAGGGTGCGGACGTATTTTGCTCCACGGCGGACAAAGTGTGAGAAATGCTTCATAAGGTAGAACTCGGGAGTGAACTCTGCCTTTCCGTTTTCAACGGTGATGAGGGAATTCTGCTTCCAGCCCCAGGTGCTGGACTGTCCCCTGAAAAGGGCAAGGTTCCAGTAGACGTAGGCCGATGCGCCAAAGCGGAAATACATCTGCATGAGCTCAAAGATGTACATCATCTGAGCCCAGGTGTTTTCACTGTCGCCGCATTCGCTTTCGCTCTGGATTATCTCGAGCTCCGGGAAATTGTCGTGGGTGTCCGCAAGGGCGTATTTTCCTGCCCACTGGTAGGTGACGGCCTTGATATACTTTCGTGCCTTTTCGTTGAGCATGGCAACACCGAGGTAGTCGCAGAATCTGGTGGTGAGATAGCGGCTGTCGGTCTCGGGACCGTTTATGGTGCCGAAGAGAATGTCAACTCCCGTGCCCTCGAGGGCGGGTCCAAGGTAATTGCCGATAAACTCTGCCATGTCCGACCCGTGCCACACGCAGGAGGGAAAGACCTGGTTGCTGCAGGGCTCGTTCTGGGGCGCAACAAAGGTGAGGGGAACGCCCAGCTTTTTATATTCTTCCATGTATTTTCTGAAATACAGGGCGTAGGCCTTGTAATTTTCCTCGGTGCGGTCAAAAACGCCGAAGCTGTAGGCCTTTTTTGTCTTCATCCAAAGGGGCGGACACCAGGGAGATGCGAACATCTGCATATCTGCCTGACGGGAGACGCCCTGGGCGATCAGGGGTAAAAGCAGCTTTTTGTCCCGTTCCACGGAGAAATGCTCCATGGCGTAGTCGTATTCGGTCTCGGCGTAGGAGTAAAAATCGGTTGAAAAATCGCTGGCGCCGATGGGGGTGCGGCAGAAGTTGAAATTACACTTGTCCCCGTCAAAAAGCTCGTCCAGACAGGCGGCTCTGTCCTCGGGGGAAAGGTCGTTTAAGGCAAGGGCGGAAAGCTCGGAAAAGCAGGTGCCAAAGCCGCGGACGGTCTGTTTTTCCTTTCCGAGGGAAAGGGCAATGCCGTTTTTTGCGGAGGTCGTTCCCCGGTGCCAGGGGGAGGTTTCTGTGCTGGTTATAAACATTTTTAAGAGTTCCTCAGGGCTTTCGGTTGATTTTTAAATATTATATCATATCCATGGACGTGTGTAAAGCAACTGTGAAAAACATGGTCGGTATTGTTTACTGTTCTCTTTCCCACTGAGCTCTGGCATAGGCCAGATCCTCTTCTGTGGGGGCATAGGGTTTGGAGGAACAGCGAATGTCTACGTTTCCGTTTTCGTCGGGGTAGGGGGAGATCCTGTCGTTTTCCCAAAGCTTGCGCACTTCTTCTTTGGAAAAATCCGGGATATCGTAGGGGATGTTGCCGTTGAGGATGCTTCGCCAGGCGAGTATGGCGCAGGAGGCCATGGCGGTTGCGCGGTAAACGTTCCAATAGGGGTTTTCGCCTTTTTCGATGGCTTTCACGAAATAGTAGATCACCCAGAAGTCCGAGCCGCCGTGACCGGCCTGTTCGGCGTATTTGCCAAGCTCGGGGTCGGGCCAATCGTAATCGTAGTCTGCATCGAGCAGCTCAACGTCGTCGGGCTTTGCGGCCTTTGCATAGCCGATGCGCATCTGGCCTGTGGCGTGGTTTATCTGGCAACCGCCCTTGGTGCAGCAAAGCCGGTAGTTGTTGCCGTGGGGGAAGAACTGGGACCAACCGCTTACGCGGAAGACTGCATCGTTATCGGTCTGGATCATAAGTATTGCCGCCGCGTCACCGGTGTTCAGTGCGGTGTTTTTTGCCACTTCAGGGGCAAAGGCGGCCATGGCGGTGACACGTGTGGGCATACAGTCCGTCATCTGCATTATGGGCGCAAGTCCGTGGGTGGTGTAATAGGTTCTGGGAGTCCAGTTTCTCCAGTGGAGGGGATTGGGGGCCATGAAATTCTGCTCCCAGGCATCCATGGGATGAACGTATTCACCCTCACCGTAGACGATTTTTCCCAGCTTTCCCGTTTTGTACAGGGCTTCCATTGCCATGTTGGGTTTTGTGTAGGGATAGTTTTCGAGAAGTCCGTAGATCTTTCCGGTCTCCTCAACGGCGCGGACAAGCTCAACGCCCTGGGCCATGGTTATGTTGGACATGGTCTCGCTCAAAACGTGCTTTCCTGCCCGAAGAGCTTTCACTGCAAAGGGGGCGTGCTCGCAGAAATAGTTTGCAAGGATAACACCGTCCATGTCTGTTTTCAGAAACTCGTCATAATCGGTAAAGGTCTTTCCTTCAAGGGCGGGGTTTTCTGACAGGACACGGGCAAGCTTTTTCTCGTTGCTGTCGCATATGGCGACGACCTCTGCTCCGGAAGCTTTCAGAGAGCTGATAAAGTTAGAGCCTCTTCCGGCTCCCATAATGCCGAACCTGAGTGCCATTTAACTCCTTTTTGTTTCCCAACTCCTGTTGGGGACGGAGATTTTGTTTCGGGACCCGTCAATACCCCTTTTTGTAAATTATATCACAGCTCAATTTTATGTGCAAGAAAAAATAAAAGCCCCGGGGAAATTTTGGTTTTTCCGCAGGGCCTGAGTTCACCGGTTCTCTTCAAAGACCTTGCCGGTGTTGTATTTTACGTTGTTTATTGCCTCTTTGTCCCGGATCGCCTCTTCAAGGTCAATTCCGTAGCAGTTTGCAAGGGCGACGAGGTAGTACATTATGTCCCACAGCTCCTCGTCGATGGTGCCCTTTATGCCGTCCCCGGGGCGGCGGAGCCGGTCTTTCCGCATGGCCTGTGCAAGCTCGCCAACCTCTTCGCTGAGCTTGAGAAAATAGGTCTCCTTAAGCTCCGGGTGATAGTCCTTTGATGCGATATATTTCTGAAGATAGCCGACGGTGGTCTTTCCGTCCATGGGTGAACCGCCCCCTTTCAAAACAGATTATATCACAGGACAGGCTGTTTTTCAAGGGACGAACCCGGGAGGGCTTGTTAACTGGGCGGAAATATGGTAGAATATAGTCTGTTACGCACAGAAAAAAGAGAGAGGGAAAAAAGATATGAAAAGGATCATCGCACTTTTGCTGGTCGTTCTCCTTGGGGCAGGCCTTTCGGGCTGCGGTCTGATAATGGACGCGGTCTTTGGTGAGGACGAGCCTGAATTCGGCCTTGGAAATTTCGGAGAGCAGACCGTCGCCACCACGGAGGACGAGGTCGAGGTCGACCTTGAGCTTATCGGGAATAACGGCGTTGGCTTTATGAACGCCTATATCCGCTCCGACGGTGCCGCCGCGGCGGCATATATGGATCCCGAAAGCGAATTCTACGGGGACGTTGCATATCTTTCGCCGGAGAATGACGTTGCGCTTATGGCAGAGGAGGCCGGCTTGCCCGGGCTTGAGGACATTCTGCTTGAGTATTACAAAGAGAAAATAGAAGAGTGCGGCGTTACTGCCGCCGAGACCACCGTTGAGGACGGAGTTGCAACGGTCATCTGCGAGTTTACCATGGTGGATCCCAACGTTGAAGGGGACGTGAACGGAGTTGTAACTTTCGTATCAAAAGAATACATCGGCTACGTGGATCTTGCCCCCAAGGGTGGCGAGTGGCTGGTGTTTGACTACGGCTATATGCTGCTTGAGGAATATTACGAGCTCTATCCCGAGGAGCGGGAGGATGCCGGAGTGAGCACAGGTGGCTATTCCTTCCCCTATATCGACAGAAGCGTTTACAGCAGTGACTTCACAGGGTTCTATATCGAGCTTTCCGACGGCTGGGAGTTTTACACCCGGGACGAGCTTTACTCCATGATGGGCATCACCGAGGCTTATTTTGCCAACGGCATTCCGGACGGTCCCTTTACCGAGACCTTTGCCACCAGAACCGTAGACGGCTATACGGAGACCTTTATTGTCAACGTTGAGGCCACGGGGGACGTTCTTTCAGAGTACACCCTCACCGAGCACGCAAACCTTGCATACGAAAGCCTTGAAAAAGAGTATGCCGCACTTTATTCGGAATATGCCATGGACGCCACCTGGGTGGACTTTGGACTTGAGCCCCTTCCCTGTATTTCCGTGACCTACTTTGACGGAGAGCGTACACTCTACGAGGTCATGCTCATCGCCCGCAGGGGTGACCACACCGTCACGGTAGACATCACCAAGACCTCCGGAGACTTTGACCCCGAGTTTGCCATGATGCACATGATCGAAGACTGAAAAAATCACCTGCCCTAAATACTTGGGGGCAGGTGAATTTTTTTGTGATGATGTTTAGTTTACTGCTTTGCGCCGCACTTGTGGCAGAAGGCGGCGTTTGCGGGAAGCTCGGTTCCGCAGGTCAGGCAGAAATTCTTTGCAGGGGGGAGCTTTTTGCCGCAGGCAGAGCAGAAGGCCGCGCCGGCCATAAGCTTTGCGCCGCAGGCGGGGCAGTGGAGCTCGCTTGCCTTGGGAACGGAGGGTGCAACGGGCTCTGCGGCCTTGGGAGCGGCAGGGGCAACGGGCTCGGCGGGCTTGGGAGCGGAAACGGGCGCGTAGACGGTTGCGTTTGTTGCAGGAGCGGGAGCGTAGACCGCAGGAGCGGGCTTGGCCGGAGCAACGGGCTCGGCAGGTCTGACGGGTGCGGCAGGCTCAACGGGCCTGGCAGGTGCGGAATAGCTCTCGTAAGCGGGAGCGGGAGCGGCGGGTGCGTCTTCGCCGTCACAGAGCAGAAGAATACCGCCGATGGTGTTGACAAACATCAGAATAATGACCTTGTCTCCCGTGGTAAGGGGCTCACCGGCATCCATTTTTCTGAGCTTTTTTCTGCCGATAATAAAGGGGAAAACAAAAATAATTCCGGCATACATGCCGATCTTGATAAATACTCTGGCAACGTCTCTCATTTTATCTGTCTCCTGAAAAGTATTATGTATAGCGTTATTATACTCTTTTTGGGGGAACAAGTCAACGGCAAGGGTCGCATCATGTCAAAACAGCACGCACATTATTTTTCGCCGGATGAAAAAAAGGGGTTGACAAACGCCTTCACTTAGGGTATAATAATACTTGCGGAGTGGAGCAGTTTGGTAGCTCGTCGGGCTCATAACCCGAAGGTCATTGGTTCAAATCCTTTCTCCGCAATATAAAATAAACCCCATCCAAACGGATGGGGTTTATTTTATATCACAGACAGGGTCTTTGTGTATTATTTCGGGTTATGAGCCCGAAGGGCGAATAACTCGAAGGCAGCGAGCGAAAGCGAGCGGCACGAGCGGTAGTGAATGACACGCCAGTGGCGTGGGAAGAGCCGCGAGTGTGACCGAAGCCGGATTCTCCGCAGAGAATCCGGCAAGACCATTGGTTCAAATCCGGTCGAAGCAATTCGAAAAAAAGACCACCCCATCGTAGGTGGTCTTTTTTTCGACTACGGATAGGCTTAAACCTCGTCTTTTTCGGGTTATGAGCCCGAAGGGCGAATAACTCGAAGGCAGCGAGCGAAAGCGAGCGGCACGAGCGGTAGTGAATGACACGCCGGTGGCGTGTCAGAGCCGCGAGTGTGCAAGACCATTGGTTCAAATCCGGTCTCCGCAACCAACAATGCGAACCGAAAAAGATATCATTTCCCCAAAAATGACCTTTGGGGAGGACTTAAACTAAAAAAGTTGTGCTGCAAGTGTCGCTTGACAAAATCAAGTAATATATTCTTCCATTATAAAGCGTTTTCTGCTATAATTATGTCAAGAAAAGGAGGCGACTTTTATGACAGTTGGTGAAAAAATACAAGCATATAGAAAGCAACTTGGAATGTCGCAAGAAGAGCTCGGGCAAAAGTTGCTTGTAAGCCGACAGACAATTAGTCTATGGGAAAATGATCAAACTGTTCCGACGATTGATAATTTATTGCGACTGAGTGATATATTTGAAATATCAGTTGATGAAATATTGAATTCTGAAAGCAAAGAACAAAATTCAGAAATTCAACCGAACGAATTATATCAGTTTGTTTTTTCAAAGGATGAATTGGATGAAATATATCGTTTACAAAGAAAGAACATTTATAAAAGACCTATAAATTTTACCGTGCTTTGTGTTTTGATGATTGTGTTTTTCATCGGATCATCTGCACCGGACGTTATGATTGGTTTTTCTTTCGGTATGTTTTTGATTGGTGCCGTTTCGCATATTAAGGGAATTCGAGCATATAGCAAAGCATGGAAAAACAGCACAGAACGAATTTGCAAATCAGTATACGAATATAAAGTTTTTGAAAAT
>SVLY01000101.1 GCA_015067715.1 Oscillospiraceae bacterium | reverse complement strand
CCCCGACGGTCCGTCACGTTGGGATTAAGTGAAGAGTGAATAGAGAATAGTGAAGAGTGAAAAGTTGCGGTAGGGGCGATTTTTAAATCGCCCCGATTGTATATGCCGCGGATACGTGGGAGTACACGTAGGGACGCCCCTCCCGGGGCGTCCGGAAAAGGTCGCCTTCGGCACAATGTCGCCGGAAGGGGCAACTGGGATGATACGTGGGTGCATTCACTCCCTCAGTCTCGGCCTTTGGCCGATCCAGCTCCCTCGGAGAGGGAGCCTTGGGGCGTCGTATACCATGTCCTCACACGGTTTGCAAACCGTGCGCCTTCACAGGATTTCGGCGGGAGCAAGCCCCCGCCCTACGGTGTGCGGTTTATCTGTTTGTCCGTAGGGGCGTTCTGTGAACGCCCGCAAACGTCGCCATCGGCACAATGTCGCCGGGAATGGCAACCGGGATGATACGTGGGAACAAATGAATATCGAATAATGAAGCCGCTTCGCTGATGAATAATGAATAATTTCGGTAGGGCGATTTGAGACGAATTTGCCCACATTCGCGTCAGCGAATATTTCACATTTACGAAGTAAATATTTCATCGCGAAGCGATTTCACTTGCCTGCAGGGCAAATTTCACTGTAAAAGAAAACACCTTTTGTCCCAGACAAAAGGTGTTTTCTTTTACTAAGGTAGGGGCGATTTTTAAAACCTCTATTTTACCTTAAACGCTCTCATGGCGTTTAAGATCGCGATCACTGCAACGCCCACGTCGGCAAATACGGCAAGCCACATATTTGAAATGCCCAAAGCGCCCAGTATCAGCACCAGCCCCTTTACCCCAAGGGCAAAGACTATGTTCTGACGGACGATGGCCATGGTCTTGCGGGAAATGCGAAGGGCAAGGGCAAGCTTTGTGGGGTCGTCGTCCATAAGCACCATGTCGGCGGCTTCGATGGCGGCGTCGCTGCCCATGGCGCCCATGGCAACACCAACGTCGGAACGGGCGAGGACCGGGGCGTCGTTTATGCCGTCGCCAACGAAAACAAGGGTGCTTTTGTCCGTCTTTTCTGCCATGAGCTCTTCAATTGCCGCCACCTTGTCCCCGGGCAAAAGCTGTGCCCTGTAACCGTCCAGACCGAGGTCGGCGGAAACTGCGGCGGCAACGGTCTTGCCATCGCCGGTGAGCATAACGCATTTTTTCGCCCCCGTGGCCCGAAGGTCGGCAAGCGCTTTTGCGGATTCGGGCTTTACGCTGTCCGAGATCAGCAGATGGCCTATAAATTCCCCGTCCCGGGCGATATATACCGCCGTGCCGGAGCTTTTTGCGGGGATAAACTCAACGCCCTGCTCTGTCATTAGCTTTTCGTTGCCGCAGAGGAGCCTTCTGCCCCCGACGGTGGCAGAAATGCCCATGCCGGGGTGCTCGGTGACCTCCGTTGCGGCAGAGAGGGGAGAAGTGGCGGCGGCGAGAATACTTTTTGCGATGGGGTGGTTGGAAAAGCTCTCTGCCCCGGCGGCAAGGGAGATAAGCTCCTCCCCGGTCACGCCGCGGGGACAGACCTCCGTAACGGAGAAGCTTCCCCGGGTGAGGGTGCCGGTCTTGTCAAAGACGAAGGTTCGGGCCTTTGCGTATGCCTCCAGAGCGCCGGAGCCCTTAAAGAGCACGCCCTTCCGGGACGCGCCTCCGATACCCCCGAAAAAGGACAGGGGCACGGAGATCACCAGCGCACAGGGGCAGGAGACCACCAGAAACACAAGTCCACGGTTTATCCAGCCCGGCCAGTTGCCCAGAATAATGGGCGGCACCAGCGCGATAAGCGCCGCGGCGGCCACCACGCAGGGGGTGTACCACCGGGAAAAGCGGGTTATAAATTTTTCGGTCTTCGCCTTTTTTGAGGCGGCGTTTTCCACCAGCTCAAGAATGCGGTTGACTGTGCTCTCCGCATAGAGCCCGGTCACCTCCACCTCCACCGGAGAGGTGAGGTTAACAGAGCCGCTGACGATCCCGTCCCCGGCAGAAAGGCTTCGGGGCAGGCTTTCGCCGGTGAGGGCAGAGGTGTCCACCTGAGTGCTGCCGGAGACGATCCTGCCGTCAAGGGGGACTCTCTCTCCCGGGCGGACGATTATTTTCTCCCCAACGGCTATCTCCTCCGGGGGAAGCTCGATCTCACGTCCGTCCCGAAGCACCACGGCGTATTCCGGGCGGATGTCCATAAGCTGGGCGATAGAGCGGCGGCTGCGGCCGACGGCAAGCTTCTGAAAGAGCTCGCCCACCTGATAAAACAGCATAACTGCCACCGCCTCGGGGTATTCCCCGATGGCAAAGGCGCCAAGGGTCGCAAGCCCCATGAGAAAGTTCTCGTCAAACACCTGACCTTTTGCAATATTCCGTCCGGCGGTGATGAGCACGTCGTAGCCTATCAGCAGATAGGGCGGAACGAAGAGGGCAAGGGAGACGAGCTTTTTGAAGTCGAATATCTCCGAGACGCCCCATGCGGCGGCAAAGAGAAGTCCTGCGGCAATTATACGGTAAAGAGTTTTTTTGTGGCGGCGGGTCATGTTTTTATTTCACCACCGTGCAGTTGCGGTCCACCTTTGAGATGGCCTTTTCTGCCGCGGCGAGTATCTCGTCAAAGCGGCTGTCCTCGGCGTCGAGGATGAGCTTCTGGGCAAAAAAGTTCACGGTAACGGCGTTGACCCCGGGGATCTTCCGGATGCCGTCCTCCATTTTTCTGGCGCAGTTGGCGCAATCCAGCTCTTCAAGCGCAAAGGTCTTTTTCATTTTTTGTTTTCCTCCGTTAAATGTTCGTAGCCCTGGCCAATAATGTGGCGCACGTGGTCGTCTGCAAGGGAATAGATATTTGTTTTGCCTTCCCGGCGGCTTTTTACCAGCTTTGCGTTTTTTAAGATGCGAAGCTGATGGGAGATGGCGGACTGTTCCATTTTCAAAAGCTCCGCAATGGCGCAGACGCAAAGCTCGCTTTCAAAGAGGGAATAGAGTATTTTTATTCGGGTGGTGTCCCCGAATATCTTAAAAAAATCTCCCAGGTCACAGAGAAAACTGTCGTCGGGCAGACGCTGTCTTACGTCTGCGAGTGTGGCGCTGTGGTCGTGGGGCATGACGTGGGCTCCTTATCATATGAATGTATGTTCATATGATAACACATTCATGCGTTGCTGTCAAGGGGGAGGAGGCGAAAAGTTTTTTTCTTGACAAGTCGGCGAGTTTGGTTTTATAATGTAACGGAAATCAGACGAAAGGGGGAGAAAACGTGAGCACAGGCCGTCGCTTTTCCGTGGCTATGGGGGTTTTGCTTGTTATGCTGTTGCTTTTTTCTCCCCGTATAAGCGCAGATTCCCCCTCTGCTCCAAAGGGGGTACGCGTCGACCTCACCCACGCCGGCATCCGCATTGGCTGGGATGAGGCTGGTGCGGCAGAGCTTTTCCGCATCTACCGCAAGGTGGACGGGGAGGAGCTCTGCATCGGACAGACGAAGGCCCACTATTTTGTGGACAGAAACGCCCCCGGAGGTGTTAGTATCGGCTACGCCGTTGTTGCCGTGGACGAAAACGGCGCCGAGAGCCCAAAACGCTGGCACAACACGGCCTGCCTCTCCGCCCCTGCGGTGAGCATCTCCGAGGTCACCGCAGGCTACGGGATCTCATGGGAAAAAGTAGAGGGCGCGGAGGCGTATATCCTGCGCAAATATACGGACAGGGGCTGGGAGCTTCTGGCCGGAACCGAAAACCTAAGCTACACGGACAGCCATGCCGACCCGGAGGAGGAATACCTCTATTCCGTAACGGCTGTGATGGGGGGCGTAAGCTCAAAGACCGTAACGGCGAGGGCTGTCCCCGAAGACGGCATTCCCGCCTTTCCGGGCTATGCCCCGGAGGGCTTTGAGGTCACCGTTGCCGGGAAAAGCGGCCTTGGAAACGAAATTTACCTCTATACCTACGGCGAAGGGGAAAACACCCTCTTTCTCACCTTCGGTATCCACGGCTGGGAGGACGGCTTTACCGCCGACGGACGTGCCCACGCCTTTACTGCCTTTCGGCTGATGGACGAGATAAGCGCCCTTGCCCCGGAGGACTGGAGGGTGTATATAATTCCCCTTGCCAACCCCGACGGGCTAATTCACGGAAACGACAACCACGGCACGGGTCGGTGCACCGCCATGATGTTCGACCGTGGCTGGCATCTGGTGGAGGGCGGCGTGGACATAAACCGCTGTTTCCCCGCCCTTTGGGAGAAATATTACTACGGCCGAAACCAAAACGGGGATATGCCCCTTGCCTGCCCCGAAGCGGTGGTGATCGCCTCGCTTATGGAAGAGGCCCGGGGAGAGGGCAGAAACGTGTTCATCGACGTCCACGGCTGGACGGAACAGACCATAACCGCCGCGCCCTGGAATGAGATGCACCTGCTCTTTATGTGGGAGTTTTATTCAAACACCTGGGCAAACCTGAACACCGCCGAGGGCTACGCCGCGACTTACGCAAATTCTCTTGGCTACGAGGCCTGTCTTTTTGAGTTCCCCTACCGCCACGCGTCCCTGTCCTCCTTCATCTCCGGCCGCCTGCCGGACAGGTTCGTCTCCTGCGTTTTGGATTTGTTTGAAGAATAAATAAAACAGCGTGACCTTGTGGCACCCTCCGTAAGGAAGGTGCCACAGTTATATTCGCCTTGCGGCGAGTAGGGGCGTTCTGTGAACGCCTGCAAACGTCGCCATCGGCACGGTGTTGCCGGAGGGGGCAAACGGGATGATACGTTGGGACGAATGAATATTGAATAATGAAGCCGCTTCGCTGATGAATAATGAATAATTGCGGTAGGGTCGATTCACGAATCGACCCATATAAACCTCCCCCTCTCGGGGGAGG
>SVLY01000100.1 GCA_015067715.1 Oscillospiraceae bacterium | reverse complement strand
CAAGGCTCCCTCTCCGAGGGAGCTGGATCGGCCAAAGGCCGAGACTGAGGGAGTGAATGCACCGGCGTGTCATCCCGTTTGCCCCTTCCGGCAACACCGTGCAGAACGCCCCTACTCCGTGCCCCCTCCGCCCCTTCGGGGCACCTCCCCCGAGAGGGGGAGGTTTATATGGGCGATATAAAATCGCCCATACCTCAACTCTTCATTTTTCGCCTGTCAGGCGCCGTATTACTTCTAAGATCCTGAGTCTGAATTTTATCTCCGGGGTCTTTTCCGTGGCAATGTCCCACTCCTCACCGTCGGGGGGCTCGGTTTCGGAAAAACAGCACATGGGCGGAAACATAACGCACCACCAGTTTTCTCCCGCTCCCTCACCGATGACAACTCTCAGCGCGGTGTACTCCCCTGCGGGCAGAACCACGTCCCCGTAGACCCGCTGAGGAAAAAGCTCACGCCCAAGGCTGACCCGAACCTCCTCCCCGGAGATCTCCCGGGCAATTTTACTGACGTTTTCAAGCTCCCCGGAAAGGGCTGCCTCCGCCTCCCGGGCTGAAGCGGCTGAGGTAAATGCGGCGGAATAGGCCGAAAGAATCCCGTCCCGAACGGAAAGCTTCACCGCCTGGTCGGCTTCGCTGTTGGAGTTTGCAACCACGTGAAGCCGGACGACCTCTTTTGCAAGTATCTTTTGCTGGGCTCTTGCGGTATGTACCTCAAAGCATATTGCCGCCAGAACCGCCAGCAAAACTGCAAGCTCCAGCCTCAGGGCCGGGCCCAGCCTGCTGAGTATTTTCATAAGCATCTTCTCCTGTAAAAATTGTTTTCAGAAAAAGTATCGCCGCCTGCGGAAGGACTTATTCCGCAGGCGGCAGTTTTTTCAGTTTTTTTCCGGAAGATCCCGGAGCTTTCTGGAGAAGAGTATCTTTGGCATATAGAACGCGCTTCGGCAGACCCAGTCCAGACCCATGGCAACGGATACGCCGAAGGGACCCCAGCCCAGGTACATACCCAGTATCCACGCAAAGCCCACGCGGAAGACCCACATGCTGACGATGGAGACCACTGTGACGAACTTAACGCTGTCCGCCGCACGGAGACCCGAAGACGAACAGAAGGCCGTCGGCCAGGCTATGGGTATCATCACCAGCAGGGTGCGCAGAAGCTTTACTGCCTCGGGGAGTGCTTCCGGCTCGGGCTGGTAGAGCTTGATTATGAATGGAGCCGGGAACCAGAGCACCGCAGAGAGCACCAAAAGCATGGCAACGGATATGAAAATGCACATCAAAAGGTTCAGCCGTGCCTGTTTTCTGTCCCCGGCGCCCCAGGCGTGACCCGTCATTGTGACCCCGGTTACCGCAAGGGCGTTGCCGGGAATGCAGACCATGCCGAAAAGGCTGTTTGCGATGGTGTTCGCAGAGATAAGGGTGGTTCCCATAGTTCCGATAAACACGGAGACGATTATCTTTCCCGCTTGGAAAAGCGCGGTGTCCAGACCGGAGGGAATTGAGATGGACATTATCTTTTTGAGTATGTCCCGGGTGAGCGCCATGTTTTTCGGCGCGAAAACACCCCTGCCCCAAAGGCGTGAGGCCTGGATCACCAGCATAACACAGCCCACCGCTCTGCCGATGACCGTTGCCAGAGCCGCACCGGCGGCGCCCATCTCAAAAACGTAGATGAACAGGGCGTTCAGCCCGATGTTCGCGGCGTTGATGGCAAGGGAGGCGATCATAACGCTCCGGGTCTTTCCTATGCCGCGCATTGAGCCGGCAAGGTTGGAAAACACCGCCATAAGGGGGTAACTGCAGGCGGTTATGGCCATGTAGGTAAGGGCTATGTCCCGGACGTTCTGCTCCACCTCCGGGTAAAGAAAGCCAAATATAGCTCCCCGGAAGCCAAAAACCAGTCCGCCCAAAGCCAGCATTATCATCACGCCGAACAGCAGAGACTGACCCACCTCCCGGTAGACGGTCTTTTGGTCTTTTGCGCCGGTTGCCTGAGCAACGATTACCGTCGTGCCCGTTGCAATGGCGTTGTAGACCATGAGGAAGGCCATGTTAACGCTGTCCACAAGCCCCACGGCGCTGACAGAGGCACTGCCCGTACCGCTGACCATAACGGTGTCCGCAAGGCCGACCAGGGCGCTGAGACCGTATTCTATGAACACGGGCCAGCTCAGCTTTGCCATGGCCTTAAAGTCGAAATTTTTCACCCCAAGGGCGTTGCTCATTTTCCGGCGCCTTCTTCCCCTTTTTTCACAAGCCAGAGTTCAGTTGCGCCGGAGCCACGGGGGCCGGTCTCCTTATCTATCACAAGCCGGAGCACGCCGTTTCCGTCCACGGCCCCTCGGGGGACGTCGTAAATATACACCCACTCGTCCCCGGGCACGTTGCCGATATGGGCAAGTCTTTCCCCGTTGCAGAGGATAAAGGCCGGGATATCGGGCTGACCCTTCCAGCCGAAGCGAATGGGGAACATTATGCGAAGCTCGTATGCCGCGCCGGGCACAAGACCGTCAATAGCCAGCCTGACCTTTGCGTTGTAATAGCCAAGGATGGAGCTGACACGGGTGAGCAGAACCTTGTCGCAGTCCTTTTTGCCCAGATCTGAGGGGCCCCACATACCCGCGCCGTGCTCAATGCGCGGTACGGTTATGGCCTCGGGCTCGTCCCACCAGGTCTTGTCCATGTCGATATAGCGGAAGGATTCCGGTTCGCCGAAGCTGACGTATTTTCCGCCCGGGCCGGCATCGGTGCGGTTTACGATGGCGTATATTGCCGCCATGCGCTCTTCCTCGGTGGCAAGGGCGGCCATGGCATCCAGACGGGCAAGCACCCAGTATTTGTCGCAGAGAGGCAGGTCGATGGTCTCAACGTAGCCGCCGCGCTCGTAGTGGGGGGAATTGTGCCGCCGCTCGGAGACCTTCCAGTAGATCTTGTCGTAGCAAACGTCGGCAAGGGCCCAGATCTCGTCGTAAAGGGCCTTATCCGGAGTTCCGCTGACCTCCTCAAGGTCGGAGACCATGCGCGCGGCGATCTCGCCGGAGGTGCCGCCCTGGGCAGGCTCGCTCATGGCCTTTTCAAAGGCCGCAGAGTCCCGAAGGGCGCGCTTTTGAACGTGGAGCAAAAATGCGCTCATGAGCATGGGCATTGCAAAGCGGTAGCTGTCCGCGCCGAAGCCCGGCATGTAGCTTTCGCTCTTCAGCTTCTTTTCCAGAGCGCGCAGGTCGGCGTACACCCGGCGGACGGCCTTGTTGGAAGCCGCAGGCCCGTCGAAGATATTCTCAAAGTCCGCAATGACCGAGGCAAGCTCTTCTGCGTGGTCGGGAGAAATATAGAGAGAGGCAAAATCTCTCAGGGATTTTGCGGTGGGAATTGCCATGTCCCACTCGGCATCAAGCCAGATTATCTTGCTGGGATCGTCCGCAATGCCCTCGGAATAGCAAAGGCTTCCGATATTATAGCTGTAGTTCAGCTCATGCATGCGCCTGTGCCAACGGGGACGGGGGTTGTAAAACTCACGGCCGGCTGTGACCACCCAAACGGTGTCAAGCTGATGGTAGGGGTACTGACAGCAGATGGCATGGCAAATGTCGGGATAGTTTCGTATGGGCAGGTCGATGGGCGTGCGCTCACGGCACTCTGCCATAACGTGGCTCACCCAGGGAGCGTGGCAAACGCCCGTTAGCCACGCCGGACGGCGGACGACCTGGTCGTAGAAGCGGAGCTTAAAGCTCTCGTCGTTTTTCATTACCTGAGCAGAGATCCAGACTCCGGCGTTGGGGTGGTATTTGTGAAGGGCTCTTGCCACTCTTGCAGAGAAGGCAAAGAGATCCTCGGGCTCGAGAGAGCCGGGGTCGCCGCCGGGGATCATGATATGGTCGATATATGGCACGGAGGAGAACACGAATTCGCGGTAGTCGTCCTCGGCCTTCAGCTCGGCGTTCACCGCGCGGGCGGTCTCGTCGGTCTCGGGCAGAAAGCCCTCTTCGGGAATGGCGTAGCCCGCTCTGGTGTGCATGGAATTGGGGAACCACACCCAAACGTCCAGCCCCATCTCGTGGGAATAGCGGGAGGTGTTCACAAGCACCTCGTGGGTGTTGTATTTCATGCAGGGGGCGGTATCCTCGTCGTCGGTGCGGCCGGGCATGAACTCAATGGAGTTTGCGCCCATGAGGGCCATCTCTTTTATGTATTGATAATAGGTGTCCATATCCCATGCGGAATAGGCGTTTGTCTTGTTGCGGTAGCCAACCTGATGACCGCGCAGGGGCTTGCGGGGGTAGGTGGATATATTGAGCGAAGGAAGCTCAACGCCCCCAACGTGCCAGCGGCACTCTCTCAGCAGTCTGCCCACGGCGTAGATACAGCCCCGCTTGTCGTAGCCCCAGAGCTTGGCCTCGCCCTCTCCGGAGACAAGGGCGTAGCCCTCCGGTGCGGGAGCAACCGTCCTGTCCTCTGCGATCTGAACGGCACCCGTCTGCCCGATCACAAATTCAACGCCCGTGCGGCGGAAAAGCTCCTCTGCCAGCAGCTTTGCGGCAAACAGGGCACTCTCGCCCACAGCTCCTATGGTATAGCTTTTTATTTCACACAAACTCATACGTTCGTCACTCTCCCCTTGTTTTTTCTTCTGTGTCTATTGTACACTATTTTTTCCACCGTGAAAAGTCCCCCGGGGGTCAAATATTTTCTTAGCCGCCCTAAATTTCTCACAAAGAAAAAATCGCCCCTACCACTTCTCTTCACTCTTCACTGTGCTCTGTTCACTGTTCACTTAATCCCAACGTGACGGACCGTCGGGGCGCCGGTCCCTACCGGGTGCAAAGATAACCGCATCCCGTAGGGCGGGGGCTTGCTCCCGCCGAAACGTTTGGGGATTCCCTACAGGCAGAAAGGTTGACCAAGAGCCGTAGGGGCGAACTGCGTTCGCCCGTTTTGCCGTATCATCCCGTTTGCC
>SVLY01000099.1 GCA_015067715.1 Oscillospiraceae bacterium | reverse complement strand
GCGCGTGCTTGGCAACCGCGTGAGGGAAAAGGGTATCGGCGCCGTTATCATCTCGCCGGACACGGAGCTTGAAAAGAGCTTTGGCAGAGAGGCCGACAAAAAACGCAAGATCTACAACGGCATGATACGCTGTGACGTATATTCCTTCCGTCCCGACCGCCGTCCCGAAAGCGAACAGAAGCTTCCGGAGAAAAAGCCGGTCAGGAAAAACTTCAGATAAGCCTTGATAAACCGGAGCGAAAGCGCTCCGGTTTTTTTATGAGTAGGGACGGTAATTGCAGAAAAACGTCCCGTAATGGTAGAGTTTTTGTCTTGACTGAGCTGTGTGTGCTGTGTTAAAATTAAAGAGTATCTACGTTAATATTTTATCAGTGAGGGTAAAAAAGATTATGGCGTTTCTTCTTGTGGTGGTTTATATAGCGTTTATCAGTCTCGGCATACCGGATTCTCTAATCGGTTCTGCCTGGCCTGCGATCTATGCCGAGATGGAGCTTCCCGTTGAGGCTGTCAGCGCGGTGACCCTGCTTATTTCCGGAAGCACCGTTCTTTCCGGTTTCCTGAGCACCGGCGTTATCAACCGCTTCGGCACGGCGAAGGTTACCGCCGTGAGCACGGCGATGACCGCCCTGGCGCTTATCGGTTTTTCCTTTGCGCCCGCTTTCTGGGTGATGCTTCCCCTTGCGGTGATACTGGGGCTTGGCGCCGGCGCGATTGACGCCGGTCTGAACAATTTCGTTGCCCTTCACTGTAAGGCCAGCCACATGAACTTTCTCCACTGCTTTTACGGCGTTGGCGTTTCTCTGAGCCCCTATCTCATGTCTGTCGCCCTTTCCCATTCCGGCTGGCGCTGGGGCTACAGGTACACCTTCTTTATTCAGGCGGCAATAACTCTGCTTCTCATCTGCTCCATTCCCCTTTGGAAAAAGGTCACCTCAAAGGATCAGGCGGCAGAGGAGGAACAGCAGACAAACATTTCCGTTTTTCAGCTTGCCAAAAAGTCCACCGTCCGCATGGTGTGGATAATAATGCTTGCGACCAATGCCCTTGAGTATACCTGCGGCACATGGGCGAGCACCTACCTTGTAAACGTAAAGAACTTTTCTCCGGAGACCGGCGCGCTGGGTCTTACTGTGTACTACGCCGGAATGGCCCTTGGCAGATTCGTTTCCGGCATTGTTTCTTCCAAAATAAAGACCTGGTCACGTATATGGCTTGGGTGCGGTATCGTCGGCGGGGCGGCGGTATTCATGTTGATACCCCTCAACGGCTGGTGCTTTGTGGGCGGTCTTGCCCTTATGGGCTTTGGCAACGGCTCTATCTATCCCAACCTTATCCACCTCACCCCCTCAAACTTCGGAAAAGACCTTTCCCAGGCGGTCATGGGCTCCCAGATCGCCTTTGCCTACATCGGTGTTATGATCGCACCGCCCCTGGTGAGCTTCGTGTGCAAATTCCTTGGCATGAGCATCTACCCCTTATTCCTGGCGGTTCTTGTGGTAATAATGGCTTTGGCTCTGTTGGTTTTTGCCGGAATGCTGAAAAAACAGGGCAAGTACAATAAAGAAATATAGGTCTGTGAGGTGAGTGCTGTGATGGAGCCAAACGATACCCGATTTGAGTACGAAAAGTTTCTTTCTCCCGACGTGCGTCACGCTCCTGTATATATCTGGGTGTGGAACGCGCCCTGTACGAAGGAGCTGATAGACGCCCAGCTTTCCGAAATGGAAAGGCTGGGCATACGGGCTTTTTACATTATCGCAGAGCCAAAATCCTTCCGTCCGGCTTCGATGCCCACGTTTTTGGAGCCGGATTATCTGACAGAGGAATTCTGGGAGCTCTGCGCCTACGCCCTTGAGGGCGGAAAAAAGCGCGGCATGAACTGCTGGGTCTACGACGAGGGCGGCTGGCCCTCCGGCGGAGCCTGCGGCAGGGTGCTTGCCGACCGCCCGGAATATGCAAAGAGAGCTCTTGCTGTCCGGGAGATATCTTTTTCCGCCGGAGAGACCTACGCTCCGACGGATGAAAACGTGTTTGCGGCCTTTGACCCTTCGGATATAATGATCGCTCCCGGTCACGTTTTTGACCGGAGTGCGGCGGTTACGGAATACTACTGCGCAAAACACAACGGCGGCGGCTCGGACTATCCCGACCTTATGAACAGAGACGCAACCGAATATTTCATAAAGCTCACCCACGAGGGCTACGCTTTTGCCCTTAAGGATTTTTCGGACACCGTCTCTGCGGTGTTCACCGACGAGCCCAAAGCCCCGAACAGACCGCTGAACGGGGAGCTTGTACAAAGATACGAGGCTGAATACGGCGAATCCGTTTTGCCCCATCTGCCCCTTATCGCAGGAAAGCGGGCTGTAACCGAAGAAAACGCCCATATCCTTCGCCGGTGGTTTGACCTTTGCAGCAGGGTGTTCTGTGAGAATTTCATGCTTCCCTGCAAGGCTTGGGCAAATGCCCACGGGGTTGCCTTTACCGGTCATATGGACAGGGACCACGATCCTCTCGGCGCTATTCATGGGGGAGGTCATTTCCATCTCATGCGGGCTCTGCGGTGCATGGATCTTCCCGGCATCGACGTTATCTGGCGGCAGATATACCCCAAAGAGCTTACCGGAGTGCGGGACGACGTGAACTGCGTTAACGGCTTTTTCCCCAGATACGCGGCCTCTGCCGCAAGACAGACGGGAAGCGAATTTGCCATGTCTGAGTCCTTCGGTGTTTTGGGGCCGGGGATCAATTACGGCATAATGCGCTACGTTTTGGGCTTCCAGGCTGTGCGCGGCATAAACGTGTTCAACTTCTTTAACTTCCCTCTGGGACGGTCGGGTCAGCTTCTTGCTCAGGAGCTTCCGGTCTTCTCCGGCGATCAGCTTTACTGCGGCGAGCTGGGCTTATTCAACACCTACGTTGAGCGCCTGGCGTATATTGCCTCTCTCGGCCGGCGGAAGTGCCGTACAGCTCTTTACTATCCCGTAAACGATTTCTGGGACGGGCTGAATGCAGAGGTGGTGGCAGAGGAGTACGACGCTCTTGGCAGAGCGCTGGAAGACAGGTTCGTGGATTTCGACATTGCGGACGACGACGTTCTTGCCTTTGGCGCGGTGAAGTACGAAAACATCGTCGTTCCCCAGTGCGCCCGTCTGCCCGAAAAAACGAAGCAGCTTCTTGAAAAACACGTTCTTGAAGGCGGCAGAGTTTTCCACAGTGCCTCTGAGCCCGAGTCTGAGGTGACCGTTGAAAGTGAAAACTGCGTTATAAGAGTCTGCCGGAGAGAGCTTGAGTCCGGGGAGCTTATGATGCTCTTCTGCGAAGAGGGCTCGGGAAAATTCCACGTTGCCGTGCCCTCGGAGAAGGTCTGTAAGCTCTCTTTGGAGACGGGAGAGGTTAGTTCCCTTCCCGTTTCAAATGGCTTTGCAGAGCTCTCTGGAGAGCCGGGAGAGACGGCGGTGCTTCTGCTGGACGTTGAGGGGCTGAGCGCTGAGCCCGAAAGAAAGGTGGGGGGAGAGTATGAGCTTTCTTCTGCCTTTACCCTTAAAAAGGAGCGGCAGGTCGTCTGCGGCGATAAGGGCTTTGGCACGGTTCTTTGCTCCAGCGAGCCCGTTTCTGCCGACCTTGGGGGATGGGAGAGCGCTTTCGGAAAGGAGTTCTCCGGAAGCGGGGTTTACGAAACGGAGTTTGAGCTTTGCTCCGACCTGTGTAATAAGGTCTTTGGTCTTGAGCTTGGCAAAGTGTGCTTTACCGCCCGGGTGGAGCTGAACGGAACGGAGCTTGGAACGGTCATTGCCTCGCCTTACCGGTTTGCGATCCCCTCCGGTCTGCTTAAGACGAAAAACCGGCTTAAGATAACCGTTACCAATACCGATGCAAACTGGTACGCCAACACGGACTATTTTGACCGATGGACGGAAAGTGAGCTTTCCGGTTATTTTGCAGGGGAGAAAGAATACGCCCGGGATTACGCCGACGGCGGCCTGTGGGGGCCTGTGAAGCTTATTTACTGAGTTTGAGCTTATAACACAAAAAAGAATACGGCTTCCTCTTTCGGTTGGAAATGGGGAAGCCGTTTTTGCTTTTCAGTTTTGGTCTGCTCCGGCCGTGGGACAGAACGGGGCAAGGCGGCAGGCTTCGCATTTGGGCTTTCTGGCGTCGCAAACGGCGCGGCCGTGGAGCACGAGCCTGTGACAGAAATCGTTTGACTCGGCGGGGTCGAGAAGCTCTCTCAGGGCAAATTCGACTTTTTTGGGGTCCTTTGTGTCGCAGAGTCCCATTCTGTTTGAAAGTCGGATGCAGTGGGTGTCCGCAACGACGGCTCCGGGGAGCTTATATACGTCGCCGAGGATGAGGTTTGCAACCTTTCTGCCAACGCCGGGAAGCTCAAGAAGCTCTTCCATTGTGTCGGGCACCCTGCCGCCGTGGCGGGCGAGCATGAGTATTGCGGCGTTTTTTAAGTCCCGGGCCTTCATACGGAAAAAGCCCGTGGGGCGCACGAGCTCTTCAAGCTCGGCGATATCTGCGTTTGCAAAGTCCTCAAGGGTGGGGTAGCGGGCGTAAAGACCAATGGCCACCTCGTTTACCCGCTTGTCCGTGCATTGGGCGGCAAGCCGGGCGTTGAACAGAAGCTGCCAGGCTTCTTCGTGGTCAAGGGTGCATTCGGGAATGGGATATTCTTCTTTCAAAAGCTCCGTCAGCTTTGCGGCGCGTTCTTTTAAGTCCATGGTAAAAAGCTGTCCTTTCGGCGGGGAAATCTACGTCCAAGTGATTATACCATATTTGACAGAAAATGTACATAAGTTTTCCGCTCTTTGTCTAAAAGGCAGAAAATGCTTTATCCCCTTGTTTTTGGAAGTAAAAAGGGGTATAATAGACAAGCACGACCATACATATCAACTGAAACGGAGAAATGAAATGTTTAATCCTGACAGTGTCACCAAATACCTCATCGAGGCCGATCCCGAGCTTGGCTCTGCCGTTGCTTCCGAGTTTGCCCGTCAGCGCAGAAATATTGAGCTTATTGCCTCCGAAAACTTCGTCAGCCCCGCCGTTCTTGCCGCCGCCTCCACCG
>SVLY01000021.1 GCA_015067715.1 Oscillospiraceae bacterium | reverse complement strand
TATGACCAACTGCCAGAGCGAGATGAAGCGTGCCGTCGAATGCGGCTACTGGCAGCTCTTCCGCTTCAACCCCGCCAAGAAGGAAGCCGGCCAGAATCCCTTCACCCTCGACTGCAAGGATCCCACCGGAAGCTATCAGGACTTCATCCGCAGCGAAGTTCGTTACACTCAGGTTGCCCGCGCATTCCCCGAGCGTGCCGAAAAGCTCTTCGCCAACGCCGAAGAGGCCGCCAAGGAGAAGTACGAATCCCTCAAGAAGAAGGTCGACTTCTACTCCGCTGAGTAATCCGTCCTTCAGGGTTCTGAATCATAGCATTAATGCACCCCCGAAATTTCGGGGGTGCATTTTTTTGTTCTTTACAAAATTTTCTGTTGACTTTTTTTTGCAGGGTGTTATAATACTTATGTAATAGGTAAACTTTACCATATATTTTATCACTCTTACACAAGGAAAGGCGGCGACGAAATGTTTATTTTCCTTCACCTGATCACCCACATCGGCTCACGTCCTCAAAATGTTTGCCGTTTTGAATTTTGAGGATACCTCGGACAAAACGGCTCACACGATGCATACACCCCCTTATTGATCCAAACAAAAAAGGAGGAGCAAATGAAACCGAACAGATTAAAGAAGATCTTTATCATTATTCTTTGCGTGTGGGTCTTTTCGTTCTTGGTTTCGGGCCTCGCTTTGTCAACAGGACACAGGACCCAGGCGTACTTTGATCCGCCCGACGGCAGCTATGTGAAAAACATCCCTCCGATATACCGGCTCTTGTACAGCTTTTCAACTGCCCGTCAAAACAACGGCAAAGCAGATATTGATATATCCGAGGGAATAAACCTATATCTTGCCCCCTTTGCCACCTTTGAAGAAAGCGAAGACGGTCAAACGGTCTTTGTGGACATCGTCGTCACCTCAGAGGACGGTAAGGTCATATCGGTGAAAAACGATATTTCATTCGACCTTGGCGAAGGGATATACGGCGGGGTCGTTACCGATACGGTCAGTTCTATGAAAAACGGGGAAACGAAAAGCTATAAGTTCACGTCCCAGTCCAGCAGGGTCAGCGGTGAATGCACGGCAGAGATCACCCTCCTCTCCCGGGGCGACCTTATCCTCCCCGAGCTCACGGACGGTTTCGTCAAAGAAAACACCGGATACAGCTCGTCCAGGGAATTCACCGGGGCGATCTCCGAAAGTATGACCCGGGATTTCAGGACTGAGCAAAGAGAAAAAGCATACAGATCCTTCGTGGATCACGTCGTGAACGAATCGGAATACGTGATCGATGCCTTTGAATTCAATTCGGAATATTCGGATTTTTTTGAAAGCATCGCATATTCAGCGGTCATGGCAGGAGTTCCTCTGGAAGATCAAATCTCCGCAAGCGGTTATCAGAACGTCTATCTCTACGTCCGCAATAACGCTCAGCGTGAGATCGTCACAGAGTATTACGCTCAAAAGTGGAATATTTCCCCCAAAGAAAGTGAGATTGAAGCGCTCACTTCACTTGGCTATACCCCCGAAGAAGCAGAGTATATACTCACCGAAGAGGCAGTCATAAACAGACTTTACTTCTTCGCACCCAGGCTGAAAGGAGGCATTGCAGGATGACAAAACGTATAATTTTTGCGATCTTGTTCCTCCTCACCTTTTCAACCGCAGTTAACGCTGCCGGAAGCGGAGTTTACGGCGGTGAGGGTGAGACCACAATGTACGGCATAAGAGCGGCATGGGAGGAAAACGGGTATCCGGATTACGTTTCCTACGCGATCCGCGACGGGCGCGGAGCTCTTCCGAAGACGGAAGGCGACTTCACCGTCGTTGAAATAACGGATCAGGTGGTTATCGACGGAGCTGTTCGGGAAGAATTCGGAGACAATTTCACCGCTGAACGTTGGGAGATTGGCGTTATCGAAGGCCACGAAGACGAGCTCGTTTCCTTCCTGGAAGAGAATCTTTCAAACGTCTGCGTTGTGAATATCGTGTCCTGCGAGCTCACCCGCGAAGAGATCGATTCGGTCTACAGCGAGATCCTGAAGGACTTCAGCCGCCGACCGTCCTTTGACTCTGCAAAGATAGAAAAAGACCGGGTGATCCTTCGGGTCAGCAATCTGACACGGGGTCTCTACAAAAAGACACTCGACAAAAAATACGGCGACGCCGTTACAGTTTTGCCCCCCCGCGGAGCCCACGGAAGTGACCAACAGTTCGACGAAAACGGCAATCTGATCGGAGAGGGTTCTTCGGACTTTGCATTTGAGATATGGCTTGCCGCCTCTGCGGTGTCCCTCATCTGCATTCTCGCCGTGTTCGGAGTTCTCTTTGCGGTAAAGCGAAAAAAACACGGACAGAAATAATTTCAAAGCGCAAAGGCAAACGAAAAGAACACCCGGCCAGAACCCCTTCACCCTCGACTGCAAGGATCCCACCGGAAGCTATCAGGACTTCATCCGCAGCGAAGTTCGTTACACTCAGGTTGCCCGCGCATTCCCCGAGCGTGCCGAAATGCTCTTCGCCAACGCCGAAGAGGCCGCCAAGGAGAAGTACGAGAGCCTCAAGAAGAAGGTCGACTTCTACTCCGCTGAGTAATTTAACTCTCCGGCTGTGAGCAGTCTGCCCATCTTCCGGGTCAACTTCAAACAATAAACTCATCGCCCGACCGACTCCTCCGGCCGGGCGATGTTTTTTCATCAAAAAAAAGCCTTAAGACGCGATACACGTCTTAAGGCTTTTCGTATCGTATTGCAGAAGGAGCTTACTCCTGCATTTCGCCCAGCTTCCAAAGGGACAGGGCAAAGACCTTTGCGGCGGTGAGAAGCTCGTCGAGAGGAATACACTCGTCGTTCTGGTGGGCGTTGCCCCGGGCGGTGCCGAAGGGAGACTCGTCCTCGCTTATTGCGGCGCCGAAGGCGACGGTGTTGGGGAAGGCACGGGCGTAGGTGCCGCCGCCCATGGTATAGGGCTCGGCCTTTACGCCGGTGATATCGGTGAAGGCCTCGGTAAGCGCGGCGATCTCGGGAGCGTCGGCAGGGAAGGCGTAGCCCTTTGAGTCCTCGCAGAGCTCAACGTGGGCATCGTACCCTTCGCAGACACAGCGCACCTTGGGCAGAAGCTCAAAGGCAAAGTCCCGGCTCACGGGATAGCGCACGTTGTGGTTGACGATGAGCTTGCCCTTTTCAATGCGTGCCATACCGGTGATGCAGGTAAGCGCGCCGGTGAGCTCGTCGGAGCAGGCAATTCCAAGGCCGGTACCGGCATTGTCGGTGTTGGCCTTCATTATGTATTTCATAACACCTCTGGAGCGGTAGTCGGAGACGAGCTTGTTGTCCAGAACGAAGGCGGCCAGCCTCTTGATCGCGTTAACGGAACCCTCGGGCATTGCCGCGTGGGAGGAGAGACCCTTTGCGATGATGCGGAGCTTTCCATCCTCAGAGGAAACGCTGACGCCCTCTGCCTCCATACAGGGCGTGTCGGCAGGAAGGTTGAGCACGATCTCGGCGTAGTCCGCAACGGCGTTGGTCACGTTGCCGCCCTTGAAGGCGAGAATATCCTCGCCGTAGTTCTCGAAGACGGCGTTGAAGGAGGCAATGCCCTTTTCGCCCCGGCAGACGGGGAAGGCGCTGTCGGGAGTGAAGGAGAACTTGGGTACGTTATAGCCCTTTGCAAGGTAATAGGGAAGGTCTTCCATGCCCTTTTCCTCGCTGCAGCCCATAATAAGGCGCACACCAAAGGGAAGCTCAATGCCGGTCTCCTTGAAGAAGCTCATTGCCGCAAGACCTGCAACAACGGGGCCCTTATCGTCCCGGACACCACGGCCGATGAGCAGGCCGTTTTCAACGGTGAGCTCATATTTGGGATATTCCCATTCGCCAAAGGCGGGAACAACGTCCAGATGTCCCACAATGCCCATCTCCTCGATGGTCTTGCCGTGATGGACGATGCTTCCGCAGTACCATTCGTGGTTTTCGGTCTCAAAGCCCAGCTCAGAGCCAATGTCCAGAGCAAGAGTGAGAACGTCGGCGCAGGGCTTGCCGAAAACGTACTCCCCTTCTGCGGGGCCGACGACACTGGGAACGGCGATGAGCTTTGAGAGGATGTCTACAAATCTTGCCTTAACGGCTTCGCTGTCAAAATAACTGTCAAGCTGTTTTCTGATATCCATACGTTTCTACGGCTCCAAAAAATTATTTTTTAAAGTACCTTTTTGCCTCTGAGCTCGTTGATACGGTCCAGAGTGCGGTCCAGCTGGGCAACGATGAAGGGGTCGGGCGTGCTCTCTTCAACGGGGAAGGGAAGCACGGTATTTTCCAGAACACCTCTGCGGCAGAGCATATATTTCAGCATATATCTGCCGGAAAGGGTGAAAAATCTGAGGTAGGAGAGAATGGTCATGTGGTAAAGGCGGTCTGCCTCGGCCTCGTCCCCGGCGAAATAGGTCTGGATGCAGTCGTTGTGAACGTCCAGAGCCTCGGTGCCGGTCATGAAGGCGGTAACGCCCATGCGGAGCAGAGTGGGCATTTCAAAGCCGGCGCTGCCGCCGATGACCTGAACGGTGTCACCAAGCTCGGAAACAAGGCGATTTGCCTTGGGAAGGCAGTTAACGCCCTCGGCCTTGACGTAGCCGATATTCGGGACCTTGTCTATGGCCCGGAGCATGAAATCTGCGGTGAACCTTCCGGAGGATGCGCCGGTGTCCTGCATGATGATGGGGAGGGAGGTCGCATGGCCGACGTCCTCGTAGTATTTCAGAAGCTCGGCATCGGACATATTGCCAACGATGGGGGAACACACCATGATAAGGTCTGCGCCCTGATCTGCGGCCTCTTCGGCCTGGCGAAGGGCTGTCTTTCTGGCAACGTCGGTCGTGCCGACGTAAACGGGAACCCGGCCGCCAACCTGGGAGACAAGTGCGCGGATCATGGGATCGCGGTCGTATTCGCTGACCTTGTAGTACTCCGAAGCACCTGCCATGTGTCCGATGGCAACTGCGCCGTTTGCGATAACGTACTCAACAAGACGGCCCTGGGCTTCAAGGTCGGGACTTCCGTCCTCAGTGAGGACTGTGGGCAAAATGGGCATCATGCCCTTAAAAAAGGGGTATCTGGCACTCATGTGTTTTTACCTCCGTTTTTCAGTTATAGCTGTTATTCCGTTCCGCCTCAGCGACCGTGAGGGGGATAAAATACTGGGTGAACTGACGGTAGAGTCTCAGAACGAGCTCGGGATTGTATCTGACGGAAATATCCTTTTCGTCAAGGCCGGTGGTGATGACCGTTGTGAGCCCTTCGGAAAATCTCTGGTCAAGAAGCTCAAGAAGCGCCGCAACGGAATAGGCCGTTGTCTGCTCCGTGCCAAGCTCATCGATTATGAGAAGGGAGGCCTTTTTCATGCGCTCAAGCTCGTCGGAGGCGTATTCACTGCGTGAAAACCGGTCCTCCTCAAAGAGCTTTGCCAGAGAATAGGCCGGAGCGTAAACGCAGAACTCCCCTGCGGCAATTGCCCGGCGGAGCAAAAATGCGGTGAGGAATTTTTTGCCCATGCCGCTCTCGCCGGTAAAGGCGATGCTCTGGGCGGGAATATCTCCGCCGGTCTCCAGCTTTTCAAGCAGGCGGATCATATACGCCCTGTCGGGAATGCCCCGGTTTTTGGGGTTGGGCTCTTCGGAATAGTCCCCGGGAAGAAAATCCCGTCTGTCTCCGGAAACAAAGCGGAAAAGCCTGGCGTTTTCTTTAAACTGCTCGTCCCGGTAAAAGCTCATAAGACAGGAACAGGGTCTGCCCCCCGTAAAGCCTTCGTCTCCGCAGAGGGTACAGGCGATCTCTGCCTCGCCGGACGGGGGAAGTCCGTTGGCGGTAAGGATGGCCTCTTTTCTCTGGGCGATCGCCTCGGCTCTGGGACGGATGGCCGCAAGAGTTGCCTCCGGATCTCCGGAAAGACAGGCCTCGGCTATCTCCGCGCCAAGGCGGAACTGGCTTTTTTCCAGAGCGGCGAACTCCGGAACACGCTGGCGAAGGTCTTCCAGCTTATCCATCATAGCGCTCCGGCGGTTATGACAGGCCGCTGAGTGCTTTTCTTTTGCAAGCTTTAAAATTTTCGGATCAAGCTTCATATGTATTATCACCTTTTAAAGGTTATTAGTCGTTAAACAGACTGTCAAGAGCGGCGCGCTCGGCCTGGGAAAGCTCACGGTCGGTCTGAACGGTGCGTTTTCCGCTTCGCCTTGCGGCTGCGGTGCGGTTAAGCTCTCGCTCGTGCTCTGCGGCCTGTTCCCGTCTTGCGATCTCGGAAGCGTCGGTAAGCCCGTCCCGCTTCCAGCCCCGGAGTATCCGGTTCATGTAGGCAAGAATGATCTCGCCCTTGCGCTTTTTGGAGATGTCTGACGCAAGCTTTACTCCGGCGGCATCAAAGCCCAGCTCCGCCCAGCCCCGCAGGGTCCAGCGGTCGTCGTTGGTGAGTGCAGGAAGACCCAGCGCGCGCTCAAACTCGGTGACCTTTTTGGAGAGCGCCAACTCGGCGGCGACGAACTCCTCTGCCTTTTCAACGCAGGTTATCCCCAGCTCAAGCCAGCGGTAAGCCTCTTTTTTAACGGTGAGCAGGGAGGGCCGCCTGGTTCCATCGTTTTGGGAGGCGGTGCGGGCGGCGACGAAGTGGATCAGGGTTATAAAACAGTCCGCGGGCATTCCGTAGTAGCTGTATATGGTCATAAGCTCCCGAAGGTCGCTTTCGTTCAGCAGGGGCTTTATTAGCCGCTCGGTCTCGTAGACGATGTGGGAAAAGGCCATGTCTCCGTTTTTAAGAGAAGCGATCTCCTCCCGGGTGTAGACAGGGGCGCTTTCCCTGTCCCGGGCCATGTCCCGGTCGCACCTGGGTTCAGAAGCCCGGGATGCAAGCCCATGGGAAATAAGACAGGCCTCTGCGATTTCAAGCTCGCAGTCGTTTATGCCAAGCCTTTGGCATATGGCGGCACTGTCCAGCACAGCTCCCTGGCACAGCAGAAGGTAAAGCCTTATGGCGGTGCCGTTTTCAACTCTGATAAGTCTTTCGACAGTACCCGCAGGAAGCACGATACCGCTTTCTCTTCCCGCGCCCACGGCAGTGACAGCCACAGCAATTTCCCTCCTGTCCCTCATTCGTATTTCAGTACAGTCTATTATAACATATTTTCCCCGGACATTGCAACCGAAAAGAGACCAAAGTAAAAAAACAGACCCCGATCGGGCCAAGGTTTTGGAAAAAGATACGCAAATGGGTTTGACATCTGACCGGCAAACAGTTATAATATCTCTGTGGACGTTTGGCAATTTATCGGAAAGGGGTACCCATGAAAACTACAAAGCTCTGGTTTACTACCGGAATTATCATTCTCATCGTCGCCATACTGCTCTACTTCGACGAGCTTTTCATGACGATACTCATTGCCGCCGTGCTGGCATTTTTGCTGAATCCCATAACCAACTGGTTTCAGAAGGTTCTCAAGACCAAAAAGCGTTTCTTTCCAACCCTGCTGACCCTATTGCTGGCATTTGCCGTGGTTGGCGGTCTGCTGTGGCTTTTCCTTCCCCCGCTTTACCGGCAGATCGAAACCGTTATCGTCTCCATAGACGACTATATCGAAATGCTTTCCAACCTTGTGGATCAGCTCGCGGTCAAGCTCGCCAGATTCCCCTTCTCCGACAAGCTGGTCGGAGGTGTGGACAGGTTTATAGAAGGCTCTGAGGACGAGATAATCGCCCTTGTCACCACCGTCGGCACCAAGCTTCTGGAGGTCACCTTCAAGCTCTTCGATGCCATCGTGTTCCTGGTGATCACCTTCCACTTCTTAAACGACGGAAAAAATATCGTCAACGGCCTTATCAATATGTTCGGGCGCTACGTTCGCATACGGCTCAACCGCATGGGCAGAGAGCTTAAGGACCTTATCTGGGGCTATATGGGCGTAAAGCTCCTCACCTCGGTTATTGTTTTCTTCCTCACACTTGCAATTTACAGCATCTTTGGCATACCCAACGCCCTGCTGCTTGCCTTCATCGCCTTTATTTTAGAGTTCATCCCCTTCTTCGGTCCCATCGTCTCCGGACTTGTTGCCACTCTTGCGGCTCTCATCGGCACAAGCTGGCAGACCGCCATATGGATACTGCTCATCTCCGTCGCCCTTCAGCAGATCGAGGGCAACGTTATCGAACCCATCGTTCAGGGCAAAAAGGCCGACGTTCACCCCGTTGCCATAATCATCTCCCTTCTGGTCTGCGAAAAGCTCTGGGGCGTTATTGGTATGTTCCTTGCAATTCCCATGGCCGGCTTTGCAAAGGTGATCTTCCTTGAGCTGAGAGACCTTTACCACTCCATCGAATCTCCCCACGGCTTTGGCTACGCCACTCCCGAGCCCCTCGTCTCCCCCACGGACAACAGCAACAAACGGGCAAGAAAGATCATGCTTGCCCTGAAGAAGAAATTATCCAACAAAAACCGAAAGGAAAAAAACAATGAAACTGAGCATCAGTGAAAACAGCAAAGAGCTTGGCCGCGCCGCAGCTGCGGACGTTGCCGCAAGACTTCGGGAGGCTATTGCCCTTCGCGGAGAAGCCCGCATTGTCCTTTCCACAGGCGCAAGCCAGTTCGATATGTTCGAAGCCCTTGTTGAAGAGGACGTTGACTGGTCCAAGGTGGACATGTTCCATCTCGACGAGTACATTGCCCTGCCCATCACCCACAAAGCCAGCTTCAGAAAATACCTTCAGGAGCGTTTTGTGGACAGAGTCTCCCTTCGCTCCGTGAACTACGTTGACACCGAAGGCGACATCAACAACGCTATCGCCGCGATCTCCGAAAAGCTCACCGAAAAGCCCGTTGACATCGGCCTTATCGGCATAGGCGAAAACGGCCACATCGCATTTAACGATCCTCCCGCAGACTTTGGCACCGAGGCATGCTACATCGTTGTGGACCTGGACGATAACTGCAAGCGCCAGCAGGTTCGCGAGGGTTGGTTCCCCACCCCGGACGACGTTCCCAAGCAGGCTGTTTCCATGACCGTCCACCGCATTATGATGTGCCGCTCCGTTATCTCCGTTGTCCCCCACGAGGTCAAGGCAAAGGCCGTTGCGGCAACCCTGTCCACGCCCGTCTGCCCCGAGGTTCCCGCCACCATGCTGAAAATGCACCCCGACTGGTCCCTCTACCTGGACAAAAACTCTGCCTCGCTCATTAAGTAAGACCCGTTTTTTTCCGCAGCCTGCCCGGGGAGTCCCGGGCAGGCTGCGATAAAAATAATTCCATAAACAGGAGGTGATAGAAAAACGATGATAGGAAACAAACGACTTTTTTCCAAAAGGGAAAAAAGAATCGTTGCCTTTGTGGATTACGAGCACTGGTTCATATCTATGGACACGCTTTACAACAGACAAAAGCCGGATCTTGCCGCGTGGTTTGCAGACCTGGGTGAACGGGGAAGAGTTGTGGATGCAATTTTCTTCGGAGATTTTTCCAAGGGCGGAATGAAAAACGAGATATCCCGTATCCGTCTCTTTACAAACAAAATAATCGACACCTGCAACCCCAACCCCAAGTCAAACAAGGACTTCACAGATTTTATCATTCTGGACAATATCTACCAGCGCGCCATGTCCTCTGACGACGTCGACATGTTTGTGATCTTCTCCGGAGACGGACATTTCAGCTCCGTTGCCGCATTTTTAAAGACGAACCTCGGCAAAGAGGTTGGAATTTACGGCATAGGCGGCGCTACCAGCCGCCAGCTCAGAGACACAGGCGATTGGTACGTTGAGATACCAAACGGTCTTACAAAGCCCTGGCTGATCTCTCAGCTGGCACTTCGCACCATTAAGCATATGGAAAAAGACCGCATGGCCCTCATAACCGAGGAATCTCTTATAACCACTGTTGCAAGAGAACAGAAAATGGACATTGGCGACGTAAAAGACGCCGTCCGGCTGTTGGAAAAGAAAAACATTCTCCGCATAGACAATATTATTATTAACGGCTTGGTGAACCGCACCATCAAGGCAGACTACGCTCTTGCCGCCGCAGAGGGCTATAAGCTGGAGAAATAAACTCCCTCTGCCAAAACAGAACACAAATGCAAAAAGGTCGCTTTCGGAATCTGAAAGCGACCTTTTGTTATCTATTTTTCCTTGTAGTACAGCCGGCAGTGGCAATAGCCCTCAAACTCCGGGTCTGCTATCTGCTCTCTGAATTCCTTGCAGATGCATTTATATTCCTCGGCTTTGGAAAGTCTGCAGGGGCAGTATCCCCCCTTTTTCTCAAGTCCTTCTTTAACTATCCTCACCACTTCGGCATCCTCGTTTAACCTGACCTTCATTTCCTCTCACCCCCAAAAACCGCAGTGTTATTTTCAACACTATTTTACCATTTCCCCGGTGGCTATGTCAATAAATTATTTCAACAAATACGCGACACTCGTGTCGCTTTTATGTTGACATCCCATTCTGTTTTTAGTATAATATACCTAAAATCGGGCATTATGCGACAAACTGCGCTTTTGGAGAACTAAATGGCACTTGACGGAATCATCCTTTATAAATGTTTTGAGCGCGCATCACTTTCCCTAAAGGAAAACGAAAAGATAATAAACGACCTGAACGTGTTTCCCGTTCCCGACGGGGACACGGGCTCGAATATGTATCGCACCCTGGCAGACGCCCTTTCCCGGGAGGTCTGTACCGTCTCTGCCGGAGAGTGCGCCCAAACCCTGTCCTCCGGGATGCTTCGCAGCGCCCGGGGCAATTCCGGAGCGATTCTTTCTCAGTTTTTCCACGGCTTTGCCCGGGGGCTTTCCGGCTGCGGCGCGGCAGATCGCGCTGACCTTGCCCGGGCAATCAGGCATGGCACAGAGGCCGCCTACGGAGCGGTTATGAGCCCCTGCGAGGGTACCGTTCTCACCCTGATGAGCCGCACCGCGGAAACGGCCGACAAACAGACTTCAGACGAAAGTGATTTCTTTGCCGGGCTTTTCTCTGCCGCAAGATCTGCCCTTTGTGAAACCCGGGAAATGCTTCCCGTCCTGAAAGAAGCTAACGTGGTCGACGCCGGAGGTCTTGGTTTTCTGGCCATACTCGGAGGCTTTTGCACGGAGATCTGCCCCGGTTTTTCCCTGGATCTTTCCGAATTTGCAACCGTTTCCTCCCGGGAGGTTTTTTCCGCCTACGAAAGCGAAAGCTTTACGTTTTCAAACTGCGTTGAGTGCTTTGTGATAAAAAGCCCGGAATTTTCCGGAGAGAAAAAATGCTCCCGGCTGTATGGCGAAATATCCCCCCTTGGGGACAGTATCGTCTTTGCAGAAACTGCAGAGCACCTTAAGCTCCACATCCACACCGACTCCCCTGAGACCGTGTTCACTCTCGCCGCAAAATACGGCACCGTTGCCGAGACCAAGGTCGAGGACATGGCACTTCAGCACACAAGGCTCATCGCTCCGGAGACGGAGGCCGTGAGCCCTTCCGAAAAGGAATACGGTTTTGTCTTCGTCAGCTCCGGCGAGGGCTTTGAGGCTGTCTTTTCCGACCTTGGTGCGGACCGCATTGTTTCCGGAGGCCAGACTATGAACCCCAGCTCCGGAGAGATACTCTCTGCCGTTGACCTCACCCCCGCAGAAAACGTTTTCGTCTTCCCGGGGAACAAGAACATCATTCTCGCCGCCAGACAGGCCGCTGAGCTCTCCGGGATCAGAAAGGTCACGGTCATTCCCACTCTCAGCCTTCCCCAGAGCATCGTCGCCCGGCTTGCCTTCGACAGCGAACTCTCCCCCGAGGAAAATGCAGAGGCAATGACCCTTGCCGCAGAGTCCATAAGAACAGTCTCCGTCACAAAAGCCGTACGGGACGCCGTTGTGAACGGGATCCGCGTTGAATGCGGCGAATACATCGGCCTCCTGGAGGGAGACCTTGTCTCCACAGGGGCGACTCTTTCCGAATGCCTTGGCGCCATGGAGGATATTTTCAGCGACGTTGAGTTTATTAACCTCTACTACGGAGCAGAGGTGGACTACAAAACCGCAAAAGAAACCGCCGGGATCATAAGCTCTCTCGCTCCTGACGGCGAAACTGAGCTGATCTCCGGCGGACAACCGCTTTACGATTATCTTATTTCTTTGGAATAAAGCTTAAAGGCTTTCAAGAAAACTCCTTACGGCACCGTCGTACTCATCCCGGTGGGTAAGGCGGATGTGGGAATGGCTTCCCGACTCCATCCACACTATCCGCTTGTTTTCGCTTCCGCACTTTGCAAAAAGTCTTTCTCCGGACTCCGGAAGAGACGAAATGTCTTCCTTGCTGTGGATAAAGAGGATGGGATATTTCATAGACCCGATCCTGCGCTCGGGAGAGAACCGAAGGAAGTTCACGCCTATCCTCACCCGGCACATGAGCCAGAGCTCCTGCAAAACTGGGAAGGGCTTTCTTCCGCGGGCGAGGATCCTTTGGCGAAGCACCTCGTAGAAATTCTCGAAGAGCCCCTCCACGGTGATACCCTTGAGATAATCCGGGGCGTTTGGCTCGGTCGCGGCGTAAACACCGGTGGCGGCGCCAACGCAAACGCCGTGGTATACAATTTCTCTGCAGCCAAGGGTGTCGTGGGCGTATTCCATCCACGCTAAAAGGTCAAACCTTTCCCGATATCCCATGGTGACGAGCTTGCCCTCGGAAAAACCGTGGGCGCGGTTGTCCGGCACGAGAATATTATAGCCGCTGTCGACGTAGGGCTGGGCAAAGACCGTGCTGTAAACGCTGGCCTCCGTGCGGCCCGCAAGGATAACGGCGCAGCGGTCGAAGCCAAAGTCAAAATACTGCCCCGCCAGCTTCAGCCCGTCGTTTTCAATGGAGACCTCACGGGCAAGATGCCTGTGTTTTTCGTACCACTCCTCCGCAAGCACGTGCATCGCATCGTGATCCGGGTTTGCTCCGGGCTCGCTGTTGCCCCGGGTGAGCATTGTGTCGGAATTGCGGATGAATATTCTTTTGAATATTATGGACGAGATTATAAAGGTTATTACAACACCGGAAAGCAGGGCAAATAAAACTGCCCCAAGAACGATCTTCAGCCAAAGATCCAAATCAAAACACCCCAAGCAAATTATTATATCTGTATCAAAATAATCCCGAAAGGAAAAGTCAAATGTCTGAATTTGTTATCATCCCCGATACGGGCTGTGAGCTCACAAAGGATCTTCGCGCCCGGTTCGGCGTGGACGATATCGTCCGCGGTCTGCTCATCTATCCCGACGGCCACAGCGAGCTCACCGATCCCGATTGGACCAACACGACCCCCGAAGAGTTCTTCACCACCATGTCGGAGAAAAAACAGCTCTTCACGACCTCTCTGCCCACCCCCGACGAGTTCGACACGGTCTACCGCCGTCATCTTTCCGCCGGAAAGGACATTTTGGCCCTCTCCCTTTCAAGCGCCCTCAGCGGAACCTACGGCGCAAGCTGCACCGCCGCAGAAAAGCTGAGAAAAGAATTTCCCGAAAGAAAGATCGTCTGCATTGACACCCTGCGCTACTCTGCCGCAATGGCTCTGCTCTGCGCCTACGCCAACGATCTCCGCTCCCAGGGAAAGACCATTGAAGAGACCGCCGAGGCCATTGTCGCCACAAGAAAGACCCTTCACCAGAGCGGAATTCTGGACGATCTTTTCTTCTGCCGCCGCATGGGTCGGGCATCGGGCATGGCCGCGGTCATGGGAACTCTTGTAGGCATAAAGCCCATGGCAGACTTTAATGCCAGCGGACTCTGCCACGTTATCGGCAAGGTTCGGGGCTACAAGGCCGGCTACCGCGCCTGTATCGATTACATGAAGGCAACGATCACGGACCCCGAAAAACAGCTGATCATCGTAATGCATTCCAACAGGCTTGAAGAAGCCCAAAAATACCGCGCAATGATCGAAGAAGAGCTTCATCCCAAAGAGACCCTTATCACCAGCGTCGGCCAGGCCTGCGGTCCCAACGTCGGCCCCGGACTTATCGCCGCAGTCTATTTCGGAGCTGAGCTCAGCGAAGACCTCTCCGCAGAAAAGGCGCTCTGCGACAGCATTTTGCAGAAGAAATAGCGCAGAGGCAGAGCAATGGCACGGCCTGCAACCCAGCTCAGAACGATGGGGCACTCCGGCCACAGAGCGTCAAGCCCGGCAGAAACAGCCAGAGTCAGGCAAAGACCGAAAAGTGAATGACCCGCTTCACGAAGGGCTCCTTTCAAAGGGAGCCCTTTAAATCTGCCCATTTTGCGCAATGCAAGGCAGACGAGCTTTCCCCCAAGCCAGGAGACCGGCATTGCCAGAAACCAGGGTATTCCCCCGGCAAAAACAGAGATCAAAAGCAATGAGAGAAAAACAGCTATCCGGCAGGCAACTGCGGCGCGATTGCATTTTGCAAGTGTGAGGTACAAAAGCACAGTGTCCTTCACCTTGCGGAAATGGGTGCCGGAATTGTTGTTAAAATAGATAGTCTGAATTGAGATGAGCTTCATCCTCACGCCCTGAAGAGCGGCCTGCCACAAAACGCTGAGCTCGTAGTCAAAGCGGTCGCCGTCCACGTTCAGCATCCAGGAAAGCTCCTTCCGGGAAAAGCCCCGAAGACCGGTCTGATTGTCCCGGAGCCAATAGGATGCGCTGAGAGCAAATACCACCCGGGAAAGGCCGTTTCCGATACGGGACATTATGGGTGCGTTTTTTCCGATATCCCGCAGGCCCAGAACGAATTCCTCGCCCGAGGCCAGAAGGTCGGAAATGCGCTTTACGTCGTCCAGGGCGTGCTGACCGTCGGAGTCTGCCGTGACAACGGCGGTGCAATCGGGCATGGACTCAAGAACGTAGCCGTAAAGGGATTTAAGCACGGCACCCTTACCCCGGTTGACGGGAAAAGAGAGCACGTGGGCGTATTTGGCGGTACGGGAAAAAACACCTGCATAGTCCGGACCGCTTCCGTCGTCCGCAACGACAACGGAAAAGCCCATCTCGCTCAGGCTTTTTGCATATTCCGCAAGTATCTCCTCCGGCTCGTAGGCCGGGATAAGAACTGCTGTCAAACCCCTAACAGCTCCCCTCAAAAAAGCGCGGAGATCCGCGCCGATTCAAATCTGTGTTTAGTCTATTATAGCTTATTTCAAGGCAAATTACAAGTCATCCCAAGGATATTCGGTAAAATACGGGGTATTTTTTCATGCAAAAAAACTCACCCGAAAAGACCCGGAAAACACCAGTGTAAAGCTCCTCTCCTTCACAGAATTACACCGCTATGCAAAGCTATTTTGCTTTACATAGCGGTGTTTTTGTTGTTTCAAATCATTATTTTCACTTAATTTCCATCTTTTTGCCATTCATCAACCCGATTTCTTCTTCAGAATGGGTGACCATGACAATATATTTGCTTTTGCTTTCTTCCAGGACAAATCTTGCCGCACGGCAGAGATTTTCCCTGTCCAGCCCCTTAAAGGGCTCGTCAAGCACCAAAAGCTCTGCCCCGGTGAGCACAGCCCGGGCAATGGCCACTCTACGGCGCATACCTCCGCTGAAGGCGGAAACCGGCTTGTTCACAGCCTCTTCCAGGGATATGCCAAGCTTTTCCAAAGCGCAAAGCGCGCTCTCCCGGTCACATCTGACGGCGATGAGGATATTCCGCAGGGCAGTGAAGCTCTCACAGAGCCTGTCCTCCTGGAACACCGCCGAGCGAGAGAGAGGCAGGCCGAAAATGCTTCCCCTGTCCGGCTTTTCAAGACCCAAAAGCACTCTTGCCAGCGTGGTCTTTCCGGCGCCGGATTCACCCACGAGGCAGAGAGTCTCTCCCGGGGCTATACTGAGGGAAACGTCGCGGAGCACCTGCTTTTCGCCAAAGCTCTTCCAAAGACCTTCAACCTTTATCATAAGCGCTCAAGCCCCCCGTAGAGATATTTTAAAACCAAAAGGAACAGCTTTTCAAAACCGATGCTCAGCACAACTATGACCGCCGTCCACGCAAAAAGCTCCGCGGTGTCGAAATGCACCTTCGCCATATACAGAGCCTCGCCGATGGTACCGCCGGAAATACCGATGACCTCCGCCGCAACTCCGGCCTTCCATGCAAGCCCAAGCGCCGTACTGCAGGCCGAAATAAGATGGGGCTTTAAGTGGGGAAGGGTTATGAACACAAAGCGCTTTGCAGGCTTTATGCCAAATACCTCTGCCATTTCCTTTAGCTGGACGTCCCGGCTTTTGATGCCCTGAAGAAGATTTCCGTAGACCACGGGGAAGACCATGAGAAAGGAAATGAAGACCGAAAGCTCCCTTGAGGACATCATCACCAGCGCGATCACAATAAACGACGCTACGGGAACGGACTTGATCGTGAAAACGTAGGGCTTGAGCAGGTTTTCCGCCAGCCTCCACCTTGCGGATACGAACGCACAGAGCCCGCCAAAGGTCAGTCCGGCAAAAAATCCCACGGCGATCCGCCAGAAGGTACGCCACAGGGAGAGCCAAAACTCACTCTGAGCACATAGCTCCCAAAGCTTTTTCACCACGTCCCAGGGGGACGCCAGCAAAACGTTCACGTAGGGAAGCATGCTCGCCCCCTGCCACAGGCAGAGAGCGAGCACCCAGGCCGCGGTATGCTGTACCGCAGGTTTATTCAGTATTTTCCCGATGCCCCGTTGATTCTTACCGGTCATAGTAGAAACCGTCGTCGGGCAGGGTTCCGCCAACAGAGGCAGGATCCGCGTCAAAGAGTACCTTGAGGTATCCGGAAACGGCGGCCTTCATCTCTTCACCGTCCATATATTCCAGATTGCAGTAGGGTATGGCCTTTTCTGCCACCTGAGCTCCCACTATGCCGTATTCGCCCACGAGAGCGGCGGCTTCGCTGACGTTTTCAACGGAGTAGGCAATGGAGGCCTCGTATTCGTCCAGGAAGGCACTGACAGCGCGGGGATTGCTCTCCACAAATTCTCTTCTGCCCACAAGAACGCCGGTGATCATCTTCGAGTCAACGCCCAGCTTGTCCCACTCGGCGGTGAGGTCGATGGCAATACGAAGGTTTTCGATCTTGGCCTGTGCGGATGCCACGTAGGGCTGGGGAAGCATTGCAACTCCGCCGCCGGTGGCAAGAAGGGCGACTGCCTCGGAGGCTTCACTCTTCCATTCGATGGTAACGTCCTTATCTGGGTCTATGCCGTTGGCAGAGAGAATGTAACGCAGATTGTATTCGGGAGTTGAACCCTTGCCGGAGGCGTAGATGGTCTGGCCCTTGAGGTCGGCAATGCTCTGAACGGAATTGTCGGTGTCAACGATGTAGAGAACGCCAAGGGTATTCACCGCCAGCAGAACGACCTGTCCCTGGGTCTTGTTCCACAGAACGGAAGCGAGGTTTGCGGGAACGGCGGCAAGGTCGACCTCGCCTTTGATGACCTTGGGGGCAAGCTCGTCAGCGGCGCCGGCGAGGGTAAAGTCTACCTTTACGGAGGTCTTATCTTCTGCGCTGTCGGCAAGAAGCTTGACCATACCGATGGTGGTGGGTCCCTTCATGCCTCCGACCCGCATTTCGTAGGTCTCGGTGTTACCGCAGGCGGCAAGCACGCCGCAGAGCAGACCCAGAACGAGAACCAGTGCCGTAAACTTCTTTATAAATTTCATTGTTATTCATCCTTTCGTAAGCAGTTTTGCTTTGTGACTGTATTATACCCCAAAGCCTCGGGAAGTTCCGTTGTTTTTACAACGCCTGTAAAAAATTTTCGGACGGAAGAGGCATCTTCCGTCCGAAACAATATGTCTCTTTGGCGCTTATGGAGGAGAAAATTATTCTTCCTTTTCGGCTCTTATGTCGATGTGGACATCGTCGAGCTGTTTTTGCTCCACGTTGGAGGGGGCGCCCATCATAAGGTCCTGAGCGGTCTTGTTCATGGGGAAGGTGATGACCTCGCGGATGGACTCTTCGCCGGTGAGGAGCATGATAAGACGGTCAACGCCGGGAGCGGCGCCTGCGTGGGGAGGTGCGCCGTAGCAGAAGGCGTTGTACATGGCGGGGAACTTGGCCTTAACGTCGTCCTCCCCAAGGCCGACCATCTCAAAGGCCTTTACCATGATCTCGGGATCGTGGTTTCTGACAGCACCGGAAGCGGACTCGTAGCCGTTGCAGACCAGGTCGTACTGGTTGGCGTTGATGGCAAGAGCCTTTTCGATATCGCCTTCGGCCTCCTGAAGAGCCTTCATGCCGCCCTGGGGCATGGAGAAGGGGTTGTGGCAGAACTCGAGCTTGCCGCTCTCCTCGCCCAGCTCGTACATGGGGAAGTCGACGATCCAGCAGAGCGCGTACTGCTTTTCGTCGAAGTGGCCGGGAACGCGGGTGCCAACCAGGCGGCGGATAACACCGGCGGTCTTCTGGGCGGCGGCCTTTTTGCCGGCGGCCATGCAAACGAAGCTGCCGGGCTTAAGATCCAGCTTTTCGGTAAGGGCGGGGGCAAAGTCAGCAAGGAACTTGGAGATGCCGCCGGTGAGCTGGCCGTTTTCGTCCACCCGGAACCAGCAGGACTTGTTGCCGGTTATGACCTCAACGTCTGCAAGGAGCTTGTCGATCCACTTTCTGCCCTGGTCAAAATTGTCCACGGCAACGGCCTTGACAACACTGCCCTTGAAGGGACCGAATTCACAGCCCCGAACGCAGTCGGTGATATCGGTGATCTCGAGGTCGATACGGAGGTCGGGCTTGTCGGTACCGTATTTCTCAAGAGCTTCGTTGTAGGGGATGTGGCGGAAGGGGGCAGAGGAAACACGGTCGTACTTGCCGTATTTCTCAAAGACGGGAACAAGCACGTCCTCCAGAACGGAGAGAACGTCCGCCTGGGAGGCAAAGGCCATTTCCATGTCCAGCTGGTAGAATTCGCCGGGAGTTCTGTCCGCGCGGGCGTCTTCGTCGCGGAAGCAGGGGGCGATCTGGAAATATCTGTCGAAGCCGGAAGTCATGAGCAGCTGCTTGAACTGCTGGGGCGCCTGGGGAAGAGCGTAGAACTTTCCGGGGTGGTTTCTGGCGGGAACGAGATAGTCCCTTGCGCCTTCGGGGGAAGAGCTGGTGAGAATGGGCGTGGTGATCTCCAGAAAGCCCTTTTCGGTCATAAGCTTTCTAAGCTCTGCAACAACGTTGCAGCGGAGAACGATGTTCTTTTTGACCTCGGGGTTGCGAAGGTCAAGATATCTGTAGCGCAGACGGGTGTCTTCGTTTGCCTCTTTGGACTTGTTGATCTCAAAGGGCAGGGAGTTGTAGCGGCACTTGCCGAGAACCTCGATTGCCTCGGGGACCACCTCGATATCGCCGGTGGCAAGCTTGGGGTTCTTGGATTCACGCTCACGGACGGTGCCGGTGACGGAGATGGTGGTCTCCTTGTTGAGGGGCTTGATGACTTTCATCATCTCTTCGGTCTCTATAACGATCTGAGTGGTACCGTAGTAATCGCGGAGCACGACGAAAGCAAAATTTGTGCCAACCTCGCGGACGTTTTCCATCCAGCCGACGAGAGTAACGCTCTTTCCGGCATCGGCGATCCTCAGCTCACCGCAGTTATGGGTTCTGGACTGAAACATTGATTATATCCTTCTTCCGTTTCTTTCTTAACCTTATTATTTTCTCACATTATTCCCAAATTGTCAATACCGCACTTCAAACCTTTGGGGGTAAAATAATGCTTTATTGTTCCCTCCATGACTGTATTGACAAGTCTTTTCAAATGACATATAATTAACCCGATCTTTCTTCATCCGAGAGGAGTGTTTGCCCGTGAACCCCGGGATCAATATCACCGTCAGCTACCCCGACGACCGACATATTCAGATGAGCTGTTTAACTCCGGAGGGTAAAAAGGTCTCCGGCGGCAGATTCAGAAAATATATTGCCAACCTTAACGGCGCCAGGGTAAAGGCTCTTGCCGCCGTTGGCATCGGCACGGAGCCCGAATACCGAAGATACGGGCTCGTGCGGAAAATGCTTGAGCTTTCCGGAGAGATCGCCAAAAACGAGGGCTATCTTATCAGCATTCTCCACCCCTTCTCCTTTGCCTACTACCGCAAATTCGGCTACGAGCGGGTTGCGGACACGAGAATTCTGGAGTTTCCCATGTCTGCCCTCGGCTATCTTCCCCGCTGTTCCGATTTCAAGCGCTGTTCCTCCGCAGATATCCCCCTGCTCGACAAGGTCTACAACAGCTTTGCCTCAAAGCGAAATCTGGCCTTTCCCCGGAACGGCAACATGGACTATGGCCTTTCCGACGAAAAAAAGAAGACCTATCTCTCCTTTGACGAAAACGGCGAGCCCGAGGCCTACGTTATTCTGAACGTGGAAAACTACTATTACGTAAACAAAATGGTAAGCGTCAACCTTAACGTCTACGAGCTTGGCTTCACCTCTCCCGGGGCTCTGGACAAGGTTCTCGGCTTTCTGCGAATGTTCGAGGGCGAGCTTGAGACCGTGAAGATCCACGAGTGCGGTCTCTGCCCCGAGGTTGAGCGCCGTCTGAGAAATTACCACCACACAAAGATCACCGTCATCCCGGACATTATGGCGCGGATAAACGACGTTGAAGGCGTGCTCTCTGCGGTAAAATACCCCGATACTCCCGGTGAGTTCACCGTCAGCGTGTACGAGCCGGAAGGAAGCTCCTACCCCGCCGAAAAGACCACGGGTGTGTGGAACGTTAAATATGCCGGTGGCTCGGCAACAGTCACCCGCCTGCCCGATGACAGCCCCTGTGACCTCAGCGCCGATATTCCGGCCTTCACCCAGATGGTCTTCGGCTACGAGTGCTACGGCGCAGACACCGCCGCCTTTATCCCGGGCACAAAGCTCTTCTCCTCCTGCGAGGACTTTTTCCGGGCCTTCCCCAACCGCCCTGCCGGAGTTTTCGAGCACTTCTAAACCGGATAATTATTCCGCCCCCCGTGACACGTCACGAGGGGCGGAAGTTTTTTTACTTTGAAAAATGCTTTTCAACCAGGCTCACAACGGCCTCCAGCGCCGCGTCCGAGGGGTTCGAGCCGTTGAGGAAAAAGTCTGCCCGCCATTTTGAAGGGGCAACGTACTCGTCGTGGCGGTAGCGCACCAGGTCGAGGTAGACGTTTGTGATCTCTTCGAAGCTCTGTCCCCAGGAAGAGTGGCGCTTTATGCGGCGCACGGTGCGCTCGTCGTCCCGGCAGTCCACGAAGAGCTTCAGATCAAGCTGTTCCAGTATCTTCTCGTCCCAAAGTGTGAGCAGACCCTCAAGAACCACAACATCAAACTCCCCGGAGGTTCGCCAGCCCTCAAGGTCGGCCTCGAGTCTGGGCAGATCCATGGTGAGGGGGTGGTTATGGTCGTTGTATATCTTTCCCGTCACAGGCGCTTTGGACATGGGGCGCTGATCCACGGGTTTGAAATAGTGGTCCATGTGGGCCACCTTCAGCCTGTACGACCCAAGAGCGGCCTCAAGAGTGCCGGTAAAGGTGGTCTTTCCACTGCAGGTACCCCCTGCAATTCCGATAACGTAAGTCCTGTTCATATTTTTCCTCCCTCACATATCCCGCACGGCGCGGGCGATCATGTCGTTCTGGCGCTCCTCGTCCAAAGCAACGAACACGGCGCTGTAGCCGCACACCCGGACGATTATGTCCCCGTGGCGCTCCGGATGGCGCTTAGCTTCCAAAAGAAGCTCCCTGTCCACAAGGTTAAACTGCATCGAGGAGCCGCCCTTTGCCAAAAAGCTGTCCACAAGGGCAACGAAGGCCTGTTTCCCCCGGGAAGGCTCCATGCGGGGAAGGGTTATCTCGGCGCAGACGGACTCGGCGTAGTCCGTGAGATCTATGCTCCCAAGGCTTTGGATAATGTCCAGAGGGCTTTTCACCTCGGTGGTCTCCCCAGGCGAACAGCCCCGGGAGAGATATTCTCCGGCTTTTCGGCCGTCCGGTGTGGCAGGGCACACGGCGCCCAGATTGCGGTAGATGTCGTGGGGGTAAATTGCCGGGAGATAGTCTCCGCCCCTTCCGTTTTTCTGGCCGAACATTCCGGAAATGTCCTTCAGCGCCCTTGCGGCAAGAGCGTCCGCCGTCACATCGCCCCGGCCGTATTTGGGCGCGCGGTTCACAAGATAGGCGCGGATCCTTTCGTTGCCTTTGAAATTGTCTTTGAGCACGGCGCCAAGCTCTTCAAGGGTCAGCATTTTTTCGTCGTAGACAAGGGTCTTTATTCCAAGAAGGGAATCAGCAAAGGTGCCCACACCCAGCAGAGAGAGGGCTGTGTTTGAATATTTCGCGCCCCCCGCAGTAAGGTCGCGGCAGGTCTCGACACAACCTTCAATAGTGGCAGAGCACAGGGGCATGGGGGAAAATCTGCTCCAAAGAGCCTCGTATTTGTTTTTCAGCCCCTCTATCCGCAGGATATAGCTCTGCACGGTTGAGAGAAATCTTTGGTAAAAGTCCTCAAAGCTCCCGGGTTCCTCCCCCTCCATTGCGGCAAGGACGAGCCTGGGAAGGCTTATCCACGTGTCTGCCCTGGTGCACACGGAATTGTTTGCCGGAAGTATCTCGTGACAGCCGCCCCCAACGTAGAGCCGCGCGTCTTCAAGGGCTATTCCACGCTTCACAAGGGCGGGGATTATTACCTCGTCGTTCTGCATTACGAACACCGCAAGGTTGACGCTCTGGATGTCAGACAGAAGGTCAAAATATTCTCTGGGATGTTTTGAAGATATGCGGCAGTTCAGCTTCGTGCTGATATAGCGCCCATCAAGGGCGGCATGAAGAATAAGCTTCGTCACATCGTTGAATATGGGCGAACCGTTCCTGTCACAGCCCCCAAGGACGATGGTGGTGGAGGTCTCGTTGTACTGGGTCTCGGACTCAAAGCGCACGTCCGTATAGGCAAGGAGCATATGAAAAAGCTCCGCCGCGCCGGCCATATCGATACGCCCCCGGGCAAGGTCGGCCTCAAGATAGGGGGCGAGCATTCTGTCAAGCTGACCCCATGTGCTCACGCCGAATCCCTCGAGAGTCGAAATGCACTCCCGGCAGAAGAAAACGGCGCACATAGCCTCGTAAAGAGTTTCCGCCGGGTATTTTGGCACGCGGGATGCGGCGGCGGCAATTGCGCGGTAATTATCAATGCCCGTCTCGCAAAACAGCCGCTCTGCCTCACGGGAAAAGCGCTCTGCCAGGGAAAGAAGGCTTTCCGAGCAGGACTTTGCTGAAACCAGGAATTCCCGCTCCTCTTCTCCCATATCCTCCCCCAGCTTTTCATCTATGTCCGCGATTATGCCGGAAAAGCCCCGGGAGAGTATTTTGTCGTAGCCAAGGCAAAAATGGTCCACACCCACGGGGTTATCCCAGTTGTGGAGAAAGCCAGCATCCCTGTCCGGCTGGGTCTCTATGCGGAATCTGTCCAGCCAGAGCTCCCTTTGCCGGTCGAGCAAAAATCTGCCCACAGGGGAATTCAGTCCTCCCCATGAGTGGCGGTGGCGTCCGGCGTTTATCTCGGAGAAAAATGGAAAATGCTCAAACACCTTTATTTCGCAGTTTTTGCACAGCCAATCCGTCAGCGCGGCCCGGACGGCGTAAATGCTCCGGTGGCTGTTTTCGCCGTACAGCCGCGAAAGCTCTGCCACCAGAGCCTTTTCGGAGGTGTCTCTCTCCCGGTAATAGGTGTCAAGCTCAAGCGCGGTACTTCTGTATTTTTCAAGCATTTTCCTCATCACTCCTTTTTTCTCATCTGTTTATACGGCATTCCGCACCGGCGGAAAGAATTATCTCACGCGCCCATTCCATCTTCTCTCCGTCCGGGCTTTCCACCCCGTCTGCCAGGAATTCTCTTCCCAGAGCGGTATATTTCCCCTTGCAAAGGCCGTGGAATGGCAAAAGCTCCAGAACGTGGCGGTTTGGAAGGGATGCCACGAACCGGCCTATGGCTTTGAGCTCGGCCTCACCGTCGTTAAAGCCCGGGACGACGGGGGTGCGGAGGATAAGCTCCGTGGGGGAGCGGCTTAAAAGCCCAATATTTTCAAGTATAAGCCCGTTATCCCATCCCGTGCCAGCCCTGTGAAGCTCCGGGGATACTGCCTTGATATCGCACATAACAAGATCTGCGCTCTTTGCCGCCCTTTCGACCGCCTCGGGCGGAGCGTACGCAGAGGTCTCAATGGCAACGTGTATGCCCTCCCGGCGGCATTTTTCTCCCAGAGAGCACACAAGCTCCCCCCAAAGCAGGGGCTCGCCCCCGGAAAAAGTCACTCCCCCGCCGGAGGAAATATACGCCGCCCTGTCACGGGTTATTTCGGCAAAGATCTCGTCCTCCTCCGCCTCTCTTCCCTCGACCCTGATCGCCCCGGACCAGCACTGCTTTGCACAGGCGCCGCAGACAAGGCATTCGGGAGAAAAGCGAAGCCCGGCCGGGTCCTTTCCGGGGCAGACCGCCCGGCACTCTCCGCATCCGATACACTTCTCCGCCCGAAAGCTGAGCTCCGGCCGGGGATTTTGGGTCTCGGGATTGTGGCACCAGTAGCACCTAAGCGGACAGCCCTTGAAAAAAACGGTGGTACGCACACCGGGACCGTCGTGAACAGAAAAATGCTGAATGTTCGTAACAGTTCCCCGAAGCACAGTACCACCGCCTTGCTTATCTGTTTTTACAGTTCCATTTTACAACAGACGGAAAGCTATGTCAACGAAAATTTTCTCCCACAAAAAGCAACGCCGGCCCGTATCCGGGTCGGCGCTGTAAGCTTAGAATTTTCTTGTTGCGCTTGAGTGGCTTCTGCCGGCAGAGCTCACGTGCGAGCCGCCGGAACTGCCTCCTCTGCCTCCTCTGCCGCTCTGTGAGCTCTGCTGAGCCTTGGGAGTTTTGGTCACAACGCTGGTGATGAAAACGTCCCTTCCGGTGCCCATTACCATGGAGCCCGGCACCATGTAGGCCGATGCCGTCTTCTGACGGACGGCGGTCTTCATGCCGGCTCTCTTAACAGAGAGGACGACAAGTCCGCCGATGATACCGAAGAAAACGCCCACGAGAATTCTGAAGGCATAGTCTGCGGGTATGTAGTACTTCTCGTTATAATTATAGGGCTGACCCTTTTCGGCCTTTGCAAGGAATTTTTCCGAAAGGGTGACAAATTTGGAAATGCCGGCCTCGTAATCCCCCGCGGTAAACTTGCGGTAGATCAGGTCGAGAATACGTTCGCGGCCGTATTCCGTAAACACGTCCTCGCCCCTGCCCGTGACGCTCAGAGTGCACTCCCGGGTGAAGGTGCTGACCACGATGAGAATTCCGTCGCAGTTTTCGCCGTAGCCGTAGCCGTGGGTGTCGTAGATGACCTCGGCATAGTCCGTAACGTCCCCAACGTCGGTGGCAACGGTTATGACCAGCACGTCAAAGCCGTATTTTTCGCCGATGCGGGAAATCTTTTTCTCAAGGGATTTCTCGCGGCTGTCGGAGAGAAGCTCCGCACCGTCAAGAACTCTTTCGGCCTCGGGGTTACCGGAGCCCTCATGCAGGGCAAACGCGTTAACGCCGACACCCAGCAAAAAAACTGCGAGAAGAACAATACTTATAAACCGTTTCATAAATAACCGTCCTCCCCATCTCACAGCAGCATGGTGAGCAAGGCGATGGCGCTTGCTCCCAGGGAGATGATACCGCTCCAAAGCAAAAACTGCCCCCAGGCCTTGCCCTTGTCAATGGGAAGATCTCCGATGAGTCTGCCCGTCTGGCCGTTCATTGCAAAGGTGTAGATCTTGTCCTTATATTTGGTGTTCAGCATCCAGACGGGCATAAGGGCGTATTGCACCTTGCCGTTGGTGTTCTGAACCTTGCCGTTCCTGGGGGTCACCGTTGAATAGCCCTGAACGCTCTGGGTGAACTCCGCAAAAAGGCTGGCGCGGACTCTCTCGTCCGCACGGGAGGTGCAATCCTTGCTCTCAACGTCGTAGCGGTCGGCCATATAGCCCGAAAGATACATATCCGAGAACTCGGTAAGCTCGGAATAGTCGTAGGGCTCGATGGCCTCGGTGTATTTGTTGTCAAGCTTGGAGCAGGCATCCACGGGGATGCTCTTGAAATCCGCACTGCCCGAACGGGTGACAAGGTATTTGTCCGTGCGGGTGTAGTTGAATCTGGCGTCGCTGTAAACGGACACCCGCGTTGCATCGTAGGCCATATTTCCGTTGGCGTGACAGTCGAAAAGCCAATAGGGAACGTAAACTCCCGTGACCTTTTCAATGCGGTTGTCCTTTGTAAAGGCGTCGGGCAAAAGGGATTTGCCCTTGTAGAGCTTGCCCAGAGCCTCCACAGCCTGTTTTTTGGTGATCTTAAAGGGGATCACCCAATCGGGCTTGAACACACCCGTGAGCTTTTTGCGGATGACCGTGGGGTTTCCGCAGTAGACGCACTCCGTTGCGGCGGTGGTCTCGTCGGCGACGATCTCCGCTCCGCAGGAGGGGCAGATTATCGCGCTGTATTCGCCCTCTTCCCCGCCGGAGGCTTCTGTGCTCTCCCAGCTCATTTCGTCCTGTCCGGAGGCTTCGTTTTCCGCGGAGGCTATCTCTTCGAGCTGTTCCAGCGTAAAATGGCTGTCACAGTATTCGCAGAGCATGTCTCCCGACTGGGCGCCGTAGACAAGTCCCGCTCCGCACGCCGGACATTTATATTCCCGTGCTTCTTCCATATTTATCAAACCTTTCCGTTGATCAGATCAGAGTCCGCGCTCAGACAAGGTCGTCCCCGTTAATAATATCGCCGCACTCGGGGCAGAACTTCGGGGGATTTGCGGGGTCCTCGGGAGTCCAGCCGCACTTTGAGCAACGGTAGCTGCGGTTGACCTTTTTGGGGCTTCCGCAGTTGGAGCAGAATTTTCCGGTGTTGGCAGTTCCGCACTCACAGGTCCAGCTGTTGTCCTCGGGCTTTGCGCTTCCGCAGTTGGAACAGAACTTTCCGGTGTTGGTCTGTCCGCAGGAGCAGGTCCAGCCGGCCTTGGGAGCGGGCTTTGCGCTGCCGCAGTTGGCGCAGAACTTGCCGGTGTTGGTCGCACCGCACTCACAGGTCCAGCCTCCGGCCTGAGCCGCAGGGGCGGGAGCAGCCTGCTGCTGAGCCTGCTGAGCCTGCTGAGCCTGCTGAGCCTGCTGCATTGCAAAGAAGTTCTGGGCGTTGGCGCCGCCGGCCTGGGTTGCCATGTTAAGCCCCATAAAGCCCAGCATAGCTCCGCCCTGATTTGATGCGGCGGCCTTCATTGCGTCGGCCTGGGCGCCCACGAGGGTGGCTCCGGCCATGCCGGGGTCGCGGAGCATTGCGGTGCGCTGAGCCTGCTTGATAAGCTCCTCGTCCTCCTTGGAGGCAGTAACGGAGTTGATGGCAAAGGATGCAACGCGAATGCCGCGAAGCTCGCCCCACTTGGCGCTGAGGACCTCGTTGAGAGCATCGGAGATCTCCTCGGTGTGGCCGGGCAGAGCGCTGTAGCGAACGCCCTTTTCAGAGATCTTTGCAAAGGCGGGCTGAAGTGCGGAGAGAAGCTCGGCCTTCAGCTGGCTGTCGATCTCACTGCGGTCGTACTGATCGGTCACGTTGCCGCAAACATTGGTGTAGAACAGAATGGGGTCTTCGATCTTATAGGAGTAGATGCCGTTGCAACGGATGGAGATGTCGATGTCAAGGCCGATGTTCCTGTCCACAACGCGGAAGGGAACAGGGCTGGCGGTACCGTATTTATTGTCGATTATCTCTTTGGTGTTGAAATAGTACACGCGCTGATCCTTGCCGGTATCGCCGCCGTAGGAAAATCTGCGGCCGAGAGTCTTGAAGGATTCAACAATGCTCTTGCCAAGCTTGCCTGTGAAGATGCTGGGCTCGGTGGAGGTATCGTACTTGAATTCGCCGGGCTCGGCGCAGATCTCCGCCACCTTGCCCTGATCGACGATGATCATGCACTGACCGTCCGCAACGGCGATAACCGAGCCGTTTGAGATGATATTGTCGCTTCCCCTGTTGGAGGAACGGCCGGAGGTGCGCTTCTGACCCTTTACCACAAGAGTGTCCGCATCTATTGAATCGCAGTAGAAATATTCCTTCCACTGATCTGCAAAGGTGCTGCCTATAGCGCCCACTGCTGCTTTAATAAGTCCCATTTTAAAAGATCTCCTTTCGGACAGGTATATTTGCTTACACTAAGCTTATTATACACTCATAAAGCTTCCGTGTCAATTTATCCCTGGGATAATTATGCCCCAAAACCGCAAATATCCCCCCTGAACTGCCTTTTCGGCACAAAAAAACGCCGCGCCCGGAATCAGCAGGGCACGACGGCAAAATTCTTCTCTCTTCGTGTATTAATTATACCACAAATAAGTTCAAAATTCAAGACTTGTAAGAATGTTTTCAATATGCTACAATATACTAAATTTGACAAAACCGGGAGGTATGGCACTGTGAACGACCCCAAGGCCGAGCTTGAATATCTTAAAACCGTAACCGAATACATCGACAGCCGACTTGCCTCCCTTGGGGGAGCGAAACGGCGGAGGGAAAGCGACCTTTACGAGGCATCCCGCTATATGTGGGAGGAGCTTCCCGGCATTCTCCGCAACACCGACGAGGTCAACCTTTTCTCGTCCCAGAACGACATTATCGTCTCCCTTCAGCAGAGCATGGACGATGCCGATGCGTACATTTCAATTCTGGAAAAAATGCGCTCCTCCCCCTATTTCGGCAGGGTGGACTTCACCCCCGACCGGGGCGAAGCTTTTTCCGCATATATCGGCAGTTCCACTCTGCTGGACGAAAACACCTACACCACCTACGTCTGCGACTGGCGTGCACCGGTTGCGTCGCTTTTCTACGAAAACGGCTGCGGAAGAACCTCCTTTGATTCCCCCGACGGCCCCCAAAGGGGAACTGTTACCCTTTTGCGGCAATACCGAATTGAAAACGGCGAGCTGAAATTCATGCTGGACAGCGACGTTAAGATAGACGACAGTCTGCTGTTAAACGTCCTCTCTGCGGACAGCTCCGAAAAGATGAAGACCATCGTCTCCACCATTCAGCGTGAGCAAAACGCCGTTATCCGCGACGCACAAAACGATATGCTCCTTGTTCTGGGGCCTGCGGGAAGCGGAAAGACCAGCATAGCCCTCCACCGCATTGCCTACCTTCTCTACCGTGACAGGGCAAAGCTGAAGAGCAAAAACGTGCTCATCTTTTCTCCCAACGATATTTTCATGGACTATATCGCAAGGGTCATTCCGGATCTGGGAGAAAACGAGGTGCCCCAGACCACCTTCTGCGACATAATTAAAAAATACTGCGAGCTCGAGACCGAAGGGCTCTACACCCAGCTTGAATTCATCGCCACCGAGGACGCCGACCAAAACGCCGCCGTTAGACGGCAATGGCTGGCGCTGAAGGGAAGTCTGGACTTTGCCCTTCTCGCCCGGAAATTCGCAAGGGACTATTCTCCCCGCTACCGGGACATCTGCTTTAACGGCACGACGGTGATGACCGCCAGAGAGATGAAGGCCATATTCACCAAAAACCCCGGCACCGACGTTCTCACCCGGCTTTCCCATCTGCGCTCGGTGCTCACCCAAAGGCTCGCTCCCCACAGAAACGCCTTCCACGACCGGATAAACCGGGAGCTGGATCAGCTTTCCGGAAACCCCGCCAACGCCGCACAGCTTAAACAGACCTACGACGAGTCCGCATCCGCAACCCTTTCCGAGGTTGCCGCCTGCACCGCCATAGACTGGCCCGCCCTTTACGCAAAGTTTTTGCGCTACGCCCTTTCCCGGCTCGTACCCGAAAAGGAAAAGCGCGAGCTTCTCTTCCGGGATACCGGCCGGGCAATGAGCCGCACTCCCCTTTTTTACGAGGACGGCGTCGGACTTCTGCTTTTGAAGGCCAGCTTCGGCGCGATCCCCAGGCAGACGGCCATAAAGCACGTTGTTATCGACGAGGTACAGGACTACAGCCCGGCTCAGCACGAGATCTTCCGCCTTCTGTTCCCCCACTGCCGCTTTACGGTGCTGGGCGACCTTTTGCAGCTGATAAACAGCGGCATGGGCACCGACAGCCCCGAAAAGATACTGAACATCTACGGCTTTAAACGGAGTGAGGTTCGCCTTCTCAAAAAGAGCTACCGCTCCACCGCCGAGATCGCATCCGTTGCCTCAGGCGTGCTTTCCGATCCCCCGGAGTTCGACATTTTCAACCGCCACGGTGACCCCGTGCGCTTCGTCTCCGCCTCCAACGGGGAAGAGCACCTTCAGCTCCTGCTTTCTGAGCTTTCTGCCATGGACAGACCCGGCGCATCAACGGCGCTTATCTGCCGCACCGCCGCAGAGTGCCGAAGGCTTTACCGGAAGCTGAAGACCCACCTGCCGGAGCTCCGCCTTGTGTGTACCGACGCCGACCCCTATCACCACGGGCTGACGGTAATGCCCCTTGCCCTGGCAAAGGGTCTGGAGTTCGACGGTGTTGTCGTTTCCGACTCGGCGCTCTACCGCCGGGAGGAGGACCGAAACCACCTCTACGTGGCCTGTTCCCGGGCAATGCACCGGCTTACCGTCTGTTCCCTGGGAGACCATTCTCCCCTGTTTCAAAAACGAGAATTTCAAGGAGAGCAATAAATACCATGGCAACTGACCCTTCAAAAATGAACACCGGCGAGCTCGCCTTCGTCGGCGACGCCGTTTACAGTCTGCTTGTCCGCCGTGAGCTGGTCACAGGCGAGCCCATGAGAATAAGCGAGCTCCACCCTGCCTCCGTGAAAATAGTCCGCGCCGAAGCCCAGGCCGCCGCCGCCGAGCTTATTGCCCCGGAGCTCACCGAGGAGGAAAACGCCATCTACACAAAAGGGCGCAACATGAAGCACGGAAGCTACCCCAAGCACAGCTCCCACGGTGACTACGCCCGGGCAACGGGGCTGGAATGCCTTTTCGGCTGGCTGTATCTCTGCGGCCGGCAGGAGCGCATAGACGAGCTCTACGCCGTTATCAGAGCCGCCCGAAAAAACGGCTGAAAATTTTTCGAAAAATTTCTCCAAAACCTATTGACAAATCTGAAGATCGGAGTTATAATATGCAAGTCGTTGCGGAATTGTGTAACGGTAGCACGGCAGACTCTGACTCTGTTTGTCTGGGTTCGAATCCTAGTTCCGCAGGCAAGAAAAAAGCCATTCGCGAAAGCGAATGGCTTTTTTCAGTGAAATTCGTTCCTGCGGAACGAGTGAAATACGCTGGCGCGTGTGAAATTGCCTGCGGCAGTGAAATACGCCCGCGGCGTGTGAAGGAACGAATTTCATTTCACATTGCGACGAAGGAGCAATATTTCACTTGAATAAACAGAGAATTTGTGATGTAATGGAGCTAATGTGCCCCCGGCGGTTCTGTTCCTGTTTTTCATTTCCACCGCCCGTTGCCGCAATACTCTCCCGTTGAAATCGAAACGCATCTGTGGTACAATTAACACCACGGACACCCCTCCGTCGAAAGGAGACACTTCTATGGAAAAGATAATCACCTACGAAAACCTCCGCAGCTTTGCCTACTCAAACGACCACCTTATCAAAGCTGAGGTAAAGGGGATCGTTGTCAATTTCCCCGGACTTGGCGGTATGCCCATGTTCAATACGGACAGCGGGGAAGCCCGGGAGTTTGCCGAAAAGGGTATTATTTACGTCACAGTATATTATAACCCCTGGTCCTGGATGAACAGACAGGCCGTGGCATACACCGACGAGGTCATCTCCGTTCTGTGCCGAAAATACGGTCTGGGCGAAGATGCGAAGATCGTTTCCGTAGGCGGTTCCATGGGCGGGCTTGCTGCCCTCGTGTACTGCGCCTATGCAAAAATAACACCCTGCGCCTGTGTTGCCAACTGTCCCGTGTGCGATCTCCCCTATCACTTCACCGAGCGTCCCGACCTCCCCCGGACGATGTACAGCGCCTTTGGGGAATACGCTTGCGATCTTCAGACAGCAATGCGCTCCTGTTCCCCCCTGCACCTGGCAGAAAAAATGCCCGATATCAGCTACACGGTCTTCCATTGCACCCACGACCGTGCCGTAAACATGGAAAAACACTCCGTCCCCTTCGTTGAAGCCATGAAAAAAGACCACAGGATCGATTTCCACGTTGTTCCCCTGCACGACCACTGCGACCTCTCTCCCGAGGCAAGTCTTGAGTATATCCGTTCCATACTTGCAAACTTCAACTGACCCCACGAAAGGAGATTGTTAAGATGACATCTGACTTCCCCTATAAAATGGGTCGGGCTTCCGTCGCTTTGGATATGCCGGACTATTTCGTCTGGGACAGCGCGGTTATTGAGGTGAACGGCAAATACCATCTTTTCTGTTCCCGCTGGCCCCAGAAGCTGGGCTTTGGTTGCAACTGGGTATTCAACAGCGAGATAGTCCAGTGCGTTGCCGACCGTCCCGAGGGACCCTATGAGTTCAAAAGAGTCGTCCTTCCCCGCCGTGGACGGGAATATTTCGACGGAATGAACACCCACAACACCTGCATCCGCCGCCACAACGGAAAGTTCTACCTCTATTATATGGGCACCACCTACGGCGGACCCATCCCCACGGAGAACTCTGCCGATATAGGCAACCGCTATCTTGAGACCTGGAACCGCAAGCGCATCGGCCTTGCCGTTGCGGACGATATTTTCGGCGAGTTTGTCCGCCGAAACAGTCCCCTGCTCTCCCCCCGCGACCCATCCCATTGGGACTGCACCATAACCACCAACCCCAGCGTTGTCATAAAGCCCGACGGCACCACCTACATGATCTACAAATCCCGAAGCTACTGCAACGCCCCTCTGAAGCTGGGTATTGCCGTTGCACCCTCTCCGGAGGGCGAGTTCACAAGGCTCTGCGAGGATCCCATTCTCAATTTTGAGGACGAGGATATGCACGTCGAAGACCCCTTTATCTGGTTTGACAGCGACCGGAAAAAATTCTGCCTTATCGCCAAGGACGACGTCAAGCACGGCTCATACGGCATAACCGGCGAATGGGGCGCCGGGTTCTACGCCGAAAGCGACGATTGCCGGGAATTTACGATCGCCCCCAACCCCAAGGTCTATTCACGCACCCTTGAGTTTGCCTCCGGAGAGACCTTCACCCTTGGCAATCTGGAGCGCCCATCCCTGCTCTTCAACGAAAAAGGTCAGCCCACCCACATTTTCTGCGCCGCAGGCTTTGGCCGCCCCTATGATTTCACCCAGCGCACCCAGGTCGTGTGCATTCCCCTTGAACCGAGGTAATAATAATGTATTTTGAAGATATCCCCCTTGGAAAGACCCTGTCCATTGCCCCGGCGGTGATAGACAAACAAAAAATGCTGGCCTTTGCCGCCGAGTACGACAATATTCCCCTCCACACCGACGAGGAGTATGCCAAAACCACCCGCTTTGGCCAGCTTATCGCCCCGGGAGTTATGTCGTTCATGGCTGTATGGGCGAAATACCTTGAGGTGGATCTCTTCGGAGAAGAGCTCGTTGCCGGAAAATCCACGAAGATAGAATGGCTGCGCCCCGTCTTTGCCGGGGACGTTCTCACAGGGCAGGCTACCGTGACCGGGCTTACAAAGCGGAACACCAAAAACGGGCTTGTGGAGATCACGATCGAAGCCCGGAACCAAAAGGGCGAGACCGTTCTCACCAACGTCACCGAAGCCGTGGTGAAATGCCGCCCGGCAGAATAAAATACACCGCTCTCCCATGGCAACCGGCCCGTGGGAGAGTTTTTTCTTGCTTTTTTCACCGGGGCATAGTATAATTGTTTCGACATAAATCTGCAAAAAAGGCGGTGGAGCTGTGAACAGACCCATCATCGGTCTTTCTTCCTGCGGAAAAAGACTTGACGAAGAGCTTTTCAAAAGCTATATCTCCTCCGGAATCACCCATATGGAGATCTCTGAGGGCAAAGCGGCCTGCGAGGCCATGGACTTCGACCGCATCGCAGAGCTTGCCAAAAACAGCGAAGTTATACTCTGGTCCTTCCATCTGCCCTTCGCTCCCTTTTCGGAGATAGATATCTCAAATCCCGACCTTGCAGGGGCAACCGTAGACTATTATCTGGGGCTTATCAAAAAGGCCACCGCCATCGGCATTGAAAAATTCATCGTCCACCCCAGCGGCGAGCCCATCTCTCCCGAGGATCGCCCCCTCCGCCTTGCCTGCGCGAAGGAACATCTCGCCCTTCTGGCCCAAAAGGCCGCAGAGCTTGGGGCGGTGATCTGCGTTGAGGATCTTCCCCGCACCTGTCTTGGAAACTGCTCTGCGGAAATGCTCGAGCTTCTCTCGGCCCACAGCGCTCTGCGCTCATGCTTTGACACAAACCATATGCTCTCCGAGGATCTTGTGGGCTACGCAAACGCCGTGGGCGACAAGATAGTCACCCTTCACGTTTCGGACTACGATTTTGTAAACGAGCGCCACTGGCTTCCCGGAGAGGGCGACGTGGACTGGAAAGAGCTTTACGCCGCAATCAAAGCCACGGGGTACAGCGGCCCCTGGCTTTACGAGCTGGGCTTTGAATGCCCGGCAACCATTCTCCGCGACAGGGCTCTGACCTGCGCCGATTTTGCCCGGAACGCAAACGAGATCTTCGAAGGCAAAGACCTCACCGTTATCGCCCGCAGAAAGCCAAACCTCGGTATGTGGGAATAAAAAACACCGGCCGTACAGAGATAAAAAAAAGAGGGGGCCAAACCGTGTATTACAGACATAAGCTTGACTACGTCTATCCCGAAAAGAGCGACGAGCACATGATAGACGTTCCCCACCTGCGGGACGTTGACCTGAACGAGACCTATCCCTACCTTCAGAAAAGCTTTTGGTACAAGTGTAAAAGGGTCTTTCTGTGGGTGATTCTGAACACCGTGGTTTTCTGGCTTTTGCGCATCACCCACGGGCTTAAGATCTACGGGAAAGAAAACCTGAAGCCCCACCGGGAAGCTCTGAAAAACGGAGCGATAACCGTTTCAAACCACGTTTTTATGTGGGACTTTCTCTGCGTGCTTAAGGCTATCCGCCCGAGGCTTTCGTTCTTTCCCGCGTGGAAGACCAACCTCGAAGGGCCAAACGGCCCCCTTATCCGCCTTGCGGGAGGAATTCCCATTCCCACCCACAGCATGCGCTGTATGGTGAAGTTCAAACAAGCCATGGAAGAGGTGCTTGCCTCTAAAAAATGGATGCACGTCTATCCCGAAGGGTCACTGTGGTTCTTCTATCCGGACATACGCCCGCTGAAAAAGGCCGTGTTCCGGTACGCAGTTAAATTCGACCGCCCCATTATCCCCATAACCATGTCCTTCAGAGAGCGCCGGGGAATCACCCGGCTTTTCACCAAAAAGCCCGCAGTTGACCTCCACGTGGGCGCTCCGCTGTTTTGCGACAAGTCCATCTCCCCCACGGACGCCGCAGAAAAGCTTCGCGCCGAGACCTATCACGTTATGCAGGTGATGAACGGCATAAACCCCGGAGACCCCACCTACAACGAAGACCAGGATATCGACAGCTACGTCAAAACCATGTAACCCACTCACCGCCGCAGAAAAAGCTTTTTTCTGCGGCGTTTTTTCTTATGGCAAAGAAGGGACATAAGTGGTATAATAATATGGCAAGCAAAACACCAATTGAAGGAAGGCGCATTTTCCCCGTGACAGCCGCCAAAAACGATTTTTCCGTTGGGTCGGTAAAAAAGCTGATAATCGCCCAGGCAATACCCCTCACCCTTGCCCAGGCAGTTCAGCTTCTTTATAATATCGTTGACAGGATCTACATAGGCCACCTCGAGAACATAGGCGACCTTGCCCTCACCGGACTTGGCATAACCTTTCCCGTTATAATAATAATCGCCGCGTTCACAAGCCTTTTCGGCACCGGCGGCGCCACCATATTCTCCCTTGCCCGGGGTCGCGGCGACACCGACGAGGCCGAAACGGTCATGGGCAACGTTTTCGCCCTTATCGCCGGATCCTCCCTGGTGCTGTTCCTGCTCTGTTTTTTCCTGAGAAGGCCGATACTCTATCTCTTCGGCGCCAGCGACGATTCTTTTTTCTACGCTAACCAATACCTTCGCATTTACCTCTTCGGCACGTTTTTCTCCATGGTCACGGCAGGTCTCAACAGCTACATAAACGCCCAGGGCTTTCCAAAGATCGGAATGTGCACAACAGTTTTAGGCGCCGCGCTGAATATCGCCCTCGACCCCCTGTTTATCTTCGTTTTCCGAATGGGGGTTTCCGGTGCGGCTCTGGCAACGGTCATAAGCCAGATCGCAAGCGCCGCGTGGGTGCTGTGCTTTCTCACGGGCAGACGGGCGATACTCAGGCTAAAACTGAGCAAAATGAAGCTCCGCTTTTCTCTGGTCAAAAAGATATTCACCCTCGGTCTTCCCGGCTTTGTTATGCAGGCCACGGGAAGCATAGTTCAGATAGTCTGCAACAACCAGCTCCAGCTTCACGGCGGCGACCTTTACGTTGGCATAATGACGGTGCTGAACTCCGTGAGAGAAATGGTCTCCCTGCCGGTCTCCGGCATAAGCCACGGCGCCCAGCCCATTATGGGCTATAACTACGGGGCAAAGAAATTCGACCGGGTGCGCCAGGCTATCCGCTTTACCGCCATTCTCGGCACGGTGTACACCCTTTTTGCCTGGGCGGCGGTGATGGTATTCCCAAGGTTTCTCATGGGCATCTTCACAGACCAGGCCGAAACCGTCACCTTGGGCGCCGAGATGATGAATCTCTACTTTTTGGGCTTTGTGTTCATGGCCTTCCAGTTTGCAGGCCAGATCACCTTTCAGGCTTTGGGGAAAGCAAAGGAAGCCATCTTTTTCTCCCTTTTCCGCAAGGTCATCATCGTCGTACCCCTCACAGTCATCCTCCCCGCACTTGGGCTGGGAGTTAAGGGAGTTTTTCTGGCAGAGCCCGTTTCAAACGCCGTGGGCGGCCTTGCGGCATTCACCGCAATGTATTTCACGGTCTACCGCAAGCTGAAATAACTTTCGGCTTCACCTTATCAGGGAAAGCCTTGACCCCCCCAAGACCTGTTTTGCCATTGACAAACAGTGAAATTCAATCTATAATATTTGTCATACTAAACGTTTGACATAAAAGGAGGGAAACAGCAATGACCGCTAAAACAAACAAATACCTGGCTCTGCCATCTGTTGCAGCAGGTCTTATTCTCACTGTTTCTCCCCGGGCTCTGGCCGCAAGTGCCGGTGCCGACGGTTTTGCCGGCGGAGCTATCGTTTTTTACGGATGTACCGCCGCCATATCTGTGCTGTTGACTCTGTGGTATGCTCTGTTCTGCAAACACAGGGATCCTAAATTCCTTCTTCTTTATACTTGTGTGGCGCTTTCAAACCTGGGCTTTTTCCTGACTTCCGTTGCCAAAACTCTTGAATTTGCCCTTTGGGCAAACCGCCTCTCCTATCTCGGGGCGGCATATCTCATTATGTTCATGCTGATCATCGTGCTGAACATCTGCAATATCCGGCTGAAAAAATGGATGTATGCTTTGCTCGTTTCCTGTTCCACGCTGGCATTCCTCATCGCCGCAAGCGGCGGCGCGGGTAAGCTCTACTATTCCGAGGTCTCCATCGAGCAGGTCAACGGAGCAACAAGGCTCATAAAGGAATACGGACCCTTGCACTTTACCTATTCGCTCTACCTTTTCTCTTTCTTTTCCCTTATGGTCGCCGTTATCATTTTCTCCGCCGTGAAAAAGAAGCTCCCCTCTGGCCAGTACGTTTTCTTCGTCTCTGCCATAGTTTCCGGGAACGTAAGCATATGGCTTGTGGAACAGATGGTTGACGTGGACTTTGAGTTTCTCTCCGTCTCCTACGTTATCACCGAGATACTTCTTTTGCTGCTCCACGGCATTCTTCGGGATACCGCCCCTGCACCCCTGCCGCCTGCCGACGGTGCGCTGCCGCCCAACCTTGAGGAGCTCTTTTCCGGTTTTTCCTCAAAAGTTGCAACTCTCACTGCCGCCGAAAAACGGATACTCGCCTATTACATAGAAGGCCGCGAGACCGCCGAGATACCCGGTCTTGCCTACGTCAGCATCCACACGGTGAAAAAGCACAACCGAAGCATTTACCAAAAGCTGGGTGTCGCCTCCCGGGACGAGCTGATGCTCTATATTGAGCTTTTCCGCCGATGCGACCGCCTGTCGGAGCTCTCTGTATAGCGTGATACTCCAAGCGGAGAATTTTGCTTTGACAAAAGCGCAAGCATCGCATTTGACTAGTCAAACGCAAATATGGGCAGTTGCCCAGACCCTTATACAAACAGAAAGAGAGAACAAATCGGTTCAATCCGAAATGTTCTCTCTTTTCCTGTCAGTTGAATGAAATCGTTGCACGGCAACGATGAAATCTTCACTTCGTTCAGATGAAATCCAAGGTCAAGCCCTTGGATGAAATCAAATCCGTCTAAATACAACCCTGCGAAGCAGGATTTCAT
>SVLY01000098.1 GCA_015067715.1 Oscillospiraceae bacterium | reverse complement strand
TTCCCTCATAAACCAGTCCACCCATTTGTCGCATCCGCCGCCGGAGGAGGTGTAGGCAGGCTCAAGGGTGATGACCTGCTGGATCTTGTCTGCGCCGGAGTTCGTATCAAGACCGAAGTCGTACTGGTAGACGGGGTCCGAGCCCAGCATGCGGAAAAGGGGGGTGTCTATGCGGTCTTCAGGGCCTTGTGCCGGAAAGAAGACGTTTTTGCGGCTGGGATAATAGCCCTGGCCGTAATAGCCGCCCCAAAGGGTGTAGCCGTCGGTGCCGTACTGCTCCTTGCAGTTGCAAAAAGCGTCGGCGCCGTATTTGTCGGAAACGTGGCGTGCCGTATGGCTGTCGAAAAACCACGAGCCGAAGACCCGGGGATAATAGCCGAAGGTGGCTTTGAACTTTTCGTAGAGAAGGTCAACAAGAAGCTCTCTCTGGGGCTTCGTGTAGCCAACGGAAAAGCCGCAATGAACGTGCCAGTCCCAGGGGAATCGCCCCGTCCAGGGAATTCCGGCGGCTTCGGTGAGGGGCTGTACCACCTCAAACCACACGCCAAGCTCAAACTGCTCCGGGTCAAGGTCTTTCAAAAGGCCGACAAATTCCGGCATCAGCAGAGCGTCGTACTGGATGAGAAAGGTGCCGGAAAGCTCAAGCTCCGTCATAAGCTTTATCTGCTCACGGACGGGCCTGACCAGGTCAACGGGCTCTCTGGGCTCACAGCCGCGAATGAAGTTTATTATGTTGATTATCTGTCTGTTTTTCAATGCAAGGCATCCTCTCTTGTGGGATGAATCAATTATACATCATAGAAGGTATAATTACAATAAAAAACCTGCAGGCCGGAGATGAGACCTGCAGGTTTTTGTTGTTTGATAACTCAGTTTCCTCCGCAGCAGCCGCCACACTTATTGGCGTGGGGGCAGGAGGCACCGGCGGATTTACAGCCGGAGCCCTTTACGGCAACGGCAAAGCCCTCGAAAATGCGGTCAAGCTCGTTTGCGCCGCAACCGGGACAGACGACGGCGCCGCTGTCCTTTTCGGCAATGGAGCAGCGAACCTCAAAGGTCTTTCCGCAGGAGTTACAGGTGAAGGTGTAGAAAGGCATGGCGATCAACCCTGCTTTGCGGCGGCGCGCTTTTTGGAAAGAGCGGCGGCGCGGATACCGTGGTCAAGCTCTGCCTTGCGGATACGGAGGTTTTCTGGGGTGACCTCAAGGATCTCGTCCTCGGCAAGGAACTCAAGGCTCTGCTCAAGGCTCATAAGTCTGGGCGGAACAAGGCGCAGGGCTTCGTCACTGCCGGAGGCGCGCATATTGGATGCGTGCTTTCTCTTGCAGACGTTAACGACGATGTCTTCGTTCTTGGGGGAGACACCGATGACCATTCCGGCATAAACGGGAACACCGGGGCCGATAAAGAGCTGGCCGCGTTCCTGGGCGTTAAAGAGGCCGTAGGTGATGGATTCGCCGTTTTCAAAGGCAACCAGAGAGCCGGTCTGACGGGAGGAGAGCTCGCCCTTGTAGGGGGCGTAGCCGTGGAACACGCTGTTGAGGATGCCTTCGCCGCGGGTGTCTGTCATGAATTCACTGCGGTAGCCAAAGAGACCTCTGGCGGGAACGATGAACTCAAGGCGCATTCTGGAGCCCACGGGGTTCATCTTTACAAGCTCAGCCTTTCTTGCGCCCAGCTTTTCCATAACGTTGCCAACCGAGTTTTCGGGAACGTCGCATACGAGATACTCAAAGGGCTCGGTGACCTCGCCGTCTTCGTTTTTCTGGAGAAGAACGTGGGGAGAGCCCACGGCAAACTCAAAGCCCTCGCGGCGCATGGTCTCAATGAGAATTGAAAGGTGCATTTCGCCGCGGCCCAGAACGCGGAAAGCGTCGGTGGAGTCGGTCTCCTCAACGCGGAGAGAAACGTCCTTGAGGAGCTCGCGGTTGAGACGGTCGCGGATGTTTCTGGAGGTTACGAACTTGCCCTCGCGGCCTGCAAAGGGGGAGTTGTTGACCATGAAGGTCATTTCAACGGTGGGATCGGAGATCTTTACAAAGGGCAGGGGCTGGGGGAAGTCGGGATGACAGATAGTGTCGCCGATGTTGACGTTTTCAATGCCGGAAAGGGCGACGATATCGCCGGGGCGGCCTTCGGTAACGGGAACGCGCTTGAGGCCTTCGATGGTGTAGAGGTTTACGACCTTTGCCTTCTGGTTGGGGCGCTGGCCGTGGTAATCGGTGAGGACAATGTCCTGACCCTGGCGCATGACGCCGCCTTCGATGCGGCCGATGGCGATACGTCCCACGTATTCGTTGTAGTCGATGGAGGAGACCAGCATCTGCAGGGGAGCGGTCTCGTCGCCCTCGGGGGCGGGAATGTGGGAGAGGATGGTATCCAGCAGGGGACGGAGGTCGGTGCCCTGTTCGTAGCAGGAGAGGGATGCCGTACCGGCGCGGGCAGATGCGAAGATAACGGGAGAGTCAAGCTGTTCGTCGGTGGCTTCAAGGTCGAAGAGCAGCTCAAGGATCTCGTCCACGACCTCTTCGGGACGGGCATCGGGACGGTCGACCTTGTTTACCACGATAACGACCTTAAGGCCGAGCTCAAGTGCCCGCTGGAGAACGAAGCGGGTCTGGGGCATGGGGCCTTCGTAAGCGTCGACAAGAAGGAGAACGCCGTTGACCATTTTGAGGATACGCTCGACCTCGCCGCCAAAGTCAGCGTGGCCGGGAGTGTCGATGATGTTCATTTTCACGCCGTTGTAGTTGACGGCGGTGTTCTTGGCGAGAATGGTGATGCCGCGCTCACGCTCCAGGTCGCCGGAGTCCATAACGCGGTCGGCAACGGCCTGGTTGTCGCGGAAAACGCCGCACTGTTTGAGCAATTCGTCCACGAGGGTAGTCTTGCCGTGGTCAACGTGTGCGATGATGGCGATATTTCTGAGATCGTTTCTAATCAAGGTTTACAGATCCTTTCCTTTGTTTTGCCGCGCGGGAGGGAAAACGGGGCGGCAGGGGAGACAGGCTGATTTTTTCCATGAAAAAAGCACGCCGCTCGGGCGTGCTCTTTCTTGCTGCGGTCACCGGGACTTGAACCCGGATGGCATAGCCACACGCCCCTCAAACGTGCGCGTCTACCAGTTCCGCCATGACCGCTTATTTGGGTTTGTGTTTGGTCGTTGTTGGCAACTCCCGAACACAGGCGATATTATAATACTTTTCGTTTCAGTTGTCAACCCCTTTTTTCAAAAAAATCTAAAAAATTTTTGGGGGTATTTTTTGCCCCTCCGGGAGGGGTCAAAGCAGCTTCTTCACCGTCACGTATTCCTCCGTGCGGCAGACCTCGGTAAAGCCGCAGTCCAGGAAAAGAGCTATCGCTCCGTTGTCCCGGGCGATGCGGTCGAGAAGTGCCAAAATGCCGTTTTCCTTTGCGGTGCGGCAGAGAAGCTCCAACCCCTCCCGGCCGTAGCCGCGACGGCGGTAAGGGGCGTATATTATTACGTCTGCAAGATACTGCCCGGTTTCGCCGTCCCTGTGGTAGGCAACCTCTCCGACGAAGCGGCCGTCCCCCTGGGCAAGGTACCTGTAAAAGCGGTCTTTGCTTTGACTGCCTATCCAGACGTTGTACCATGCCTCCCACCGCTCAGGAGGAAAGGGGAGCGTTCCGCCCCATCGGCGGTTGTATGCCATGGTGGCTTCGTCCGAGAGCATCTTTTCTTTGAACCAAAGGTCTGAGACTTCCGGTTTATACAGTGTAAGCATACTGTCACCTCCGTGGGTTTACGGCTATTGTACCACGAATGTATTGCGGGATTCAAGGGGTATGATGAAAAAGAACGCCTGGAGAAGGCGGAGATAGCAAAGAAGAAAGCGGGCGCGGCTAATGCAGCGTAATGTATAAAGCCTCGGCAGTCCAGTTGCCTTGCCGAGGCTGAATTTGTTTTTTCTCATAAATTGAGAAAAAATCTCACAAACTGTGCGCTTTATTATCGCCACATAATATGATACACTATTATCATCGGTAAAACATAAGCACTGCGCAGAAGCTGACAGAATGGAGATATGGTATGAAATTGAATTTAGGGAATCAAATACGTTTAAACCGCCGACGCATGAATCTCACCCAGGAACAGTTGGCAGAAAAATTCGGAACGTCTCCTCAGGCTATTTCCCGGTGGGAAATAGGAGCAACATATCCCGACATCGAAATGCTGCCAATGATCGCATCGTTTTTTGAAACGTCGATAGATGCGTTGCTTGGAGTTACAGAGGAAGAAAAAGAAAAGTTTTGCGCGGAGCTTCAACAATCTTTTGAAACCGCTGTGCGCGCAAAGGATGTTCAGAAAACAATCGAGATCATGCGAGAAATACGACGCAATCTCAAAGAATATCAGCGCTATTGGTTTTGGGGATTGTATAATGAAATTTGGAAAGTCCGTTTGTTCCGAGACGAGAAGGTTCTCGAAGAAATGCGTCTTTTAGCGGAAGAAATATTCAGTGTATGTCCCAAAGACGATCATTGGGATGTAATTGATTGTATGTCATATATGGAGGACGATGATCATCTCGATACTTTCCTGGACACGTATGCCAGCCGAGAGGATATGTCGCGTTCAAGCTTGCTGTTTAAAAGATACAAAATGCGCGAGGAGCTTGATAAAATTGAACCCGTAAGGCATGGCATTCTGTGGTATGAGCTTGAACATATTATAAGTGCGGCGAATGATTGGCAAGTATATCTTTGCAAGGATCCGAATCATTTTATTTGGTTTTGCGAAACACAGCTTAATTATCTCAATGCCGTAAACAATTTATCTCCCGATAAGAAGCATTTGATCAGCGGTGGAACAGGTCCGGATTTGTGGTGTGAGGAAAGAATACTGCTTGGAATACGTTATGCGGCTTCTTTTGCAAAGCTTGGAAAAATGGATGAAGCTTATGATGCATTTGAAGATACCATACGCGTGATTGAACAGATCATGTCCATCACAGATGACGAGTTCAAGATAGGATGTTCGTCTCCCGCCCTTGAAGGATTTGCTTTGGAATCCAAAATCGATTGGCTTGAGAAAGACGGCAAAGAATACAAGGAAATCAGTTTGCAATATAATGATTGGTGGAACTGGATCATTCCTCTTGATTATCAAAAAGCCTTTAAGCATGCTTGGTTTGACAGTATGAGGGCAGACAAACGCTTTGATGTGCTTTTTGAGAGATTGGAT
>SVLY01000020.1 GCA_015067715.1 Oscillospiraceae bacterium | reverse complement strand
GTGTTTGCCACGCTCCGGGGCAAGCGCTGGATCTGCTGTACCTCCCACTACGTTCAGAACCACTGCACCATGGAAGACCTTATCTTCGCCTTCGACCTCATCTATCAGCTTGCCCGCGAGCCCATCAAACAGAACTAAAAAGGAACGTTCACTATGAAAAGAAACATGAAAAAATGGCTTGAGGATATCCGCCTTTCCCCCGTAAAAAAGGCAATGCCCATCCTCTCCTTCCCCGCCGTAAGCCTTATGGGCATCTCCGTATCCCAGCTTATCAACGACAGCGGGCTTCAGGCTCAGGCAATGAAGCTGGTTGCCGACAGAACCGACTCCGCCGCCTCGGTAAGCCTTATGGATCTCTCCGTCGAGGCAGAGTGCTTCGGCTCGGAGATAAGAGTTTTCGAGGACGAGGTCCCCACAGTTATCGGCAGTATCGTCCGGGACACGGACGCCGCCGAGGCGCTGAAGGTTCCTCCCGTGGGCTCCGGGCGAAGCGGACTTTACATCAGCTCCATCGAAAAAGCCCTTGAGCTCATCACCGACCGCCCGGTTTTCGCCGGCGTTATCGGCCCGTTTTCTCTTGCCGCAAGACTTCTTGACGTGACGGAGATAATGATGGACTGCTACGACGATCCCGACATGGTACACACCGTTCTTGCCAAGGTCACGGAGTTTACCTGCAACTACTGCCGTGCCTATAAAGAGGCCGGAGCAAACGGCGTGTGCATTGCCGAGCCCGTTGCAGGTCTGCTCTCTCCCGCCCTCAACGAGGAGTTTTCCGCTCCCTACGTCAAACAGATCGTAGACGCCGTTCAGGACGAGAGCTTTATCGTCATCTACCATAACTGCGGCGACAACGTCATCCGCATGATCGACTCCATTCTAACCACGGGCTCCGCGGCATACCACTTCGGCAACTCCATCGACATGGCCGAAATGCTCCCCCACATCCCCGCCGACACCGTGGTTATGGGCAACGTGGACCCTGCCGGCCAGTTCAAAAACGGCACTCCCCAGTCCATTAGAGAAGCAACTCTCTCCGTTATGGAAAAATGCTGCTCCAGCCCCAATTTCGTGATCTCCTCCGGATGCGACATTCCCCCGAAAGCCTCCTGGGAAAACATCGACGCCTTCTTCGGCGCCGTAAGCGAGTTTTACGCAGAGAAATAACCGAGATCCCCCACACAAAAACCGCTCTGCCTGGAATGAGCACCAAGTTTTTCGAGGTCAGCTTGCGGTGTGTTACCGCGAGAAGAACAAAGACGGCGACTACGTGGGCGAGTTATATTGCTACGCAGTGATATTGCTACGCAGTGATATTTGCTTCGCAAGTTGTTGGCGAATAGAATATCACGCTGACGAGTGCCAGCATATCACTTATCAGACAAAAAGAATATTTGAAATGTAGGGACGCCCCTCCCGGGGCGTCCGGAAAAGGTCTCCTTGGGCACAATGTCGCCGGGAAAGGTAGCAGGGATGATACGCAAAACGGGCGAACGCAGTTCGCCCCTACGGTGTACGGCTTACCTTTCTGCCCGTAGGGGAGGATTCCATATCCTCCCCAAACGTTTCGGCGGGAGCAAGCCCCCGCCCTACTCTTAACGGAGTATCACGCAACTCTATTCGCCTGACGGCGAGATATATTGTGCCTTCGGCACAGTTATATTGCTTTGCAGTTATATTCGCCTTCGGCGAGTTATATTGTGCCTTCGGCACAGTTATATTGCTTCGCAAGTTTGGCAGGCGAATAGAATATCTCTGAAGCCGCAAGGCTTCAATATCACTTATCAGACAAAAAGAAAGAGAAGACTCGTTAATATACGAGTCTTCTCTTTTCTGCGGCGTTTTTCGTTTTACATAACTAACTTATCTCTTCAGCTGGAGATCGTAATGGACGTCGTAGGCCTTTTCCTCTTCGGTAAACTTGGGAAGGGTGTTGATGACCTCGCCGTTGTTCCACTTGCGGTCTTCAACGTCGTCGGTGGTGCCCATAACGGTAACGTTGAGCTGGCGGCGGCGCGCACGGACGTGGTCCCAGTCAACGAAGTAGATGTGGGCGAACTCGCCGCCGTCAAGAACGCCGTCCTTGATGGTCATGGTCTCGCTGCGGCCAAAGAAGACGGAGCGAAGGTGACCGTCGGTGTTCATGGAGGTGAAGTTGCCGGGCTCGTTTACGTAGCGGCCGAACTTGGCGTGGATGGGGCCGGGATGACGGTAATCGCCCTCGTTGGCAAAGTCGGGGATCATCTTGCGCATGATGTCCAGCAGGTCGTGCTGGAGATACTCCAGATCGAAGGAGTCGATATCGTGGCTGCATTCCTGGATCATAACCGAGCAGGTGGTGTGGTGGGAAGCGATGCAAACGGTTCCGTTCTTAATGCCGGAAGCGGCAACGATCTCGATGATCTCCTTGGAAACGTCGTGGAAGGTGGGTATCCATCCCCGGGACTGGAGCTCCAGCTCTTTCTGAAAAACCTTGAATTCCATTTTGGTAAATCCTCCTGAAAATATAATAGCTTTTTATTTTTTGTGAAGCGACCGGGCGTATTCCGTTGGGGTAAGCCCGGTATGCTTTTTGAAGACCGCTGAAAAATAGTGGATGGTGTCAAAGCCCGTGGCCTCTGCTATCTGGCTGAAATTCAGCCGCCCCCGGCGAATAAGCTGCTTTGCCTCTTTTATACGAAGAGACGTGAGCCAGGCGATCACCGAGGTGCCCATTTCCTCCCGGAAGAGCTTTTTAAGCTTCGTAACGCTTATGCAGTTGTCCCGGGCGATCTTTTCCAGAGTGAGCTTTTCGGGGTAATGCTCCCCAAGGTAATCTCTCACCCTTTCAAAGGTGTCCGCTCCGCCGTCCGCCGGGGCGGCGGAAATGCGCCTTCTGTCCAGGCTGATGTTCCGCTCACTGCGGCAGGCGTAGATCATAAGCTCCTCAAGGCGGTTGCAGATTATCTGTCCGCTACCGTAAGGGGCGTTTTCCACCCGTTCAAGTCCAACCTCCGCCGGAAGGTTTTCAAAGCGCAGATAGGTGTTCGATGCTTCCCGGACGATCGTGGACATACACTGCCTCTCCTCTGCGGAGAGCACCAGTATCTCGTTCTCGAACACGTCGGAAACGGGACCGTCCACCTCAAAGGCTATGTTCACCATGGCCGCAGGCCGTCCCGGGCGCACACGGCAATTGTGGAAGGTGTTGGGCTTGTAAAACATCATCTCTCCCGCTTTCAGAAGATAGCTGTTTTCCCCGTAGGAAACAACAACCTGTCCCCTGTCCACGTAGCCAAGCTCCCAGAAATCGTGACTCTCCCCCTCAAAGGAAAAATCCTCCGGCAGGGCGTAATAGGCCGCGTTCACAAGAGAGATTATCCGAAACACGGGAGTGTTTTTCTCCCTTTGAAAAACGCCGCTCACAGGGACTTGTTGTTCAGCCTTTCGCCAACGGCTCCGCCGGGATGGATAAGGGCAAACTGCTCTGCGCGATAGCCCGTCTCCTCGATGATGGCCGCCTGAAGGGCGTGGAAAATAACGATGAGCGAGGTGGTGGAAGTGGTTCCCTGGGCATTCCACTTGTCCGTCTCGCGGTTGACGTACTGTTTGAGAACAACGTCCGCGCCGAGGGCAAGGGGAGACTCCAGATTTTCCGTAACGGTGATGATCTTAACGCCCTTTGCCTTGCAAATGTCCATAATGGGCAGAAGCTCTTTGGTCTTTCCCCCCCGGGATGCAAAGACCATAACGTCGTCCTTCTGCAAAAAGCCCGTCGCTCCGTGAACAGCCTCTGCCGGGCTTATGAACCTTGCCGGGCGCTCGATACAGCACATAAGGTGGGAAAAATGCTGACAGGCAATGCCCGAATGACCGCTTCCGGCCGCACCGATACGGGGAGCCTTTTTCAAAAGCTCAACGGCCCTGGAAAAAGCCTCGTCGCTGTGGTATTCCGCCATTTTTGAAATACACTCTGCCTCAATGGTGTACGCCGCCTTTGCGGCCTCCATTGCTTCTTTTGAGATCATAGCTTAAAACTCCAATCTCCGGTAATTTATTCAAGTCCGTAAACTCCGGCCATAGCCTTTGCCGTGGCCTTGTATTTTTCATAAAGCTCCGAAAACTCAGCGTGACGTGCCGGGTCGGGCCCGATGATCTTCTCACCGACACTCAGCGCGGCGTAGCCCTCCTCGCGGGAGGCGTAAACTCCGCTGCCAACACCGGCAAGAATTGCCGCGCCCACACAGGCCATGTCCGCAACGTCCGGAATTCGCACGGGAAGCCCCAGAATATCTGCAACAATTCCTGCCCACACCCGGCTTTTTGATGCGCCGCCCGCAAGCTTAATGCCCCGTTCCGAGGGCTTTGCCTTAAAGGCCTCAAGCATATAGCGTATCTGGAAGGCAACGCCCTCCATTACCGCCCGTGCCATGTGGAAACGGTCGTGGGAAAGGTCAAGCCCAACAAAGCTGCCCTTTGTGAAGCTTGTCGTTTCTCCGGCTCTGCCGGTGAATGGGAAGAAGAACAGCCCGTCCTCTGCGGCACGTCGGCTTTCGGCTTCGGAATCCAGCTCAGGATAGGATATCTCACCGGCCATAATACTGTTTTTCAGCCACTCAAGACAAACTCCCCCGGAGGAAAGGGACCAGAGGGAGCCCCATTTTCCCGGTGTTGCGGCAACGGACTGGCTGAGTCCGGACTCAAAGTCCGGCTCGTCCCCGATACAGGTCACGACCCAGCAGGTGCCGGAGCCGATAAGGATATCTCCTCCCCGGCTTGCTCCCGCTCCCAGCGCCACGGCGTACTGGTCGTGGGCGCCGGAGACCAGCACCGCATCTTCGCTTATGCCAAGCTCGGCGGCCGCCTCAGGCGTGAGCTTTCCGATGACCTCCCCGGAGGGCACGATGTCCGGAAGCTTACCCGGGTCAATATTGGCAAAGGCGAGAATTTCTTCGTCAAACTTGCCTTTTCGTATATCTCCCAACTGGGAGATGCCGATATTTGAAAGGTCCACCGCCATTCTCCCCGTCATGCGAAGGGAGATATAGTCCGGAACGGAAAGAAAGAACGCCGTTTTTTCAAAGGCTTCCGGCTCGTTTTTTGCCATATGCCGCGCCTGCATGGCGTTCAGGCCGGGCAAAAGATGCCAGCCTGTTTTGCCGTACATCCCGCCGTCGGTGTGGCCCGATCCAAGCCACTCTCCAAGCTCCTCGTCGCATCTGGTGTCGTTCCAGACGATGGCAGGCCTCACGGGGCGCATATCCCCGTCCACGGGCACGAAGGTGCCTCCCTGAACGGACATTGCAATTCCCGCAACATCCCCTCCGGCGTCCGCTTCGTCCACGACCTTGCGAACGGTGGCCACAACGGCCTTCCACCAGTCGTCGGGGTTTTGCTCGCTGTAGCCAACAGCGGGCATTGCGGTCTCGTAGCCCATATAGGCGCTTCCGCAAAGCTTTCCGTCCTCACGGAACAAAAGGGTCTTCGTTCCCGTTGTTCCAACGTCGATACCAAGCAGATATTTCATATTACTTCACACCGAAAAGTTTTGCAGAGGTGGAGTAGAAGATCTTTTCAACCTCGCTCTTTCCAAGACCCAGAGCCTTGCAGGCGCGCTTGCAGGAGAGTATCTCCTCGTAGATAAAGAAGCTGATCTTCTCCGCCTCGGGATAGGGTATCTCACGCATATGAGGATCGGACGAAACGTCACCCAGAGAACCCTGGGGGATCTCGTTGATGTAAAATCCGTTTTCGACCGTCCGGCGGGACTTCATGCGGAAGATGGGGAAGTCGGTGCCGTAGACAAACCTGTCGGGGCCGACCATTTCAAGCACACGCTCCATAACGAACTGATTGGTGTTGGCGGTGAAATCCCAGACTGTCTTCTTCATGTCCTTAAGATAGGGAAGGGCATCTCCAAGGTCCTCGTCGGCGTAGGCTCTGCCCAGATGGGCGACGATGAGCTGAAGGTCGGGATATTTCTCTTCGATCTCACGGATCTGAACGTAGTTCACCGGGTCTGCCAGCCTGCGGGGGCGGGCAATGTGGAGCTGAACGATCCAGCCGTGCTTATTTGCAAGGGCGAGATGCTCGTGGGGCAAAAAGTCGTAAATGCGGATCTCGTTATTTGGGATGTAAGAGGGTGCAAACTGCAGGTAGACCTTGAGGCCCTTGAAGCAGGAATGCTCGAGAACCTTTCTTTCAAGCTCCTCTGCGCTCTGGGAGGGGTGGCTTATGTAAAGGGCGGGAAAGCCGTACTGCTCTGCCTTTTGGGCAACGTAGCTGTTGTTCACCTCAAGATCAATGGTGACAACGGGCTGTCCGTAAAGAACGGAGATGACCTTTTTGTCCGGAAACAGAAGGCGGTTCGTCTCATTGAGATCCTCAACGGAGTTGTCCGGCGCCACCATATTCGGCCATGCACAGCTCCTGTCGTTGCTTTCCGCCCCTTTGATAAAGTGGGAATCGAGCCATACGTGGGTGTGGCAGTCTATAAAGGTGTCCGGCAGAAAATCCGCAAGCTCTTCTCTGTAAAGCTGAAGGTCATAGGGCTTGACGTCAAGCAGGCTCATCTGATCTGACCTCCCCTGCTCACTCGCCGATGATCATGACCTGAACGGTACGGGTGCGGCCGCGGGTCTGATCCCAGTCGATAAAGTGGATGCGCCCGAACTCACCCAGATCCATCTCGCCGTCCACGGTGACGATGGTAACGTTTCTGCCGATAATGGAGGAGCGCAGGTGGGCGTCGGTGTTGTGGCATCCGAAATTATCCTCGCCGTGCTCCTCGGCAAAGACAAGAGCCTTCTGACCGGGGTGGAGATACTGACCCTCGTAGCGGCAGGTGGGTATCCACTCTTCAAAGACGTTTACAAGATCCTGCTGAAGAGTCTCAAGACCGGTCATGGACATATCAAAGGCACACTCCTGGGTGATGACCGAGCAGGTGGTGTGGTGGGAATAGACAACGACAATGCCGTCCTTAATGCCGGAGCGGGAGGCAATGTCCTTCACCTTGTCGGTGATATCGTGAAAGCTGACGGCGCGGTGACGGGATTCCAGCTTGAAAGATTCTTTGAAAACCATGGTTAAATCTCCTTATTTCAAAATAAACTTATTCTGCCTGTTTTTTAAGATCGTCTGCGGCGCGGCGGGTGGCGGCGATCATCTCGTCGATCATGGCGATGGGGTCTTCGGCGTTCATAATGCCGGAGGCGGCGCCTGCGGCCTCGGAGCCTGCCATGATAAAGTCGTATACCTGCTGGCCGTTTGTAATGCCTGCGGCCTGCTCGACCATAATGTCGGGGTAGATCTCCTTGATGACTTTAATGGAGTCCTTAACGTAGGCCATGGGGCTTACTCCGTTGCCGCCGCCGATGATCTCGGAGGGCTCGGGGTTGATAATGTCGGGATGGAGCTGGGCGATGGCCTTTGCCTCTGCCAGAGTGTCCGCACAGGCGAAAACAAGGAAGTCAAGCTCTCTTGCGCGGTCGATGGTGGCCTTCATCTGGGGAAGGCTCATGGGCTTTTCACAGTGGTTTATAACAACGCCCTGTGCACCGGCGGCCTTGAGCCCTTCGGGAAGAACGTCTGCCATGCCGCGTCCCGGACGGAGAGTGTCCATATAGGGGGCAAGGATAATGAGGTTTTTGGTGTTCTCCCGTACTCTGCGGATCTCAACTGCGGGGCAGATAAAGAGAACGTCGATATCGTATTTCTCTGCGGCCTTGTCGGCGGCAATGGCGTACTCCAGAAGGGTATCTCCGTAAACGTAGTTCTTGGTGCCCACTTCAAAATAAGGGGCGCGAATCGTGGGTTTCATGGTTTGTTTTCCTCCGTTTTGATTTATGCTTTTCTCCCGGAAACGGCAACGTCGCCGTTCAGGATGACGGTGTCGATATTAAAGCGGTCGTCGGTTATGATAAGGTCTGCCTTTTTGCCGGGTTCAAGGCTTCCCACCTCGCCGTCTATGCCAAGGACTCTCGCCGGGTTGAGAGACGCCATTCTCACAGCGTGGCACAGCCCGTAGCCCGTGTGAGCCATAAGGTTTCGGCAGGCGTTGTCCAGAGTCAGATGGCTTCCCGCAAGGTGACCCTCGTAATCGTAGTTCAGATCCGGCCCGTAAAGAATACCCTCGGCCTCGTTGTTTGTATAGTGGTTTTTGTCCGCCATGTGGTCGGTTATCAGCACAACGCGCTCGATGCCCTTGGTGCGGATGAGCATTTTCATCATGTCTGCGTCAACGTGGATCCCGTTTTCGTCGCAGATGAGCTCGGTGTAAATATCCGGGTCAAGCAGAGCGTATTCGTCACAGCCGGCGCCAATCGTCCCCTGAGCTCGTCCGGGACATTTGCCGGAGTCGCCGTGGTGGGTCTGAAGCTTCAGACCGTATTTTTTCACACGGCGGGCCGCGGAGGCTGCCGACTGGGAGTGACCCATAGTAAAGATGGCGTCCGGGTCGGCGGCCTTCACGTCTGCCATAAAGACCTCAATGCCCGGTCTTCCGGGGTCGATGGCCCATATCTTCGCGTAGCCCGCCATGGCGGCCACAACTCTTCCGTATTCGCCGGGGTCGATCTCTCCGCCCCAGAGGATATTCTTCTGGTTTGAGCCCACGCCGTTCATATATGGGCCTTCCATATAGATACCGCCGATTATCCTGCCCGCTCCCCTGTGGGATGCGGCTTTAACCCGTTCAAGCCCCAGCAAAAGCTTTTCCTCGGTCATGTCGCAGTAAAAGGTGGGCAAAACGGTTGTCTGTCCGTGAGCCAGGAAAAACTCACAGCACTTTTCCGGCTCCTCCCAAAAGAGCCAGTCCGGACCGCCGTGGTTGTGGATGTCCACAAGTCCCGGCGCGGTATACTTTCCGCCGGCGTCGATGATTTCGGCGTCCCGGGGAATATTAACTTCACTTGCCCTTCCAAGGGAGAGTATCCTGCCGTTTTCCCAGGTTATTGCCCCGTCGAAAACGATTCCCTCCTCAAGGATAAGGTTCGTGTTCACAATGGCATTGATCACAGAACGTTGATCCTCCCCAAATAATGTGTGCAGGGTCTGTGCAAGGCAAAACCTCCCACAGACCCCTGGTATTTACCTATTAAAGATCCTTGTCCTCAATGCCGCAGTGCCAGCTGGCAAAGGGCTTTGCAATGGCCTCGGAAACGTAGCAGGTGCCCTTTCCAAGGCGCAGAATGGAAGCCGGGAACTCCATGGAGATGGGGCCGTAGAGCTCAAGACGGGATACCATTCTCTGCCAGGAGCTGCCGTCGGCGTTGACGAAATTGTGGAGCTCAACTCTCTCCTTGGCGTTGCAGATATCTCTGGGACCGATGGTAGCGGCCTTGTAAGGAACCGCCCAAACGTCGCCGGAAGCGCCCATGGGTCCAAAGAGGGAGTTTTCGCAGATGGTGAGAGGAGTTTCGGTTACAATGCGGGAGCCCAGCTTGCAGAACTCTTCAAGGCTGTCGGCCTTGAACTCTTCGGTTCTGGGGTCGATGAACGCAGTGTGTCCCGGCCAGCCGGTTGCAGTGTAAACAACGTCAACACCGCCGCCGGTGATCTCTTCGATCATGGCAGAGTAAACGCCCTCGCCCTTGTTCTCGTTGGTGTGGACGTGCCAGTGGTCAACGGGGGGACGCAGATCCTCACGGATCCGGCCGTAGAAGTGGTTCATAAAGGAATAGCCCAGACCGGCGCCGTAGGTGAGAGGGGCAACGTTGCCGTCCTCGTCCGCCCACTCGTCCATGGCAAAAGCGTGGACGTTTCTGGCAGAAACGTTGAACTTGTTCAGCATATTGGCAACGGAGGAATAAGCTCCGGGCCACTGGTTGGGGCATATCATTGAGAAGGGAGTGTCGTTGATATCGGACATGAGAATGCGGTAGAACATATCCTGCACCATGTGAAGGGTGGGGTCGATTACCACCTTAACGGAAAAACCGTTTTCGTTGGTATATTCCATATCCTCGCGCTTGATGTTGCGGACGCGCTCAAGCTCTTCCAGGGGAAGCTCGCTGTGAGGAAGCCAGGGTGCGGGCTTAAAGCGGAATTCATCATAAAGTGCCATTGTTATCAAGTCTCCTTTACATTTATCTGCACAGCTTGTTTCATCATAATTATACAGCCTTTTACCGGGGCTTGTCTTTATGCATTCAGACGATATTTTTATAAATTCGGTTCTATTTCACTGTTCACTTTCCGCAGAGTCTGATTTTATAACCCACATTACGTGAAAAGCGGCGTTTTCCAATAAGAAAAACGCCGCCGGAAGACAGTTCAGCTACATATAGTGATATTTGTTTTTCAGTATCAGAACAAAGAAACAGGACAGCACGAAGGCCATAAGCTCTGCCACCACGATGGAATACCATATTCCGTCGATGCCCCATATCAGCGGAAGCAAAAGCACCGCCGCGACCTGAAACACAAGGGTGCGCATGAAGGATATCACCGCCGAGATAAGGCCGTTGTTCAGCGCGGTAAAAAACGAAGAGCCGAATATCGCCACCCCGGCAAAAAGGAACGAGAACGAATAGATATAAAAACCCCGCTTTGTCAGCTGGAAAAGCTCAGCGTCGTAGCCAACGTAGAGCTTTGACAGGGGCACGGCAAGGGCGAATGAGAGCGCCAGCATGCCAACGGAGGAAACGGCGATGATCACCGCGCTCTTTTTCAGCATATTTTTAAGCTCGCCGTGGTTTTCCGCGCCGAAATGATAGCCGATTATTGGCGCGGTGCCAATGGAATAGCCGATGAACACGGCGATGAATACCATGTTCACGTACATCAGCACGCCGTAAGCCGCAACACCGTCTTCCCCGGCGTATTTCATAAGCTGGCCGTTGTAGAGCATACTCACAAGGCTCATTGAAACGTTGCTCATAAGCTCAGATGAGCCGTTAAAGCACGCCTTCATCAGCGCCCGCAGATCAAGCCTTGTCCTTCCAAGGCAGAGAACTCCCCTGCGGTTCAGCGAAAAGTAAATAACGGGAACAACTCCGCCGATAGTCTGGGACGCGGCCGTTGCCGCCGCCGCGCCAACAAGTCCCCAATCGAACACGGCCATAAACAGAGCATCCAGAACCATGTTGCCGATCCCTGCCACAAGGGTCATAACGAGTCCCAGCTGGGGCTTTTCCGCCGTTACAAAAAAGCTCTGAAAGACCATCTGAAGCATGAACGCCGGCAGAGCGATAAGAATTATCCGCCCGTAGACAACGCAGTCTGCGAGCATCTGCCCCTCTGCGCCCAAAAGCGACGCCACCGGCCGGAGAAAGACGATGCCCAGCCCGCCGATAACCGCGCCCAATACGGCGGTGACGTAAACGAAAAGGGAAAACATGCTGTTTGCCTTTTCGTTCTCACCTTCCCCAAGGGTCTTTGCCACAAGCGCACTGCCGCCGGTACCTATCATAAAGCCGAAGGTGCCCAGTATCATCAGAAATGGAAAAATGAAATTGACCGCCGCAAAGGGGGTCTTGCCAACGAAGTTGGAAACGAAAAACCCGTCCACAACTCCGTAAACCGAGGAAAACACCATCATCGCCACAGAGGGCAGGGTGAAGCGGAAGAGCTTTTTGTAGGTAAAGTGATCCGAAAGCTGAATGGTCATTTCGTTCTCTCAAACCACCTTTTGGCAAAGTCCGCAACTGCAGGAGTGAGCTCCCGAAGCTCCCAGCCGGTGGTGTTCACGGTGAGGTGATAGTTTTCCCTCTCCCCCCATTTTTTGCCGGAGATCATCTCCCGTGTCCTGGCGCGGTTTTTGTCGATCACCCGGATATTGTTCTCCATATCCCGGAGCGAGACCTTTTCCTCCCCCTCGGAGCGGCTTATACAGCGGGCAATGCGCGCCTCCATTGAAGCGCACACGAAAATATTCATGGGGCTGTATTTTTCAAGTATAACGTCCGCGTTTCTTCCAACGATAACACAGTCCCGTCCCGCGGCGGCAACGGACTCAATGACCTTTTTCTGCTCCAAAAGCAGCCCCGTCTTTGCGCTTGCTGCCATGGAAGGGCCAACGAACGAACGCTTAAATGTCAGAGGCACGGTCTGCCAGGCACCCTTCTCAAGTGACTTTTCAACGTAACCCGGGTCCATGCCGTTTTTGTGGGCGATAACGTCGATAATCTCCCTGTCGTAATAGTCAAAGCCAAGCTCATCGGCCAGCCTTTTTCCAAGCTCTCTGCCGCCGGAACCAAATTCCCGGCTCACAGTTATAATCTTCATCAAAGTTTTCTCCTTATTCCGCATCAAAAAGCGGTTTTGTGTCCGCTCCCGGACACAAGGGGAAATTATACTATCAAACCCCGAAAATGTCAACAAAGAAAAATATAATATTCGCTTTTGAACTCTCCGGACTAAAAAAACCGTCTTGTCAAAACAACCGTTCCGTGGTATACTATAATGTCTTGGTTTACAGTTCTCACGGAAACGGAGCTTAATTAACATGAAATTTTACGACAGGGTCATCCGGGATCTTCAAAACGGCGACCGGACCCTCAGGCATCTTTACGAAATAACCTTCAGCTTTTCTTCGGAGATATATCTCGAAGAGTCCCGGGGCATGGATATCGTCCGCTATACCTACGCCGACGTAAAAAAAGAGATAGAGCGTGTTTCAAGCGGTCTTTGCCAGCGCTTTGCCCATCTGCCCCAGAACAGCGTTATCGGTCTTAAGCTTCCCAACTGTGTTGAATGGGTGGTCATTTTCTGGGCGCTCATCCGCGCAGGCTTCAAGCCCATGCTTTTAGCTCCCGCCGCAGACGAAACAAACCTGACCCACTGCGCCCGGGGTACCGGAATGGAATACGTCATCTCCGACAAAGCCGTTCCCGGCGCGGTTTTCGTAGACTATAAAGAAGTCTTCTCCGCCAAGCCCGACAGGCTCTGCGAAGGTCGCTGGGCAGACCATATCATCCTCTCCACCTCCGGCACCACCGGCGAGCCCAAGATCTTCGGCTATTCCGGCAAGGCCATCGCCGCCCAGACTCTTAACTCCGGCTACATCATCAACGTAAACAAAAGCTTCCGCCGTTTCTACAAGGGCGCCATACGCCAGCTCGTGGTGCTCCCCTTTTACCACATCTTCGGTCTCTCTGCCGTACTCCTGTGGTACGGTCTCTTCGGCCGCACCTTCGTGCTTTTGAAGGATCTCCGTCCGGACACCATCCTTGCCACCGCCCAGTACCACAACGTGAGCCATGTTTTTGCCGTTCCCCTTCTGTGGGACAGTCTTGCCGACGGCATCATGCGCGAGGCAAAAAAGACCGGCCAGGTAGAAAAGCTCAAAAAGGGAACAAAGCTCAGCCTCGCCCTTCAGAATTTCTCCCCGGCGCTTGGCCGTTTCGTGGCGTCAAAGCTCCTTTTCAAAAGCGTCCGAAGCCGCCTGCTTGGCGACGGCATCAGCATAGGCATCAGCGGCGGCGGCGCCGTCCGTCCGGACACGCTTGAGCTCATCAACGCCATAGGCTATCCCCTTCACGTGGGCTACGGCATGACGGAGATAGGCATTACCTCCGTCGAGCTCCGCAAAAAGCCCCGTGACCTCATGGAAGCCTCCGTCGGCAAGGCGCTCCCCTCTCTGGAATACCAGCTCCGTCCCGACCCCGAGACCGGTGCAAATGTGCTCTGGGTAAGAGGCGAAAGCTGCTTCTCCGCAAGATATATCAACGGCGAGGTCATTCCCCATTCCGAGGACGAATGGTACTGCACCGGCGACTTTTTCCGTCAGGACGAAAAGGGCAACTACTTTTTCGTGGGGCGCAACGCAGACATGGTCAACGGCAGCAGCGGCGAGCTTATCAGCCTTGTCTCCGTTGAAAGCCGAATAAACCCCAAATACGTTCTCCGGGGCTGCTGCATCGGCCGCGAGCTTTCCGACGGTCAGACAGAGATATGCTACGTTTTCGAGCCCGCAGGCTCAATGCCCGACTTCCGTCTTGCCCGTGTGATGGAGTATATCGAACAGGTAAACGCCACCCTCCCGGACACCCACAGGATCAAAAGAGTTTATATGGCCGGCGCGCCCCTGCCCGAATCCTACAACGGCAAGATCAAGCGCAGCGAGCTCACCGCCGGCATTGCCTCCGGCGAATTCCCTGCCACCCGTCTTGAGTTCGGCGCCCTTCGCACTGCCAATGAAAACGCCGAAGAGATCAGCTCCCAGCTTGTCTCCGAGCTCATCGACTGCTTTGCAGATATTCTGAATGTCCCCGCCGAAGAGATCCGCCCCAACAGCCACTTCCTCTACGACCTCTCCGGCAACAGTATGCAGTATCTTGCATTGCTGGATCGCATCGAAAAGGATTTCGGAATTCCCCTCACTGCCGAGGGAAATTCCTGCGCTACTCCCGCCGAGTTTGCTCAGCTTATAGAAAAACAGTAAAGCTTTATCCAATTACTTTTTGGGGGAATAGATTTTGCGACATCTTGTCCGTTGGTTCGTCAAGCTTACCGGCTTCGTCCCGGCATATCTCTTTCTTTTATTCAAGCTCTATAAGGACCCCTCCTTCCGTCTTCCGCCAAGGGGACGTTCGGCGGTTCTTATCTGCAACCACAAAAACATTGCAGACGTTATTCTGATCATCGCCCTCTTTCCCTTCCGGAGCGTGCGCTTTCTCACAGGGGAGCTCATGTACAACCAGAGCAAAATATTCGACTGGTTTCTCAACATGATCGGCTGTATCCGCGTGGACAGGGATATCTCAAGCAACGCAGGCTACCTCGGCCAGGTCACCCGAGCCGCCGCCAGGGGCGAGCTTATCTGCATTTTCCCCGAGGGTCGCTTCAACAAAACCGGGGAGCTTCTCGAGTTCCGCTCCGGCGCGGCCTACATCGCATCAAAGCTCCGCCTGCCCATTATCCCCATCTATTCCGACGGCACCTACAGGCCCTTCCGCCGCACCCGGGTCTGTCTGGGCGCACCCATAAACCTTGATCCTCCCGAGGATCTCACCCCCACATCTCCCTGGCTCACCGAGACCACTGCCCGGCTCAGAGCCCAGATCCAGCAGATGAAAAACACTCTTTCCGCAAAAAAGAACGACGAAGATCTTGCCTGGCGGGAAAACCGGTTCAACCGGGCCCTCTACCGCTTCACCCAGGTATTCCTCTCTGCCCTGCTCTACATCGGCTACCGACCCAAGATCAGCTATACCGACCCCTCCGTCCAGCGCAGAAAGCTCTCCGGACCGGTCATCGTCATATGCAATCACGTTCACATATTCGACCCGCCCATGCTCTGCACCGTCTTCTACAGTTCCCGTCTCCATATGCTGGCCGCAGGTGAGATATTCGAGACCAACCCCTTCGTGGCGTGGACCCTCCGCAGGTGCAACTGCGTCCGCCTGGACAGAAGCGGCGCTGTGGACACGCGCTCCTTCAGAGAATGCATCTCCCTTCTCCGCGCCGGCGAGCCCATAGGACTTTTCCCGGAGGGTCACCTCTCCCCCGACACCGGCATCGACCCCTTCATGTCCGGTTTTTTGCTCTTCGCAGTCCAGACCGGCGCAAAGGTGCTTCCCGTGTGCCTCTCCCACAACTACAAGGTCTTTGGCAAACGGCTGAGAGTGCTCATCGACACTCCCGTTGAGATCACTCCCCCCTCCGGCCGCCCCACGGCACAGTGGATGGCAGAGGAAAGCGAGCGTCTACGCGCCAGAATGGTTCAGCTCCACGAGACCCTCAGAGAAGAAAAATAAAGGAGGCAGAAAAATATGCCATCCTGGACAGTAAAAATGCCCTCTCCCGGGGAAATGGTTCGGGTAAACCGGGGCAGATATTTTCACTACGGCATCTGCATCGCCCCGGGCCGGCTCATCCATTTTGCATCCCCCTCCGGCGACGGGTTTGACGATCCCGCTTCTGCCACAGTCCACGAGACCGACCTTTCTGCCTTTTCCGGCGGAGGCTTCGTGGAATGCATGGAGCTCACCCGCGCCGAGCGCGCCTATGCGCTCAGCGCAAAGGACTGCATCGCCGCCGCAAAGGCCGCCATCGGACAAAAGGGCTACGACGTTATAAACAACAACTGCCTCCACTTTGCAAACCGCTGTTTCTGGGGCAACAGCGAGGGCCCAAAGGAAAAGCATCGGGGCTTTTTCGGGTGCTTGAAGCCATGACCGCAAAGCTCTTTATTGTCCCCACAGAAAAGCTCTCTCTCTGTGACCCCGATTTTCTGCCCCTTCTGTCTGAGGGCAGAAAAGAAAAAATCGCCCGGCTCAGAGCCGAAAGCGAAAAAAAGCTCTCCCTTGGGGCAGAGCTCTGCCTTGCCGCCGCCTGTGCCGAGCTTGGGCTGCCCATCCCCCCGGAATACAAAAGCGGAGAAACGGGAAAACCTGCGTTCTCCGTTTCTCCGCCTTATTTCAGTCTCACCCATTGCGACGGGTTTGCCCTTTGCGCCGTGGCGCACTGCGAGCTGGGTCTGGACGCCGAACCCGCAGACCGAAAGGTCTCTCCCGGGGTTCTCCGACGTCTGCTTGCCCCCGGCGAGATCTGTCCCTCTCCCATATGGAAATGGGTCGAAAAAGAGAGCTACGTCAAACTCACCGGACGGGGGCTTTCCCAGGGACTTTCGTCCTTCACCACCTCCGGAGAGCTCGTCAGCGCCCCCTCCGGCGCACCACTTGCATATCTCACAAAGCTTGAGCTCTTCGGCCTTTGCATTTCCATCGCAACGGAAGCTCCCCTTGTCTCCACCGAGACCGAGCTTCTCACCCCGGAAAAGCTTTCCGGGCTTTTGCCTGAGCGTTAATAAAAGCTTATCTCTCCGCAGAATTCGTTTGCCTCAAGCCTTGCATCTCTGCGGTCTGTTATTCTCTCGCCGTTGAGCCAAAGCCCGTCCACGGTAATATTCTCGCTTCTGCTGTCCGCGTCAAAGCCTCTGAAATGCGATCCCGGCATTTTGGGCGCTGTGACGCGGATGTTTTTATAGGTGATAAACCGGTTTTTGCCCCGCTTTGTTCCGTTTCCGGAATACTCTTCGATATAAATAACGTGAACGCCCATCAGATCCGGCATATAGTCTCCTTCAGTCACGTCCTCAAAGCTGTCTTCTTCCGTGATCTGAAGTTTCGGCGGCTGACAGACCTCGTCGTACTCAACGCGTATGTCCTCGAAGGTGATATGGTGAACGTCGGCATAGTCTACGTTCTGAACGTCAAGGGCAACGCCGCCCACGTCCCGGATAATATCGCAGTCCCGGAAGGTAACGTCGCAAATCTCCCGGGCTTTGGTCTCCGCGCCTATCTCAAGAGCTCTTCCCCAGTCGCACCAGATAACGCATTTTTCCACCAGCACGTTGCGGAAGTCATCGTAAAGCACGCCGTTGTGAGCCATGTCCCCCTCGTCCTGAGTATAGTCAAAGCCCTTGACGCATATGGAATCGTCGTAGGTGCGAACAAAGCAGTTGCGGATAACAACGTCCCGGCAGTTGTGCATATCGATGCCGTCGGAGTTGTAGCGCCAGTTGCCGATAAGCTTAATGCCGTCTATCTCCAGCCCCACACAGCAGGCCGGGCGGATATTGTAAACAAGGGAATCGCGCATGGTGATGCCGCTTATCTTAACGTTACGGCAGTATTCAAGCCATACCGTGTGCTCACGCAGGGCATTGCTCACCGCAAAGCCCTTTTTCCGCTCGGCAAGCTCCTTTTCCCCAACGGGGCGAAGTATCTTCTCAACGTTGCGGCTTCCGTCCAGAATGCCGTGACCCATAACGGTGATATTCTCCGCGTCCACGGCAACGACCCGGGAATAGACCACGGCACCCTCGTCGATAAACAGAGTATCGCCGCTTTTAAGCTCAATAAGCCCCACGTCGTGGTGACCCGGGCCAAAATAGATCACGTTTTCTTTCGGGGGAACAAGCTTTTCCGTCCCCTCGTCCACAAAGACGTGAAGCGCCTCGTGGTGGCCGTTGATCTCAACGGTATAAGCTCCGGCTCCGGGAAGAGTAAAGCGTATCTCCCCGTTTTCAACCTTCGGAACAATACCGTGCCTTAACGGACGGACGGCGACGGACTTTATCTCCTTTTCCGTCTGAACCCTCATTTCAAAGGGGCCGTCTGCCCCAAGAAGGGCAAAGCAAGCGATCTCCGTCTGATCCTTAGAGCGCTGGTACCCCGGCCAGCGGCGGTTTATGGGGTATTTTGAAACCCTTGCGCAGTACAGCGGCACAGCCTTATCTTCTGCAAAGACACGGAGAAGACGGTATTCTTCCTCCCCCGGCGCAAAGGGATATATTCTCACACAGTTATCCTTCAAGAGCGTGACCTCCTCAAAAACGATTACGTTTCAATTATACCCTTCTCACAGCTAACGGTCAAGACTTTTTTCCGCTATTCTCTTGAACCGGGCTTTCATAGGTGGTATACTAAAAACACGAATCTTCCCGGAGGTGATCTTCCCCGTGTTTGGCGTTTCTCTTTCCCCGGATCTGTTCCTGCCCCACAGGTTTAACGAAAAGCAATGCCGTATCCTTTCCGAATACGGCGGCATAGAAGCCCTGCTCCGTTTTCTCTCCGGACTCGGCGTGCAAAGCGTTGAGCTCCGCACGGTCTCTCCGTCGGCAGAGGAGGCTGACGTTCTCGCCTGCACCGAAAAGCTGGAAAAAGCCGGCTTTTCCGTCACCGTCCACGGCTCACTTCCGGAAACGGTACGGCCTTTTTCAGAGGGCTATTCCGCTCTTCTGCCCTATTTGCGCCAAAGACAACGCCGTAGCCTGCCTCCCCTTCAGATAACTCTCCACGCCTATACCGACCCTTCCTCGCCCGAAAATGCCGCAGAAAAAACAAACCAGCTCCTTCGCCTCTGGAGCGCCGAGGCCAAAGAGCTCGGCTTCCGGCTATCCCTTGAGCTCAACCGGGACAAAAAGAACGGAGACCCCTCCATCACCCCGGAAGGCGTTCTTGCCATGGTCTCCGGCACCGACCCTGAGCTTGTGGGCATTTGCTTTGACTTCGGTCACTATTTCAGCAACACGGCCTCCCTCACCCAGATTCCGTGTCCGGAATTTCTCAGCCGCGTCACCCACACCCATATCCACGCCCTTGGCCCCGGAGGCACTCATTTCCCCTTCGCCCCGGACACGAACCTGCCCCTTGATACCTATGTAAACGCGCTTTTCTCCGCAGGCTACAAAGGGATATACGATCTTGAGCTGGACTTCCCCCGTTTTCCGGACAGGTCTTCCGTCATCGCCCTGCGGGATTCCGTAACGGCCATCAAAGCCGCAGGGAGCAAAGTCTGCCCCTTTTCCGAAAGGGATAAGCTCGCCTACGCCCGCGCCGCAGACGCCGCCTACCCGGACGGACTTTCAAGAGTGACGGATGAATATTCCGCTTCGGGCGAAAACGCCTTTTGGCCTGTATGCCCCTCGGGCTACGTTTTCAGCCTTGGCGGTGTAAAATTCGCCCTTGACCCCGCAATACGTTCAAAAGCCGCAAGATCGGCCTGCGCACCCCAAATGGCACGTCTGCTCTCCCTTACGGACTACGTGTTCATAACCCACGACCACGACGACCATTTTGACACCGGGCTTATCCGTCTCATGGGCGAGCTCCCCTGCAAATGGGTGGTGGGCACAAATATATCCCAAAAGCTTCTTGCCGACTCCGGCATTTCCCGGGAAAAGCTGATCTTTATCGCCCCCGGGGAGACCCTCGAGCTTCCCGGAATAAAGGTCTCCGCCTTTGAGGGCTGCCACTTCGGCCATGACGGCTCCGGGGTGGACTCGGTAATGTACCTTATCTCCGCCGGGGGAAAAGAGCTTTTCTTCCCCGGGGACGTCCGGGACTACGGCGTCCACAAAATGCCCGATGTCGTCTCTCCGGACGCGATGTTTGCAAATCTCTGGCTCGGCCGCGGCATGGCGCTGGCCACACCGGAGGAAGCCTATGCGGAGTTTTGCGACTACGTCGCCTTTTTCCGACCCCAAAGGGTGTTTTTGGGTCATCTCATGGAGCATACCCGCTCCGTTACCGACATGTGGCGCTACGACCACAGCGGAAAAGCCGCCGTCGGGCTTCTCACCCGGATGCCCCAAACGGAGACGGAGGATATTCGCCTGTTCAAAAAATACAGGCTGTAGCACAAAAAAACCTCTGAAGGATATCCTTCAGAGGTTTTGGTTTGTTATGTAAGCTAACTCAGGCCTCAGCCTTTTCAAGGTGGGCGTTAACAACTTCGATAAGAGCTTCTCTGTTCTCGCAGACGTACTTTCTGGTGAGAATGTCGTAGACAGCAATGGCAGTGCCGCCGCCGAAACCCAGGATAAGGAATGCGATACGACCCTTGAGACGCATCTGGTAGTGGCTGTAGATGCCGACGGGGTCACGCTTCATATCCCATGCATAGGCAAGACGGAAAATGCCCATGATAAGAGCCAGAGCGCCGACAAAGATCAGAGCGCCGGAGATGAAATTGATGGTGGCAGCATGCTGAGCCCAGGTACGGCCGCCTTCGACCATGGCAGCTTCAAATGCGGCCTGATACTCCGCAATGCCGGACTTGAAGAGAACCTTCCAGACAATACCGCCGCCGAGGGTGAGCACAGCCCAAACGACCCAAAGCAGACCGGAGAGACGCTCTCTCTTGATGATGTTGTGATAAACTTCCATTGCTTTTGCCGATGCGCCGTTGTTTGACATATTCAAAATCCTCCTTGAAACTGTTCACAGTATCATACAACGAAATAATACCATATACGAAGGCAGTTGTCAAGACTTTTTTGTAAAAACCGACAATGCGCTCCGCCGTTTTTTTCATTACCGCATTATTCGCCCCTGGCAGACTCCAAAACAAAGGCCATGACCGCCTCAGGCGAATCCAGTATTGCGTACTGCCCAAGGCAGCTTTCGCTCATAAATCCATTTTCAGCAGTGTGGACCATAAGGTCGTTCATGGGGTCGTAATAGCCAAGGGTGTTCAGCATTGCTATGGGCTTATTGTGGCGGCCGAGCTGCTTTAGGGTGAGTATCTCAACAAACTCCTCGTAAGTGCCAATACCGCCGGGAGTAACAACGAATGCGTCCGCAAGATCCTCCATAAGCTGTTTGCGCTCGCGCATGGTATCCGTAAAGAAAAACTCCGTGCAGTCTTTGCAGAGCACGCCGGGATTGTCGAAGAATTTCGGTGCAATGCCGATAAGCTCGCCCTTTTCCTCAAGAACGCCTCTGGCACAGGCGCCCATAAGCCCGGTTTTTCCCCCTCCGAAAACAAGGGTGTGACCGCCCCGGGCAATAAGCCGTCCCAGCTCTTCTCCGGCAGAGATATATCTGCCGTCGATATCGTTGCTTGCGGCACCGTAAACACATATCTTCATATATATTTTCCTCCTTGGGTCATTTATTTCACGGCGGTGATATCTTCAAGCTTTGCGCCCAGATAGTCTGCCAGAGCTTCCGGAGAGAGCACCAGCTGAACTCCCCGCTCTCCGGCGCTTATGCCTATCTCCGGATAGAGCACGGCGCTCTCGTCAAGGCATACAGGATAGGGCTTTTTCATGCCGATGGGCGAGCAACCGCCCCGGATATATCCCGTAAGGGGCAAAAGCTCCTTAACGTGGATCATCTCAACGTTTTTGTCCCCTGCGGCACGGGCGGCTTTTTTCAGATCCAGCTCCGCTGAAACGGGAATGCAAAACACGAAGAGCCCCTTTTTCGCACCCCTCACCACAAGTGTCTTAAACACCTGATCCGGGGGCATACCTGTCTTTTCTGCGGCGTGCATTCCGTTAAGATCGTTCTCGTCATATTCGTATTCACACACTCTGTATTCTATCCCCGCCTGTTCCAGCAGGCGCATTGCGTTGGTCTTGACCATATCCTCCACCGATCGGATCTCAAACTGATTTCGGGGCATTTTCCCCCTAACAATATGATACCATTTTTTCGCCGGATATACAAGTAATTATTCCACGTAATTATCACCTCACTTCATTGACAACTCCCTGTGAAAAATGTTATACTTGAGCCAGTAAAAAACACGCAAACGAAAGGAGCTTACCACCCATGAAAAGAAACTACTGCGGACAGGCCGCACCCGTCCGCAACACTCTGCAAAGACTGGCATTTGTCTGGCCTCTGGGCGAAAACCCCGAAAAGGAAGCCGAGCTCGCTTCCCTCCGACCCGCTCCCCTTACCGATTGCGACGTTGCAAAGCTCCCCGAATTCATCTCCGCCGAAAACGTCACCTGCTCCTTTAAGGACGGTGAAAAGCTCTGGCTGGGCACAAACGAAGGCCTTTGGCTCATCGACGAAAACGCCGCCGAGCCCCTCGACCGGCTCCAGTGCTTCCGCGCTACCGCATATCTCCGGGATAACAAGGTCATCTCCGCCTGCTCCGACGGCGACAACGGCGTCTGGGCTCTCACCGAGACCGGCCTTTCCCATATCGCAATGCGCTCCATGTCCGTCAAGCACAAGACCGATCTCAACAGCGAACTGAACTACAAGTACCTGAGCCGCCGCGGCATGCTTTCCGGCGGCATGTGGGACGAGGAAAAGAAGACCTTCCGCGGCGAATGGTCCGACAACGACGGTCTCTGGACCTCCCTGTTTGCCCTTGGCGACCTCTGCCGCTACGCCGTGCTCCGCGACGAGGGCAAGGCCTCTGCCGAGGAGATAGCCCGGGCCCGTGAGCTTGCGGTGCTCTGGACCGAGGCCTGTCTGTTACTGGCCTATATCCCCGGCTGGAAGGGCACGGTTCCCGCCGTTATCCGCTACAACCACCCGGGCAACAACAAGTCCAGCAAGGCCTACCTCAAAGAGGGCGGCAATCCCGACTTCGGCGTGCCTGCCAACGGCCCGGTGGGTTTTGTGGATTACGAGCCCTCCCCCGCCGTCCCCTCCGACTGGGCAGAAAGCGCCGCAATGCCCGAGATCGTCTTCCGCAATATCGAAGGCTATATCGCCAGAAGCTACCACGTAAACATTCCGGAGGATACCCCGCACTTTGACGACGGCGTCTTCATGAGAAAAAAGAGAAACCCCGAGGGCAAGCTGGTCTCCGTCCGCATTCCCTCCACCACCTGGAAGGGAGACGATATTCCTCCCCTCCACTCCGTGGACAGCTCCATGCCCATTCCCGACAGACTCCGCGCCCTTTACACCAACGAGGGCTATGACGACGACGATATCTTCTACAAGTGCGACACCTCCAACGACGAGCTCGTGGGTCACTACGCCCTCTGGCACCTGGCATACGACATTCTCGGCCCCGAGGATCCCGAGCTTGCCGAGATCATCTCCGTTATCGCCGCCCGCCACGCCCAGCATCTTCTGGACAACGACTTCTGCCACACCGACTGCGGCGGCCAGCCCACCTCCTGGGCGAGAATGAACCGCTCCTACTACATGAACCGCGGAAGCTACGGCATCTGCGACGCTCCCCTTGGTACCGCCATTCTTCTCCAGTGCTACAAGGTCGCCTACCACGTCACCGGGGACGAAAAGTGGGAAAAGGTCTACCGCATGCTGGCCCTTGAGGAGCCCTACCGCTACGCCGACCTCCTCTCCGAATACTACGACCGCTACGCCCGTGCCGCCGCCGAAGAGGCCGGACGCCCCCTCTCCGAAGAGGAGACCTTCCGCGCCGTTGTCGCCACGGCAAACTACTCCGACATCCGCATGGCCGCTCTGGCGTATTACACCCTCGGCCAGCTTGAGACCGACCCCCTCCTTCTGGAGAAATACCGTTCCGGCGCCGCCACCTGGTGGAAATTCCTGGCTCACTCCCGGGACGTTGAGTGGTGCCTCGTGTGGCAGCTTCTGAACCCCGAGGAAGAACAGCGTGACGCCTTTGGCCGCACCTGCGCCGAAATGCTTGCATGGCAGCTCACCCGCTTCCCCGTCAACCTTAGAGAGCCCTTCATCGACAACCGTACCCGTCCCGGCGTGTACCTGCTCAACGAGCTCCCCTCCCAGGACGAGGCCGAGTTCTGGCCCGAGGATCACACTCTCTGGTACGACAAAAACACCCCCTGCGCCCTTCCCCTTGACGAGCGCGGAAGCACCGGCAGCAGCGTTTACGCCTGCGGCGGCGGCCGTATGGCCCGTTACCAGCCCGGACTCAGCGATTCCTACAACCTCAATATGCCCTACTGGATCGGCCGCTACAACGGCCTCCTCACCGAGACCGGCGCCGACGGCGACGTTACCCTGGGCGATCTCGAAGAGCTCATCTTCCAGGGCCTGAAATAAAACTCAACCCCCACAAAAAAATCCTCCGGAACGTTCCGGAGGATTTTTGTCTATTGTATTTACATCTCGTGATCCACGCTGGTGCGGGAAATGCGGACGGCTTTGACGAAGGAGCGGACCTTAAGGTGTTCGGGGTGGCTGTCGTAAGCGTGAAGGGCTTCCATGCTTTCAAACTCCGAAACAAGACAGGCGTCGTACTCTCCGCCGTTTACGTTTGCTCCCACCTGAGCGCTGACAAGCCCGGGAACAATGCCAACCAGGCGTTCAAGCATAGCCTTGATCTTTGCGATATTCTCGGCCTTGGTGCCTCCCTCGGCCTCATCCTTAAGCTTCCAGAAAACAATGTGCCTGATCATATGTTTTTCTCCTGTTTATCAATAGGTTCCGTAGTCCACAAAGACCTTTTCAACGCCCGTGGGGCGCAGATAGGGCGCGTCGCACCAGCGGGATTTGTCGTTGTAATCCCCGGGACCCACACTGCGAAGCTCGGCGGTGGTGTTGTGTATGGGACCCAGAAGGTTTCTCAGCGTGCCCACAAGCCTCAGCTCAAGCTTGTTCTCGCCGGGTCGGATCAGACGGGAAATATCCCGCTCCCAGGGTGCGCCCACAAGGGGTTCTGCGGCTTCGCCGTTTACAAGCACCGCCACGGCAGAAGCGCTCACGTTTTCAAGGCGGAGCTTTCCGCAACATACACCCGAGGGCAGGCTGAAGGTGTTCTTGATGCAGAGCTCACCGGCAAAGAAGGGGAAGCCCTGTTCCTCGGGGCAGCGGGGGCTGTCGATGGAAAGCACGGGAGCGTCGATAACCCGCTGGTCGGTGTTCTCTATCCGGCAGGAGAAATCTCCCAAAAGGAAAACATCTTCAACAACGGGTCTGTGTCTGCCCGTCACAGCACAAAGAACGATCTCGTTTTCGCCGAGGTTTGTCTCGTCCGTACCGTCAAAGCACACAAAGCTGCTGTCAAGGAAATATCCGTTGCGAGCCTTGAGCTCCCTGCCGTTAAGACAGACTCTGCACTGCTCCCCAAGCTCTGCGGCAACGGAGAGCATTTCGGGGACGGTCTCTGCCCGGAACTTAAAGCTCACCCGGTACTGCATATTGTCCTGAACGTTGAAATCCGCATTGCCGTGGTCTTTTCTCCACTGAGCGGAGACTCTCTTTGCCCTTTCGGCGGCGGCGATGCCGCGCACGTCTCCCGTATAGCCGGAGGCAACAACGCCCTCTCCCTCCACCCAGAGGGAGCATACGTCCAGAGTCACGCAGTTTTTCTCATCGCGAAGGTGAAGTCTGGGATCAACTATCCAGCTTCCCGTGACCTCAATACTGTCTTTAACCGGGAGCTCCGGCAGGGCAAAGGGAGCCTCGTCGGTCTCCTCCCCAATAACGAAGCTTGCCGGGGCAACAGTGTACTTCTCACCGGGAGCTTTGATGCACTCGACCCCCGTGAAGGTGTCGATAAACCGAAGGTTCCTGTTTCCTCCAACGGTAATGCAGACCGGCAGGTTCTTTTTAGGGTTGTCAAAGAGCCGGCAAAGCTTCCCCTCCAGCTCAAAGGTTCTCACCCAGCAGGGTCCGTCGGTCTCAAAGCCCTTTTCAGCAGAGAGCAGGGCGGAAAGCTCCCCAAGGGTGATATCCCTTGCCCCGGGAACGGAGGTGCCCAGAGCAAAAAGCCTGCCTCCCTGAGCGGCAAAATCATCAAGGGTCTTTGCGGTGAGATCCATCATTTCGGAAACGCCGGGAAGAATGACCGTGTCGTAGACCATTCTGCCCATCTTCAGCTTTCCGTTTTCAACGGAGGCGTATTTTTTGAAATAGCTCTCCCCGATGTAGTGGAAGGAAACGCCGGCGTCAGCCAAAGCGCCGTGAAGCGCCTCGTAGTCTTCCTGAAGTCTGTCGATATATTCCGTATCTCCCGGGCGGTAGCCGCTCCAGGCGGAAACGATGGGGTCCAGAACGCAAACACTCACCCTGTCGCGTCCGGCGGAAACAATGCGGTTTGCCTTGGAAACACCCTCTTCAACGGCGGCTCCGTAGTGCCACCAGGGCTGCTGATACTGGTTATAGGGGGGACAGTCCCTCTTGTTGTCGCCCTCAAGGGAATAATGGGAGATATGGGGCACGAACATATCCACGCCCCGGGACAAAAGCTGACCGTACATCCAGCGTCTGTCCTCAACGGTAACGCCCTGACCGCCAACGCCGAAGCACTCGCACATGGTGCGCCCCTTGCCAAGCTGCTGTGAAACGCTGGAGCACTGCAGGTGTATCCAGGGGGCGTAGAGGCCGTATCCCAGATGGTCGGTGCCGGGGATATGCTCGTATTCGTAGTGCCGCATGATGTCGGAGGTACAGCGGATCTGGTGCTTGAAATCCTCTTCCCATTCGTAATGTCCGGTGAGCTTCAGACCGTTCTTCTCACACCAGCGGTAAAGGGGCAGACCCCAGCTTCTGGCATAGAGCTCCGCCAGCGCCGCCCAGAACTGCTTTCTCACACGGCGGTAGTCACCCCTGTCAAAGAACAGGCTCTCAAGGTTCGGGATTATATCCTCGCCCCAAAGCTCACGGTAGACAGCTGGAAGCTCCTCGCCCCAGGGTACGTAGTCGTTGTTGTCGTAGGCGCTGGCGTACTGGGGCTCATCAAAGAATGCTCCGGGACAGGCTTTTCCAAAAAACTCGCCGCAGTCCTTTTTATAGCGCTCGTAGACTATGTCAATAAAATCCTGAGTGGTCTGAGCGTTGAGCTGGTTGGTGCCGCTGCCGTAGCCAACGCAGAATGCCAGCTTTCCGTCCTCGCTTCTGCCAAGCTCTCCGGCCATGGGAAGCTCGCAGTCCGCCGCAACGGCAGAGAGCTTTTTTGCGCTGTTTCTGCCGCCAAGCCGCTCCACGGTACCCTCGGCGCGTCCGCTTGGCCAGTTGACCTCGTCGTAGATCCAGGCTTCAAGGCCAAGATCCGCGGCGGTCTGCATACAGAAGCGCATTTTTTCCATCCACATATTCGTCATGTAGGGGGTCTTAGGGGTGCCCCTTGCGTGGAGGAACACACCGCCAAAGCCGCCCAGCTTAAACTCAAGCAGCTGACGGAAAAGCTCGTTTTCCTCAAGCTCTCCGTTAAGGGACCAAAACGCCAGCGCCCGGTATTCCGAGCCGGGGCTTTCTCTGAACTTCCTGTCCATTATATCATTCTCCTTGTGATAAACCTGTGTTAAATAAGCAAAACCGACCCACAGGCGAAAAAACAATTATATCTGTCTTCGCTTTGGGTCGGTCTTTCTCAGTTGAAAGAATTATTCTGCCTTGTTCTCCTCGGCGGGCTTTTCCTCAGCGGGAGCCTCTGCAGGCTTTGCATTGCCGTCGTTGACCTCAGCCCAGTCGGCCGCCTTGTCCACACCGGTCTTAACGCTCTTGACAACGGACTTGCCAAGGGACTTGAATGCGCCCTTAAAGCCTCTTCCAACGTCTTTCCAATCTTCCTTGGTAACTGCCATAAACAACAGGCCTCCTTATATAGAAATACGAATTTGCATTCTTACAGGTTAATTATATTATCTTGTTCACCTTTTGTCAAGAGGAGAAATGTCCCAACCCTTAAGAGGATATCTCTGCATTGCCCCGAACACCTTTTCGTAAATGTCCGCCCGCTCCTCCCTGAGCATATCCGCGATCTCCTTCACGCGCTTGCGCTTGGTCTCGCCGTCGGCGGGACAGGCGTTTTTAACAACGGGAAGCCCCTGTTTTTCAACAAGCGAGCGTGTCTCGTACTCCCGGCAGTACAGCAGAGGACGGAGCACCGTGACTCCCGTTCTGTCAAGGAAGGTGCTGGGAGCAAAGGACGCCAGCCTGCCCTCGTAGATAAGGGACATGAGAAAGGTCTCAACGGCGTCGTCAAGATGGTGTCCCAGAGCGACCTTTTTACAGCCCGCATCCAGCGCGGCGTTGTTCAGCGCTCCCCGGCGCATATTGGCGCACAGGGCACAGGGGTTTTCCTCTTTGCGGATGTCGAAAACGATCTGCTTTATCTGGGTCTCAACAACCCGGTATTCAACTCCAAGGCTGTTGCAGTATTCCCTCACGGGAGAATAGTCCGTGCCGTAGCCAAGGTCCAGGGTGATGGCCACCACCTCGAAGGGCTTGAGATAAAACCGGGCAAGTCCCGCCAGCCCCGCCAGAGCGCACATGCTGTCCTTGCCGCCGGAAACGCCAACGGCGATCCTGTCCCCGGCCTCTATCATGTTGTATTCTTCAACGCACCGCCTCACGCGGCTGTAAAGCTGCTGCAGCTCCATAGTCCTTCCACTCCCGGGTGTAAATACAGATTTGATTTTAGCCCATATATTTGGGCGCGGCTGTTGCCTGTTCGAAAAAAATATGTTATAATCTCACTTAAGAAAAAGCTTTGACAGACGGAGATTTTGCTAACATGGCAAGAATGAGAAAAAAGAAAAACCTTATCCCCCGCATGGAGCGGGCGGAAGCATATATCGTCGGCGCTCCCGAAGAATACCGCGGCCACTGGAGAGAAAAGCTCGGCCTTTCTGCCGACGCCGCACTCACCCTTGAGCTTGGCTGCGGCAAGGGCGCCTTCGCCGTAAAGACCGCCTCCGGCTTTGCCCAGAGAGGGGAAAACAGCTTTATCATCGCCCTTGACAAGGTCAACGAGGCGCTGGTCATCGGCATGGAGCGCGCCATGGAAATAGATCCCACCGGCGCTCTGCCCGTGAGATTCGTCTCGGCAGACGCCTCCAACCTCACTGAGCTCTTTGAGCCCGGAGAGGTCAACACCGTTTGCGTGAACTTCTGCGACCCCTGGCCCAACAAGCGCCACTACAAGCGCCGCATCACCTGGGACAGCTTTTTGAAGCTCTACGCCCTTTTGCTGGCTCCCGGCGGAACTCTGCGCTTCAAGACCGACAACCAGCCCCTTTACGACTTCACCCTGGAGCGCCTAGAGGCCTGCAAATTCGTTTTCGTGGGCAAAAGCCGCAACCTCCACTCCACGGATATTCCCAACGTCACCACGGAGTACGAGGATAAATTCTCTTCAATGGGCATGCCCATCTATTTTGCAGAGGCAATTCCCCCCAGGGCAGAGGACATTATCGTAAAGGATCTGCCCAAAAAATCCGCCGCGGAGGAAACAGAAGAAAATGAAGCCAAAGAATAATTCCTGTGCCGCCCGGCACATACGCAGGGCTTATGAGATCCTCGGGGACTGCACCCCCATCTCCGCAGACTGCGGTCAGCTCTGCGGCAGAGCCTGCTGTGAGTCCGGCAAAAGAGGCCGCAGTGAGGAGCTTGGCATGCTTCTCTTCCCCGGCGAGGAGGGATTTTTCTCTCCCTCGCTAAAAAAGCAAAGGATAACCCTCGGCGGCGACAAGGGCTATTTTGCATCCTGCACCGGCAGATGCATCCGCCGCTTCCGTCCCCTCTCCTGCAGGATATTTCCCCTGCTTCCCTACGTTGCAAAGGACGACCGCAAGCTTTCTGCGCCCTTCCGCTTTTCCATAATTCAGGATCCCCGGGGAAAATATCTCTGTCCCCTGATCTATGCCGGGGACCACGTTGAAGAGGAGTTCCGCGAGAGAGTTGCAATGGCAATTTCCGAAGCCGGAAAATGCCGCACGGTCAGAAAATTTATTTTCCGCCTCAGCGAGATTGCCGACGAGTACCGCCGGTTCACCTGTGATTGAAAACCACGGTGCGCTGAATAAAGTAGTTCATAAAGAAGCAAAGGCTGTCCGCCGCAAGCTTTGAAAGCTCTTCTCCAAGTCCTGCCCAGGTCAGCACCGTGACCAAAAGGTTTCCCAGCGCCAGAGAGAGCACGACGGTTATGCAATATCCCGCTCCCCGTTTTATAAGCCCAAGGCCTCCGCCCTGCTTGAACACAACGAAATTGTTCAGCAAAAAGTTCACAACTCCGCTGCTCACCTTGCCAACGGAATAGCTTATCTGCACACCGACGTTAAATACGTTTATCATCAGCAGATAGACCGCCCAGTCAAAGGCCGTTGAGCCCAGAGACGAAAGTATATATAGGCCTATCTCCTTCAATCTTCCCTTGTGTCTGCTAAAAAAATCTCTGATCTTCTTCATTATCTCCGCCACTTGTTTTCATAATTATTTATATTTCAGAGGTGAAAAAACATGCCTCACAGATCTGTCGCACTGATTCCCGCCTACAAGCCCGACGAAAGGGCGCTGGAGGTTGCAAGATCCTTAAACGACCTTGGCTTTTACCGCATTCTTGCCGTCAGCGACGGTAACTCCGCCGAATACGAGCCCGTTCTTTCCGCACTGGAAGCCATCCCCAACGTCACCCTTCTGCGCCACAGCGTCAACATGGGCAAGGGCCGTGCGCTGAAGACCGCCTTTGACTATATCTTAAAGACCTGGCCGGGCTGCAACGCCGTCTGCGTCGACTGCGACGGTCAGCTCGGCGGTGCCGACGCCGTCCGTGGGGCCCAGCTTGCCGCAGAGCATCCCGATTCGCTGATACTTGGCTGCCGGGACCTTCGCCATACCGAAAACGTACCTGCGGCAAACCGCTTTGGAAACTTTGCCACAAGGCTCAGCCTTCGGCTTCTCACGGGCATCCGCTTTGCAGATACCCAGTGCGGTCTCAGAGCCTACCCTCCCGCCGTCATGAAACAGCTCCTGGCCGTGGGCGGAGAGCGCTTTGAGTTTGAAAACAACACCCTTCTCCACGTCAGACGGGCTTCTCTGCCCATTGTGGAATACCCCATAAGCGTTGTCTACGAGAAAAACGAGGGCTACACCACGACCTTCCGCAAGATCCACGATTCCGTTATGATCTACAAAAACCTGCTTTCCTTCCTTACCGCGCCCACTCTGACCTATCTTCTTTCGCTGGTCTTGTGGCTGGGGCTCTCCATGAGCGGTTGGTTTAGTCTTTGGGGCTATTCCGCGGTTTTTGCGCTTGCGCTTTTTGCCGGTGTGGGACTGACAGCCCTTGTGGTCCCAAATCCAAAAAGGCTTCTTTTGGGCGGCGGAATACTTTCCCTTCTTGCAGGGGGCGCCGTCTTCGGGCTGGGAAGCCTTGGACTTTTGCACGCAGAGATACTCGCCGCGCTGCTTCTCCCCTGCTATTTTGGTCTCTGCGTCAATTTCCGCCGTCTGGGCTACGGTCCTCTGCCGAAGGTGCTCCGCCTGAAACGATAGCCTCGTTCCGACGTATCACCGCCGCACCGCGCCAGGTAAATGCGCGGTGAGCATATTTTTCCGTTATCTCCCCGTCGGTGAGCCCGGCGGTGTCAAACTCCGTTATTTCCGAGACCGTCATCCCCGAAAACTCCGGGATGGCGGTTTTTTTCGCATTTTTGTTCATGGGGCACACGGTCTGGCACCTGTCACAGCCCCACTCCATGCCGCACCTTGCAATAACGGCCTCTTCCTCGGGGGTAAGCCGCTTTTTCTGGGTGAGAGAAGAAAGACACTCTCCCCTGCCATCTATTGCCCCCGTGGGACAGGCCCCGGCACACCTCCCGCATTCAAGGCAGGAGGAAAGCTCTCCCGGGGAAGCTTCCGCCTCACATGAGAGCATCAGCTCGCCGATAAAGACGTAGCTTCCGTATTCCGGGGTGATAAGCAGGCCGTTTTTGCCCACGCACCCAAGCCCGGAGAGAGCCGCGCCCCGTACCTCGTTCAACGGCGACACGTCCGCACAGGCGCGGTAATTTATGTCCGGGGGCAGATAAAGCTTTGCCGCCTCACAAAGGGCACGGGTGATGACTTCGTGGTAATCCTCAAACCTTGCGTAAAGGGATATTTTTCCCTCACGCCCACCGGAATAATAGGGAAACACCGCAAAAATTGCCGAGCGGTAACCCTCTGCCCGTCTTTTATTCACAACACAGGACAAAAAATCCTCTCCGCCGAGAACGGCGCACCGTGCGCCGTATTTTTCGGCAAGGTATCCTTCCAAAGCTTTGTACATCAAAAGCCCAACTCTCAAAAGTTTTTAAGCGGCACGGTTATATATTATACCACACCCAAAGGGAAAAATCTACAGTATTCTGTCATTTTCCAAACGAATATATAGGTTTTGTCCTCCGCATCCGGAGGCCTCCGTTTTTTCGGCATATTCAATAAACTTTCCCCAAAACCAAAATTCGGGCTTTACAAACGGGAGTTTTAGTTGTATAGTATTATATGAACAGAGTAGGAGACCTCGCGTAAAGTGCCGTCAGAATGGGGAGTTGTGTGACGGACGAAGGAATTCTTTCCGCGGTGAGGCTTCCGCACCCGCTGTTTTAATAGCGGATGACCGCCTTTTTACGGCGGTTATTGGTAACTGTACAAAAAAACCTCCCCATGTTCCCGCATTCTGTCGGAACATGGTTTTTTTGTTCTTATTTTTCAAGGAGACCGCTGAATGAAAAACACCCCCGCACCGTCAAAAAGACGGCTCACCACCCGCACTCTTGCCTACAGCGCACTGCTCTGCGCCCTGGCAATAGTTTTTGCCCGTCTGGCCGCCCTTGCGCCAAACGCGTTTTCCCGCTACTCCATCGACTCTCTGCCGGTCTACCTCGCAGGACTACTCTTCGGACCCCTTGCAGGCGGACTGGTGGGCTTTTCCGCAGACTTCATCGGATGTCTGCTGTCCCCCTTTGGCTACAACCCCGTGCTTTCCGTTCCTCCCATACTCTACGGAGTTTTCGGCGGTCTGGTGAGACTCCTGTTCCTCCGCAGAGTCCCCCGCCGAAGCCTTCCCTGGATCTGCTCCGGCTTCGTGCCCCCTGTGGTGCTGGGCTCGATCCTCTACCAAAGCTTTGCCCTTGCCTATTTTTACAGGTACGATCCTGCCGTTGAAAATTCCTTCCGGGACGGCGTGCTGTTCTTCCTTGGCACGCGAAGCGCCCAGTTTGCGGTGGTATTTGCCGTTAACGTCCTGCTTCTCTGCCTGCTTTTCAAAACCGGTCTTTTTGCCAGTCTCCGGGTGTGGCCGCCGAAAAGAATAAGGGACGCGGGCAAAATCACCGACCTTGCCGGAGTTGAGAGCTATTTTGCCCACCTTCGCTTAAAGGGCAGCGTTCCCGGGCTTGAGCGCATAAGAGAAATGCTGGCTCTCATGGGCAACCCGGAAAAGAAGCTGAGGTTCATCCACCTCGCCGGAACAAACGGCAAGGGAAGCACCGGTGCAATGATCGCCTCAGTCCTGACCGCCCAGGGCTACCGCACAGGCCTGTTCACCTCCCCCTGCATTGAAAGGCTCAACGAACAGCTCCGCATAAACGGCCGCGACGTAACGGATGCCGAGCTGGTCTCCGTTGCCGAATACGTACGCCGCATTGCCTCAAAAATGACCGCTCCTCCCACGGAATTCGAACAGCTCTGCTGCATGGCATTTGAGCACTTCCGCAGAAGCAGGTGCGACTTTGCGGTGCTCGAGGCCGGAATGGGCGGCCGACAGGACGCAACCAACGTTATCGGCGCTCCGGAGGTTGCCGTGCTCACCAATATCGGCCTTGACCACACGGACTTTTTGGGGGACACACCCGAAAAGATCGCTCTTGAAAAATCCGGCATAATCAAGCCCGGCTGCCGCGCCGTGCTCTACCCCTCCGATCCCGGAGTTGAAGAGACGGTCCGCAGGGTCTGCAATGAAAAAAACTGCCCCCTCACCGTTGCAGACTTCTCCCGCGCAGAGATCGTTTCCCGGGATCTCTCCGGACAAAAGCTCATCCTGGACGGGGAAAAAGAGCTTTTCCTTCCCCTTCTCGGGGAACACCAGCGTAAAAACGCCGTCGTTGCCATCACCGCGCTGGAATGCCTCAGAGACGCAGGCTTCAACGTGAGCGAGTCTGCCCTCGTCCGCGGACTTGAAAGCGTAAGCTGGCCCGGACGGTTTGAGATAGTCCGGCAGGAACCGCTCTTCATCATTGACGGCGGTCACAATCCCCAGTGTTTTGACGCTCTGGCCGCAAACGCAGAGGAATACCTCTCCGACAAAAAGACCGTCGCACTCACGGGCGTTCTTGCGGACAAGGACTACGGCGCCATGTACGAAAAAATGATTCCCCGGGTCAGCGAATTTATCTGCATCACCCCTCCAAACCCCCGGTGTCTTGATGCGGAAAAGCTGGCTCTTCACCTGACAAAACGGGGAGCCAAAGCTTCCGCCGCGGCCGATATCGCCTCCGGCGTTGAAAAGGCTCTCGCCCTTGCAGGACGCGAGGGAGCGGTGCTCTGTTTCGGTTCCCTCTATTCCATCGGCCAAATAAAAGCCGCGCTGAACAAACTGAACTGAAGAAAAAATCCCCGTAAGAAGCATATCTTACGGGGATCGTTTTTTTCTTCTCAGGTCAAAGTGGTCTGAAGATCCTCCCTGCCCTCGTAGCGCAGACCGAGATGGCGGTACGCTCCGGGTGTGGCACAGCGGCCTCTGGGAGTACGGGCCAAAAAGCCCAGCTGCATGAGATAGGGCTCGTAAACGTCCTCAATGGTGGAGGCGTCCTCTCCCACAGTTGCGGCAAGGGTCTCAAGTCCAACGGGTCCGCCGGCGTAGTTTTTAATAATGCTCTCCAGCATGAGCCTGTCGATATTGTCAAGCCCCAGCGAGTCGATCTCAAGGGCAGAAAGCGCCGCATCCGCCACGTCCCTGGTTATAACGCCGGAGGCCTTCACCTGGGCAAAGTCCCTCACACGGCGCAAAAGCCTGTTTGCAATTCGGGGAGTACCCCGGGAACGCCTGGCGATTTCAAGAGCGCCTGCGGGCTCAATGCGTATCTGAAGTATGCCTGCAGAACGGGTGACTATCTTTGCAAGCTCCTGGGGGGAGTACATCTCAAGTCTCAGCAAAACGCCGAAGCGGTCGCGCAGAGGGCTTGTGAGCAGACCGGCTCTGGTGGTGGCGCCGATAAGTGTGAACCGGGGAAGCTGGATCCGCAGAGATTCCGCACCCATGCCCTTGCCCATGATAATGTCAAAGGCGTAGTCCTCCATGGCGGGGTACAAAACCTCCTCCACGGCAGGGTTAAGGCGGTGGATCTCGTCTATAAACAGAATGTCGTTCTCCCCCAGCTTTGAAAGCAGAGTTGCAAGATCCTTGCCCTTTTCAATGGCAGGGCCGGAGGTAACACGGATCTGAACCCCCATCTCTGCGGCGATAATGCCCGCAAGAGTGGTCTTACCCAGACCCGGAGGGCCGTAGAGCAGGCAGTGGTCAAGGGGCTCTCCCCTGAGTCTTGCGGCGTCGATATATACGCTGAGCAGGCTCTTGACCTTTTCCTGGCCAAGATAGTCCCCAAGCTGTCTGGGGCGCAGGGCATTGTCGATATTAACGTCCTCAAAGCCCTTTGAGGGAGAGAGTATTCTCTCGCTGCTGTCGTCTTCAAAAAGAATTGCCAAGGTCCGTGCCTCCCTTCAATCAGGTGTTCTTCAGCGCAAGTCGGATTATCTCTTCGGTAACGGTTACCTCTTCGCCCACCGTGGCAACTGCGGCCAGAGCCTCCTGACGGGAATAGCCCAGCACCATCAGTGCAGATACCGCGCTGGAGCGCGAACCGGAGGCGTTTGCCACAACCTCTGCCGCAACGGCGAAATCTGCCGGAGCGGAGTCGGTCTCCTTTGCGACCTTGTCTCTCAGCTCAAGAATGATCCTCTGAGCCAGCTTTTTGCCAACGCCCTGGGCGCTTGTGAGAAGCTTTTCGTCCCCGGTCATAATTGCAAGGGCAAGCTTGTCCGGAGTGGCACAGGAAAGTATGGCCAGCGCCGCCTTGGGTCCCACGCCGGTTATGTCGGTGAGCATGAGAAAGAATTTTTTCTCCTCTTTTTCGGGGAAGCCGTAGAGGTCAAAGGCATCCTCCCGGATGTTTACCACCGTGTAGAGCCTCAGCCGCTGTCCCACCTTGGCTCTGGCCATTGAGGTGCGGGAGACCCCCAGCTTATAGCCAACGCCGCCGCAGTCCAGAACCACAACACCGTCCTCAACTATGGCAACGTTTCCTTCGATATAGTAAAACATCTGCTAAATCCCCCTTCTCACGGAAGTCATGGCGCTTGAAGCCGTAAACGCATGGCAAAGCGCAATTGCCAGCGCATCCGCCGCATCGTCCGGGTGCGGCGTTTCGGAAAGTCCCAGGCGCATGGTCACCTGGTCCATCATCTGTTTTTTCGTGGCCTTGCCGTAACCCGTCATGGCCATTTTCACCTGAAGCGGAGTGTATTCAAAAACAGGGATCTTTTTCTGGGTGAGCGCAAGAAGAATAACTCCCCGGGCCTGGGCAACGGGGATGCCCGTGGTGGTGTTCTGAACGAAAAACAGCTCCTCCACAGCGGCGGCATCGGGTTTGAATTTGTCAATAAGAGCCAGCATGTCCGTATATATCTCCTCAAGACGGGAGCATATTTCGGAATTTGGGGGCGTAGTTATAACGCCGTGGCCAAGGGGGGAAATATGTCCCCTGCCAACTCCCCTTCCGCAAACGAGAGCGCCGTATCCGACTATCCCCACACCGGGGTCGATACCGAGAATTATCACACCAAAACGCCTCCGCCTGCAAACTCAAAGTAATTATACCACAATAAAACACAATTGTCCACAAGGCATTGCGCCCCTCCCCTGTTCCGGCCGCAGTTTTTTTGCCCCGTCCGCATTATGCACAGTAACTGCCCATCCGCAGACGGTTTTTTCGACATTTTGCCATATTTGTAACCTTTTAATGAATATTAGCCCCGATTACTTGCAAATTGCTTTTTTACCATGTATAATATTAGTATGTTATACCGCATTTTACATTGCCGGACGGAGGGGATTTTTTGGTCTTTACAAGAGAACTGTCAAAAAAACTGAAAGAAGCGTTGGTATCCGTTCTGCCGGTGGCGCTGGTGGTTGTCGTCCTGTGCTTCACGGTGGCTCCCATGTCAACGGACCTTATGCTCTCCTTTGTCATCGGCACGGTCATGATAATTCTCGGGCTCGGTCTTTTCACCTTTGGCTCAGAAAGCTCCATGACCCAGATCGGCAACCTCATCGGCTCAAAGCTCACAAAATCCAAAAAGCTTTGGCTGATCCTTGGCATAAGCTTTCTTTTGGGCATCATAATCACGGTTGCCGAGCCCGACCTTCAGGTTCTCGCCAAAAACGTCCCCCATATCGACACCAACGTTCTCATAATAACGGTTTCCGTGGGTGTTGGTCTGTTCCTTGCGGCGTGTATGCTCCGTATTCTCTTTGGCATTCAGCTCAGATGGGTGCTTCTGATATGCTACGGACTGGTTTTTCTGCTGGCGGCTTTTTCCGACCCCAACTACCTAAGCGTCGCCTTTGACTCCGGCGGCGTTACAACCGGACCTATGACCGTCCCCTTCATCATGGCTCTGGGCGTGGGCGTTGCCGCCATCCGAAGCGACAAAAACGCCGAGGCGGACAGCTTCGGTCTGGTCGCCCTCTGCTCCGTAGGTCCCATTCTTGCGGTGCTCATTCTGGGCTTTGTCTACCGCGGCGAAATGGAAGATATCACCGCCGCCATCTCCGCAAACTATTCCAACACCGTTGAGCTTGGCCAGGCCTATCTCCACGGCATTCCCCACTACATGCTGGAGGTCGCCATAGCTCTTGCCCCCATCATCGCCTTTTTTCTGCTCTTCCAGGTCTTTTCCCTGAAGCTCCGCAAGCTCCCCTTTGCGAGAATAATGCTGGGGCTTATCTTCACCTATGCGGGACTCGTGCTCTTCCTGTCCGGCGTCAATCTGGGCTTCTCCTCTCTGGGCACCATTCTGGGCGGCAACCTTGCCGAGGGCTGGACAAAATACCTTATCATTCCCATCGCCGCCGTTATCGGCTGGTTCGTGGTCTCCGCAGAGCCTGCCGTCCACGTGCTCACCACTCAGGTAGAAGAGATAAGCGCAGGCGCTGTGTCAAAGACCTCAATGAAGATCGCCCTTTCCATCGCCATCGCCGCGGCAATGGGACTTGCCATGGTCCGGGTCCAGACCGGAATAAGCATTCTCTGGTTCGTCGTTCCGGGCTACGTGATCGCCCTTGCCCTCACGTTTTTCGTTCCGCCCATGTTTACCGCCATCGCCTTCGACTCCGGCGGTGTCACCTCCGGCCCCATGACCGCTACCTTCATGCTCCCCTTTGCAATGGGCGCCTGCCAGGCCTCCGGCGGAAACATCCTGACCGACGCCTTCGGACTCGTTGCCCTCGTCGCAATGATGCCCCTTATCACCATCCAGATCATGGGCGTTGTTTTCCGGCTGAAGAGCCCCAGCGAGACAGAGGACGCGCCTGTCTACGGCGATACCGAGATCATCGAGCTTTGGGAGGTGAAGTAATTGGCTTTAAACTTTGTACTGTCGGTCGTTGACCGTGAAAATGCCGAAATAATGAACTCGCTCTACCGCGAGCTGGACCTGCCCATGGTCCTCACCCTCATGGGGCACGGAACGGCCACCGCCGAACAGCTTGCAATTTACGGGCTCGTTGCTTCAGAAAAAACGATCCTTGCCACCGTCGCCACCGGCGACAAAACAAACCAGCTTATCAAAAACGCAAAGCGAAAGCTTTTCATCGACATACCCGGAAACGGCATTCTTATGGCAGTTCCCGTTAAAAGCGTGGGAGGAGGAAAAACCTTGGCTTACCTTACAAACAATTCCACCACCGGCGGCGGAGCCCCGGAGGGCAATTTTGACTACGAGCTCATTATCGTGGTTCTCAACCAAAGCTATATGGACGACGTTATGAACGCCGCCAGAGCCGGCGGAGCCCAGGGCGGCACCGTTCTTCACGCAAAGGGAAGCGGCGCAAAAACCGCCGAAAAATTCCTGGGCGTTTCCCTTGCAAACGAGAAAGAGGTCATCCTCATCGCCGCAAAGAGCGAGCAGAAGGCAAGCATTATGCGCTCTATAATGGAGCAGACCGGCACGCATACCCCTGCCGGCGCGATCACCTTCTCCCTTCCCATCTCCTCCGTTGCAGGCCTTCGTGAATTCGACCCCACAAAATAGACCGATCCGCAAAGAACCGGCAGCCCAAACCCACCGAGCAACAGAAAAGAGAAGATTCGTATCATAACGAGTCTTCTCTTTCTTTTTGTCTGTTAAGTGATATTCTATTCGCCCATAAACTTGCGAAGCAAATAAAACTGTGCCGAAGGCACAATATAACTCGCCGTCAGGCGAATATAACTGCGAAGCAAATATAACTGTGCCGAAGGCACAATATAATTCGCCGTCAGGCGAATAGAGTTGCGTGATACTCCGCTTGGAGTAGGGCGGGGGCTTGCTCCCGCCGAAACGTTTTGGGGGGATATGGAATCCTCCCCTACGGGCAGAAAGTTAAGCCGTACACCGTAGGGGCGAACTGCGTTCGCCCGTTTGGCGTATCATCCCTGCTACCTTTCCCGGCGACATTGTGCCCAAGGAGACCTTTTCCGGACGCCCCGGGAGGGGCGTCCCTACATTTC